>NZ_JBEXVE010000029.1:0-126629 GCF_040629205.1 Streptomyces sp. NPDC005962 | reverse complement strand
GAGTCGACGCGGAGCGTCGGCGAGTGACGACAACGCCGCAGATGCGCGTGCCAGGGCCCGCGAGCCCGGCCCTGATCCAAACGACAGGCCCTAGCATCTCGCGCCGAAGACCTGGGTCCAGTACGTGGCGGCGCGGCTGCCCGTGGCGTAGCCGACGCCTATGTGCGTGAAGTCGGCCTTGAGGATGTTGGCGCGGTGGCCGGGGCTGTCCATCCAGCCGCGGACCACCTCCGCCGGGCCGCGCTGACCGCACGCGATGTTCTCGCCGATACCGCGGTGGGTGGCCCCGGCGGTGGCGGCCCGGTCCCAGGGCTGACGGCCCTCGGGGCTGGTGTGGTCGTAGAAGTCGCGGGCGACCATGTCGTCGCTGTGCGCCTGCGCGGCCAGCGTCAGCCGCGGGTCGGGGGCCAGCGGCGCCAGCCGGGCGGCGGCGCGCTCGGCGTTGGTCAGCGCGATCACCTCGGACGTGAGGCGGCGCAGACCGTCCGGGGTGAAGGGCCGCGCCCACACCGCCGTCCAGAACACGTCTCCGGCGCCGGACGCGCTGCCGATGCCCACATGGGTGACCGCCGGGTCCCGGAACGGGCCACCACGCTCCCCATCGGACAGGCAGTAGTCGATGAACCCGCCCGGGGTGCGCGGCCCGGAGACGAGGTGCTCGGCGACCGTGAGCGGGGCGTAGCCGTGTGCCGCGATCCGGTGGAAGAGTGACGTCCCGTCGGGGCTCTCCGCACCGAGCGCGCCGTGGGCGGCCATGGCGGCCGCATGGGCCTCGGCGGCCCGGGTGAGCCGGGGGTCGAGGGTGACGGGCGGTACGCCGTGGCGTGACCGGGCGGCGTTGACGAGCCCGAGGACCCCGTCGCCGCCGGTGGGCGGGGGCGCGACGGGGTGGCTGGCGGTGCCGGTGCCCGCGGTGCCGTCCCTCACGGTGCCGGTGCCCGCAATGCCGGTGCCCGTGGTGCCGTCGTCCGCTGTCCCGTCATCCGCGACATCGACGCCGAAGTCGCGCGCCACCCCGGCCAGCCCGTCCGCGTACCCCTGGCCGATCGCCCGCACCTTCCACCGGGTGCCGCGCCGGTAGATCTCGGCGAGCAGCAGCACCGTCTCCGCCCCGGGGCGCGGCGGGGCGAACCGGGCCGACGGAGCGCCGCCGCTTCCGGTGACGCTCATGACGGGCGCGGGCAACCGGCCGAGCGGTGTGCCGGGGTCGGCGGGGCTGACGACGACGGTGACCCGGCTGGCGCCGGAGCGCAGCTGCCCGGGCCGCACGGTGACGGTGTCCCCCTGGACCCGGACGCCGGGGGCGGTGGGCTGGTTGAAGAAGACGAAGTCGCCGTCGCCCCTGACCTTTCCGTCGTCGCCGGTGATCAGCGCGGACAGGTCGAAGGGGCCCGGGACGCGGATGGTCAGCGTGCCGTCCGGCAGTGGTTGGTTGCCGCCGGGCACCAACTCGGCCATGGGTCCCCTCCTCGCGCCGCCCCCACCAGGCCAACGGCCCGCCCCCGGCGGCGGTTCCCACGGTGCGCCGTGCCGGGCCCGCCCGCGCTCCCGTGGTGCCTCCGGCGTTCGCGGGCCGCGGGGTGGTGCCCGGGGCTTTATCCCCTACCCGCCCCTTCCCGAACCAAGGGGCTCCGCCCCCTGGACCCCCGGACGCCCTGAGGACCGGGGCGGAGCCCCCGCGCGGCGGAGCCGCAAATCGACGGGTGCCGGGAAGGGGCGGGGAGGGGAGGGGAAACCCCCGGAGGCGAGGCGTGCCGTTACGAGACGGGGGTGGCGATGTACTTGTACTCCAGGAACTCGTCGATGCCGACGCGGCCGCCCTCGCGGCCGAGGCCGGACTGTTTGACGCCGCCGAAGGGGGCGGCCGGGTTGGAGACCAGGCCGGTGTTGAGGCCGACCATGCCGACCTCCAGGCGTTCGCTCACCCGCAGCGAGCGGTTGAGGTCCCGGGTGAAGACGTAGCCCACCAGGCCCCATTCGGTGCTGTTGGCGGTGGCGACGACCTCGTCCTCGTCCTCGAAGGTGAGGACGGCGGCGACCGGGCCGAAGATCTCGGTCTCCATCAGCCTGCTGGCCGGGGACACTCCGGTGAGCACGGTCGGCGGGTAGAAGCAGCCGGGGCCGTCGGGGGTGGTGCCGCCGACCAGGACCTCGGCGCCGCGCGCTACGGCGTCGGCGACCAGTTCCTCGACCTTGCCGCGACCCGTCCGGTCGATCAGCGGGCCCACGTCGACGCCGGGGCGGTTGCCGGGGCCGACGTCGAGGGCGCCCATGCGGCGGGCGAGGCGGTCGGCGAACTCGGCGGCCACGGAGGAGTGGACGAAGAAGCGGTTGGCGGCGGTGCAGGCCTCGCCCATGTTGCGCATCTTGGCGATCATGGCGCCCTCGACCGCGACGTCGAGGTCCGCGTCGTCGAAGACGATGAAGGGCGCGTTGCCGCCGAGCTCCATGGAGGTGCGGACCACGGCGGGCGCGCACTGGCCGAGCAGGATGCGGCCGACCTGGGTGGAGCCGGTGAAGGACAGCTTGCGGATGTGGCCGCCGGTCAGCAGCGGCTCGACGACCTCTCCGGCCCGCGAGGTGGTGATGATGTTGAGCACCCCGGCGGGCAGCCCGGCCTCCTCCAGGATGCCCGCGAGGGCGAGCGAGGACAGCGGGGTCTGCGGGGCGGGCTTGAGCACCATGGTGCAGCCAGCGGCGATCGCCGGGCCGATCTTGCGGGTGCCCATGGCCAGCGGGAAGTTCCACGGGGTGACGAGCAGACAGGGGCCGACGGGGCGGCGCATGAGCAGCATGCGGTTCTTGCCGTCGGGCATGGTGGCGTATCCGCCGTCGATGCGGACGGCCTCTTCGGAGAACCAGCGGAAGAACTCGGCGGCGTACGCGGCCTCGCCGCGCGCCTCGGCCAGCGGTTTGCCCATCTCGGCCGTCATCAGGGCGGCGAGCGCGTCGGCGCGCTCCAGGATCAGTTCGTAGGCGCGGCGCAGGATCTCGCTGCGGGCGCGGGGCGCGGTGGCGGCCCATTTCTCCTGGGCGTCCAGGGCGGCGTCGAGCGCGCGCTGTCCGTCGGCGGGGCTGGCGTCGGCGACGTCGCACAGCACCTCGCCGGTGGCCGGGTCGTCGACCGGCATGGTCAGGCCACCAGCCGCGTCGGACCAGGACCCGGCGATGTACAGCTTCTTGGACACCGTCGCAAGGACGTCGCCCGCTGCGGGGAACGAGGGGGTGGGCAGGGCAGACATAGCGGCAATCTCCTTCTGTGGCCGCCGCCCGCGCGGGTGGCGGGCGGCGGCCGGGGGTCCCGAGGATGACAGGGCGAAGGGCGTCAGGAGGTGCCGGACGTACCGGCGCTCACGGCGGCGGACCAGGCGCGCAGTCCCTCGTCGATCGCCGCTTCGTCGACGACGAGCGCGGGGATCATCCGGACCACATGGTTCCAGGCGCCGCACAGGAGCAGCAGCAGTCCCTCGTCCACGGCGGCGCGCTGCACCCGGCCCGCGGTCGCCGGGTCGGGTTCGCCGTCCTCGGTGACGAACTCGCTGGCCAGCATGAGACCGAGGCCGCGGACGTCCCCGATGGCGGGGGTCTTCGCGGCGACGTCCTCCAGGCCGGAGCGCAGCCGGGCGCCCATGGCGTCGGCGTTGGCGACGAGGTTCTCGTCCCGTACGACGTCGAGGGTGGCGACGGCCGCGGCGCAGGCCACCGCGTTGGCGCCGTAGGTGCCGCCCTGGGAGCCGGGCCAGGCCTTGGCCATCAGTTCCTCGGAGGCGGCGATGCCGGACAGCGGGAAGCCGCTGGCCAGGCCCTTGGCGGTGATCAGGATGTCGGGGCGGACCCCGAAGTGGTCATGGCCCCAGAACCGCCCGGTGCGGCCGACGCCGGTCTGCACCTCGTCCAGGATGAGCAGGAAGCCATGGCGGTCGGCCCGCTCGCGCAGCCCCTGGAGGAAGCCCTCGGTGGCGGGTACGTAGCCGCCCTCGCCCAGCACCGGCTCGACGATGATCGCGGCGGTGTCGTCGGGCGAGGACATGGTCTGGAGGACGTAGTCCAGTTCCTTCAGCGCGAACCGGGTCGCGGTCTCCTCGTCCCAGCCGTACCGGTAGGCGGTGGGGAACGGGGTCACCATGACGCCGCTCATCAGGGGCGAGAAGCCGGAGCGGAAGCGGGTCCCGGAGGTGGTCATGGACGCGGCGGCGACGGTGCGGCCGTGGAAGCCGCCGTGGCAGACCAGGATGTTCGGCCGCCCGGTGGCCTGGCGGGCGAGGCGCAGCGCGGACTCGACGGCCTCGCTGCCGGAGTTGTTGAAGAACAGGCTGTCGAGGCCCTCGGGCAGCACCTCGCCGAGCTTGTCGGTCAGCCGCTGGAGCGGCTTGTGCATGACGGTCGTGTACTGGCCGTGGATGAGGGTGCCGACCTGCTCCTGCGCGGCGGCGACGACCCGCGGGTGGCAGTGTCCGGTGCTGGTGACGCCGATGCCCGCGGTGAAGTCCAGATAGCGGCGTCCGTCCTCACCGTGGAGGTAGGCCCCCTCTCCGCGGACGGCGACCACCGGAGTGGCTTGGCGGAGCTGCGGCGACAGATTGGTCATGATCTCTCCCAAACATCCGCGGGACGGCGGTGGACCGGACTGCTTCGAGACTTCTTCAGCGTGCGGGACTTCTTCGAGCCTGCGGGAGCGGACCGGGGAAAGACAATGATCATTGTGTCGCGGGCAGCTGATCGGGATGGACGTTATGTCAACCGGGACCGGGTGGACACTTTGTCAAGGAGACCCCCGGATCGTGGTTGCGCCTGGTCGGCCCGCTTGTCAGAGTGGCCCGCATGAACGGCTCCGCTCCGCTCACCCTCGGCGACGCACTGCGGCTTCCGGTGCTGGCCGCCGGGCATCCGGAAGTGGTGTCCGGTCACGATCAGCTGTCCCGTCCGGTGCGCTGGGTCCACATCACCGAGCTGCTCGACCCGGCGTCCTTCCTCAAGGGCGGGGAGCTGGTCCTGACCACCGGGATGCCGCTGCCGGAGGACCCCGCGCTGGTGCGCCGGTATGTGGAGGAGCTGGCGGACATCGGCGCCGCGGGCCTGGTCATCGAGCTGGTCCGGCGGTATCACGAGCCGCCGTCGGAGCTGGTGAGCGCCTGCCGGGCGCGGGATTTCCCGCTCGTCCTGCTGCCTGGGAACGTGAACTTCGTGGAGGTCACCCAGATCGTCCACTCGATGATCATCGGCAGCCAGATCGAGACCCTGCGCCGGGCGCAGGACGTCCATGACACCTTCACCGCGCTGACCCTGCGCGGCGCCGAGCCGGACGAGGTGGTGGGCATGGCCGCCGAGCTGAGCGGCCATCCGGTGGTACTGGAGAACCTGATCCACCGGGCCGTGATCTGCGGGGCGCCTGGCCATGGCGTCGAGGGGGTGCTGACCGGCTGGGAGCGGCGGTCCCGCGGTACGCCCCCGCCCGACCGCACCGAGCTGAGCGGCCCGGAGAACTGGCTGGTGACGGCCGTGGAGTACCGGGGCGAGCGCTGGGGGCGGCTGGTCATGCTGCCGGACGCCTCGGGCGCCCCGGCGGTGGGTCCCGAGCATGCGATGGTCCTGGAGCGTACGGCCACCGCCCTGACCATCGCCCGGCTGACCCAGCACACCCGCTGGGAGCGGCGGGCGCAGCGCACGCTGCTGCTGGATCTGGTCGAGCAGCGCTGCCGCTCGGCCGGGGAGGCGCGGGCCCGGGCCGAGGCGCTGGGCATGCGGGTCATGGGACGGCGGCTGATCGTCGTGCTCGTCACCCCCGCCCAGGGGCCCGGCGGCGAAGAGCCGGGGGAACTGGAGGACCGGCTGACGGAGGAGATGGCCGCGGCGGGCGCCGCGGTGCTGACCGGCACGGTGCCCGGCGATCATCTCGGGGTGCTGCTCGCGTTCCATCCGGCCACACCCTGGCGGCCGTTGGTGGAGCGGCTGAGCCGTTCCGTGCGGGAGTCCGATCCGGACGCGGTGGTCAGCGTGGGCTCCGAGGTATCGGACCTGTCGCAGACGGCTCGCTCCTTCCAGCAGGCGGCCCGGGTCGCGGACGCCGCCGTCCCGGGCACACCGGACAAGCCGTTCCATGAGCTGAGCGATATCGGACTACGGCAGTTGCTGTACGCGCTGCGCGGTGATGTGCGAGTGCAGGAGTACGTGGAACGGCAGCTCGGCCGACTGGTGCAGCACGATGAGCGGCATGGCACCGATCTGCTGACGACCCTGCACGCCTATCTGGACGCGGCGGGCAACAAGACGGTGGCCGCCAAGCGCGCGAACCTGTCACGGCAGGCGTTCTACCAGCGGCTGCACGCGATCGAGCGGGTGCTCGGCTGCGATCTGGAGTCGGGTGAGCAGCGCACCCAGCTGCATGTGGCGCTCACCGCGTTCAGTGTGCTGCGGCTCGCCCGCGGCTCCGGCCCCGGCCCCGGCTCAACGTGACGCCTCACGGCACCTCGCGAGGCCTCAGGGCACCTCGTGACGCCTTCTGACGCGGCGGCGTTCCGTCCGTATGCCGCCGCGTCACGGCTCGTGGGTCACTTCACGAAGTCGTCGACGACCTTCGGCGGCCAGGAGCCCACATTGAGGACGCCCACGGAATAGGCGCGGGAGACCAGGGCCGCCCGGTTGGGGACCCGCAGCTTACGGAGCAGACGCGTCACGTGGTATTCGACGCCCTGCCGGCTGAGATAGAGCCGGGAGGCGAGTGGAATGGTGGGGAGTCCGGCCGCGATGCCCTCCAGGATGCGCGCCTCGATTTCACTGAGGATCTTCTTGCGGTTGGTCACCATGTCCAGCTCCTGACCGCCGCCCACGGGCCGCAACACCACCAGGAGCGAGGCGACGTGCGAGGTGCCCTCGCGTACGGCGACCGCGGTGAGCGCGCTGGTGAAGGCGGCGCCCTGGGAGCCGACGACGACCACATGGCCGGAGAACCGGTGGCGGGTGCCGTCGACCAGCCGGGAGAGCTGGTGGTGCAGCGCCTGCTGGGCGCTGGGATGCGCCAGATCACAGAAGTCGCGGCCGCAGACGCTCACGGCGGAGTCGTCGTCGAACTGCCAGAAGAACTCATGGTTCGCCTGCCGGACCGTCAGGGACGGGTCGAGACAGACGACACATGCCCCCGGCGTGTCGAACTGGCGCAGAAGGTCCGCGTACTCGATCTGGTCAGATTCCATCTCGTGAGGAGTTGGCCGAGCCGAATCTGCTAGTGCGGAAACTGCCAAGGGACTGCCATCCCTTCCTGTTTATCAATGACCGGGAGCGAATGGCCGGGGACGAATACCGCGGCTATTCAATTCGAATGCTTTTTAATGAGACTAGGGAGATCATGACGCGTGAGTCAACGTCAGCAGGGGGCGCGTCGCCCAATCCTGTGGTACCGCTTCTCCGAGGTTCGGTCCGCACCACAGGGCTTCGGTGGTCGGTTCGGTCACCTCGCCGACCTGCGAAATTGCCCGGATCGAACGTCTCGCCCCCGATGCCCGGCCATGCCGGGAAGCCCGGCCGACGAAGCCGGTTGGACACCCGGTGAATTAGCGTCGTTAACGCAGGATTTCCGAATCCAGGCGGGGCAGGATCTCCATCAGCTGGCGGCGGCCGGAGATGCCCAGCTTGCGGTAGGCATGGGTGAGGTGCTTCTCGACCGCGCGGGAGGTGACGCCGAGCCGCCCGGCGATCTCCTGGTTGGTGAGGCCGTCCCCGGCCAGGGAGACCACCGTACGTTCGGTACGGGTCAGCGCGGCCTCCGGCCGGGGTGCCGCCGTACCGCCCCCCTGCTCGACCCGCTCGATCAGCCAGGGCACGCCGCAGACCGCGGCGAGGGCTCCGGCCTCCCGCAGCAGGGCCGCCGCCTCCGGGCCGCCTTCCAGCCGCCGGGCCAGCAGGGCGAGCGAGCGGGCGAGTTCGAGTTCGTTGGCGGAGGCGCGCAGCACGTCGGCCGATTCGCGCAGCAGTTTCGTGCCATGGGCGCCGTCGTGCAGCCGGCCCTTGAGCCGCAGGGCGCGGCCCAGCGCGACGGGGGCGCCCCAGGCCTCGGCCCGGGCGTGCTCCTCCTCGGCGAGCGCCAGGGCCGCGCGGGAGTCTCCGATGCGGTGCTGGAGGGTGGCCGCCCAGGGCCGCCACCGGAAGAGGACGGGATTGCGCCACCCCGCCGCGTCCAGCTGCCTGCCGCAGCCCAGCAACGTGTCCAGCGCGCTGGTCCAGCGGCCGTGCCGGGCGTCCTGGGACGCCTTGAGGAGCTGGAGCGAGGCGGTGAGCGCCATGTTGGCCGACCGGCGCCGCCCGGCCTCGTCCAGCACCCCCTCGACCAGCTCGGCGTCGTCGAGCTCCAAGGCGACGTAGGTGAGGGCGACGGTGGCGAGAGTCCCGGCCTCCGGCCAGTGCGCACCGGCCAGCCGCATCGCGCGCTCGGCGGGCTCCCGGGCCCGGGCCACCCGGCCGCGCGCCACCAGCATCATCGCCTGCTCGGCGTGGACGAGCGCGTCGACGGCCGTGACGTCCTGCCTCGGGGAGTGCCGCTCGGCCGCTGGCCAGGAGCTGATGCCCCGTACCGAGTCGGCGGCGACCAGCGCGACCGCCACCAGCGGCAGATGCGAATGGGCCCCGTCCGCGCCGGCCGGTTCCCGCTCCAGGACACGGCCCGCGAGCCGGGCGACCTCGGCCGCCGGCTGCCGGATCGTGAGCATCGCGGCGTTGAACAGGACGGCGGTCAGCTCGCGTTCGGCGGCCGAGTCGAGCGGCGGCTCCTCGCCCAGCGCCGACAGCCGCTCCACGGCCGTGGCCAGCGCCGCCGGGTCCTCGTGCCCGGCGTGCCGCAGCCGCGCCTCCAGCCGCAGCGCCACGTCGCGCGCCGAGCCGTCGAGGGCGGACGCCGGGCCCAGGTCATCGGCGACCTGCTGGAACAGGTCGATGACCGTCGGCGGCACCGCGCCCACGATGGCCGGGGACATCCGCAGGGCGGCGGCGGCCC
Organism: Streptomyces sp. NPDC005962; assembly: GCF_040629205.1. NCBI lineage: Bacteria > Bacillati > Actinomycetota > Actinomycetes > Kitasatosporales > Streptomycetaceae > Streptomyces > Streptomyces sp. NPDC005962. The sequence continues at coordinate 117,646 of NZ_JBEXVE010000029.1, read as the reverse complement.
GGTGCCGTGGCGTGGTCAGCAGGGGTATCGCCTGGGAGATGTGACGTTCGCAGGCGGCCGGGTCGAATTCGCGCTCCGCGGTAGCCAGATCGATCAGCAGCCGTCCGCGGCTCTCGCCGGACAACGCGCCGTCCAGCAGCGCGCGCCGCAGATAGCGGGTGGCGATGTCCGGAGCGCCCCGCCGCAGCGCGGTGTCGGCCGCGGCCCGCAGCACCTCGATCGACCAGGGGTGCTGTGAGGCGGTGACGGCCATCAGCTGGGCGGCGACCAGTTCGGCGGAGGAGCCTTCGCTGTACAGCAGGGCCGCGGCGGCGTCGTGCAGTCGCTCGCGCTCGGCGACGGTCATCGAGGACTCGACGGCGTCCTGTACGACGCGGTGGAGGAAGCGCGGCTCCTGCTCGGCTGCCAGCAGGCCGAGTTGGCCGAGGGTGCGCAGCGCGGCGGCGAGGCCGATCGGGTCGAGGCCCGCCAGCCGGGCCATCAGTTCGGGTTCGCCCTGGTCGCCGAGGACGGCGATCGCGGCGGCCAGGTCCCGTACCGACCGCGGCTGGGTGCGCATGCAGTTGGCCAGCCATTCGCGGAGCTGGGCGGGGCGCTGCCGGCGGGCCGTCTCGACGTGCCCGGCGGTGGGGCTGTGGCCGGCTGCGGCGAGGGTCACCAGGACCGATCTGAGAAAGAGGGGGTTGCCCGCGGAGATCTCGTGGCAGGCGCGGGCGAATTCCTCGTCGCCCGGCTCCCCGAACTGGTCGAGAACCATCTCCCTGGTGGCTTCGACGGACAGCGGCGCGGGGCGCAGCACCCGCTGTGCGCAGTCGGTGATCTCGCGCAGCGTCAGCTCCCGGGCCCGCGGATCGCCGTCGCGCAGGGCGCAGACGAGTACGGCGCGCATCCCGTGCAGCCGCTTGCTCAGGTGGGCGAGCCAGCGCAGCGAGGGGGCGTCCACCCACTGGAGGTCGTCCACCAGGATCAGCAGCGGGTGGTCGGCGCCGACGTCGGCCAGCAGGGCGCGCAGTCCGTTCAGGACCGTCTCGGACAGGTCGACGGAGCGGCATTCGCCCAGTGGCAGGGCGTCGTCGGCGAGGATCATGCGGGCGAAGTCGCCGTGCTCGCGCAGCCAGCGTTCGCACGCCTCGGGCGGGGCGCCGGTCAGCAGGCTGTCGAAGAGCTGACGGACCACGCCGAAGGCGAAGTCCTGCTCCATCGGGGCGGCGTTGGCACGCAGGACGCGGACGTCCTCCCCCGACAGCAGGGCCAGCCGCTGCAGCAGCGCGGTCCGGCCGATGCCGAGCGGGCCGGTGAGCAGCAGCAGCGACGAGGTGCCCGCGCATGCGGCGCTCAGGGCCTCCCTGATCTGTGCCACCTCGGTGTCCCGCTCAAGCAACATCCGTACCGTATCCCTCCGTCGCCCGCACGAGCGCGTGGAGTTCCGCGCGCCCCCCGATCCGCAGCTTCCGGTACGCGACGCTGAGCCGCAGCTCCACCGTGCGCCGGGTCACCGACAGCATTTCGGCGATCTCCCGGTTGCCGTGGCCGAGTCCGGCGAGGGTGGCGGTGCGCCGCTCGGGTTCGGTCAGCGTCGCCCAGCCGGGGTACGGGCCGGTCCCGGGCGCGGTGGGCTGTCCCAGCCGTTCGGCGAGCGCGCGCACCTGCGCGGCGAGCCGGCTGGCGGGCCGGTGGGTGGTGGTGAACGTGAACAGCTCGGCCACCAGGGGGACGGCGGCCTGCCGGTCCCCCGCGTCCAGCTCGGCGCCGGCCAGTTCGATCAGCGCACCGGCGTAGGCGAGCCGGGCGGCGGCGGGGCGCAGGGTCCCCAAGGCCTCGCGGAGCTGGTGGGCGCGGCCCTCGCGGGCCACCCGTCCGGCGCCCAGCTGGGCCCAGCCGAGAGTGCTGGCCGTGCCCCACCGCCGGGCCAGTGCGATCTCCTCCTGGCTCAGCCGCTGTGCCTCCTCGTGGTCGCCGAGCGCGTGGCACACCCCGGCGGCCCTCGAACGCCAGGGCATCAGGGCGGGGTTGCCGCGGCCGCGGCGCAGCAGCCGCCGTCCGCAGTCGCGGAACAGCTCCAGCGACTCGGCGAGCCTCCTGCCGTCCCCGGAGGCCACCAGCGCCCTGGCGAACAGCAGATAGGCGTAGGACGTGCCGTCCTGCGCCTGGGCCGGGACGGGCGTGGCGGCCAGCTCCCCGGCCCGCTCCACGCGGCCGCTCTCCAGGGCGACGATGATCCGCAGCGCCGTCAGATAGGGAAGGTGGTGCGGATGCCAGTGGGCCTGCGGCAGGGCGCGTCCGGCGGCGGCGATGTCCCGTTCGGCCGCGTCGACCCGGCCCCGCCGCAGGTTCAGTTCGCCCCGGACGGCCAGCACGAGCCCGGCGGCGGCCCGGGCGTTGCGCCGACGTAAGTCGAGATGGAGGGCGTCCAGCCGCACCTCGGCCTCGTCCAGGTCGTCGGTGAGCAGCAGAACCCGCCCGGCGACCAGCCGGGGCAGGATCAGCGCGTCGGCGCCGGGTTCGCCGGTGAAGACGTGCCGGGCCAGTGCCCGGGCGGTGGGCAGGTCCTCGCCCCGCAGGGAGAGCTGCCGGGCGCGGGCGGCGGCCTGCGCCGGATCGGTGGGGCGGGCGGGCAGCGGGGGGATCTCGGGCAGCAGCGGGTCGGCGTCGTCCTCGGGACCGGGCTCGGCGAGCCGGAGCAGCCCGGCCAGGGCCTCCCGTTCGCCGTCCCGGGCCACGGGCAGCGCGCTCGCCACGGCGGACCGCAGGCTCTCCACGCCGCCGCGGGTGAGGCCGAGGTCGGCGGCGCGCACCCGGGCCCCGTCGGGTGCCCCGGTGCCGGTCCGGACGATCTCCGTCAGCCGCCGGTCGCTCGCCTCGGGCGCGCCGAGCACCTCGATGGCGGCCAGTTCCAGGCCCAGTTGGGCGCGCCCGCCAGGGTCCAGGGGTTCGTCCAGGGCGCGGGACAGGCAGGCGATGGCGAGGGCGGGGTGACCGGCCCGCAGCGCGGCGGTGGCGGTGCGGCGCAGCACATGGACGGCCCAGGGTTCGCCGAGCGGGCGGGCGGCGAGCAGCAGCCGGGCGATGTCCTCGTCGGGTACGGCGGCCCGGTGGGCGAGTTCGGCGGCCCGCGCGTAGAGGTCGATCCGCTCGTCGGCGGTCATGTCCTCCAGAATCCAGTTCCGTGCCTCGGGGCAGCACAGCCGCAGCCCGGTGCCGGAGGCGGTGGCCAGGCCGCTGGCCTCCAGCGCCACGCCCAGTCCGGGTTCGCTCGCCGCGCGGGGTCCGGCGAGTGCGTACAGCAGGGGCAGGTCGAGGAGTTCGCCGCAGACGGCCAGGGCGCGGACGACGGTGACGGCGGTGTCGGAGAGCCCGCCGAGCGCGCGGGCGACGTAGTCGCCGCAGACGGCCTCGACCATCGCGCGCAGCTCCGGCGCCTGTTCGGCGACCGGCTGGTGACCGCGTCCGGTGAAGTCGGCCAGCGCCTCGTGCAGCACCATGGGGTTGCCCGCGCTCACCTCCCACGCCGCCTCGGTGAACGCTTCGTCGGCGGGCCGTCCGCAGACCGCGTCGATCATGGTGGCGACGTCCCCCACGGTGTACGCGGACAGCGCGAGCTGCCGGGTGGAGACCGGGCCTGGGTAGGGGGAAGCGCCGCACCAGCCGGGGTGGCTGACGCCTCTGCTGCTCGCCAGCAGGGCGACCTGCTTTCCCGACAGCCGCCGCACCAGGGCGTCGAACCAGCGCCGTGAGGCCGGGTCCAGCCAGTCCACCTCGTGGACGACGAGCAGCGTCGGCCGGTCGCGGGCGCTGCGCAGCAGTTCGGCCAGACCGGGCAGTCCGCTGTCCGGGCCGGGTTCGGCCAGGGCCGCGAGCGAGCGGTCGCTGAGCCCGTCCAGCGGTGTCAGCAGTTGCTGCACCACGCCGTAGCGCAGTGTGCTCTCGCCCTGCGTGGCCTGGGCGGTCAGGGTGCGCAGCCCGCGTTCCTCCGCGAGCCGGGCCGCCCAGCGCAGCAGGGGGCCGCGGCCGAAGCCGGGCCTGCCGGACAGGGTGAGGACCGATGGGCGGCCTGCCGCCAGGTCGGTGACGACCGAGTCCAGCACCGCCTGCTCTCGTTCCCGTCCCGGGAACGGTAGCCCGTTGAGCTGCATGGAACGACTATATGTCGAGCACATATTCGGAGTACGCAGAAGCGCCGTGACGTCGCACTCAGCGGTGGCCACGTGCCGCGGACACCCACGCCGGAGCCTGCGGATGCGGGACGCTCGGAGTGCGCAGCACCGAGGCCAGATCGGCCCGCTGGGCCAGCCCCAGTTTCCGGTAGACGCTGGTGAGATGCGTCTCGACGGTGCGCACCGTGACGAAGAGCGATTCGGCGATCTCCCGGTTGCCTCCTCCGGCCGCGGCGAGGGTGGCGACCTTGCGCTCGGTGCCGGTGAGCAGGTCCACCGGGGAGGCGGTGATCTCGCGCATCCGGCCGCCCGCGGCCACCAGCCGCCGCCGGGCGGCCTTGGCGAGCGCCAGCGCGCCGCAGCTCTGGGCGAGGTCGGCGGAGGTCCGCAGATGCTCGCGGGCGCCGCGGGAGTCCCCGGCGTCCAGCAGGGCGGCGCCGAGCATGAATTCGGCGCGGGCGTGCTCGGCGCGGGCGGGTGAGGCGGACAGCCGCGCGACGGATTCGGTGAGCAGGGCGATGCCGGTTTCGCCGCGGGTGGTCATGCCGCGGGCGAGCGCGGCGAGTCCGAGGGCGCGCGGAGTGCCCCAGCGGCGGGCGAGTTCGGCGCCGTGGTCGACGACGTCCCGGGCCTCGTCGGCGCGTTTCTCGGCGGCGTAGACCCAGGCCGCCTCGGCCCACCAGGGGATGAAACACGGGTTGGCGAATCCGGTCTCCTCCAGGGAGGAGCCGCAGTCGAGCAGCAGCCGCAGCGCGGTCCGGCCGTCGCCCAGCGCCCAGCGGGCCCGGGCGCGGGCCATCAGATACCAGTGGTACTCCATGACGAACCCGTCCAGGTTCGGCCGGGTGACCTGGCCGAGCAGCTCCTCGGCCCGCTCCGGTTCGCCGCGGTCGACCAGGACGGTCGCCAGGGCGATGTGGGGCATCGTCATATGGCTGCCCCACCGCTCGTGGCCGACGATCTCGACGGCGGTCTGGGCGTCGGCCAGCGCGTCCGGTATCGCGCCGAGGCCGTGCAGGATCAGGGCCCGGGTGGAGAGGGTGAGGACGTACGACCACACCGCGGCGTTCTCCTGGCCGTAACGCAGCGAGCGGTCCATCGCCTCCAGCGCGTCGCCGACCTCGTCGGCCAGGCCCAGGGTGAACGCGGAGAAGAGCAGCGACCAGTTGCCGAACGCCACCCCCGGGGAGCGCAGGGCGCGGCGGGCCTGGCGCACCGTACGCTCCGCCGAGGTGCCCTCCATGGCGCTGAGCACGGTCATCATGGCCAGCAGCTGCCGCTGTGCGGGGGTGTCCCCGGCCGGTTCGGCCAGTCCCGCGAACCGCTCCCGGACCGTGGTGATGGTCGCCTTCTCATCGGAGCCGCTGATCAGCAGCGCTGACCGGACGAGGGTGAGCAGTTCCTGGTCGCGGGGTTCGGGGTCGGGCCCCAACTCGGCCTCCAGCGCGTCCAGCACGGCGCCGAGCGTCCGTACGGCGGCCGGTGACTGCTGCACCGTCAGGGAGGTCATCCCCAGCTGGACGGCGATGGGCGCCTTGGCCCGTACGTCGGGGGTGAGTTCGAGGGCGTCCTTCAGGAGCCCGATCGCCTCCACCGGGCGGGTCTCGGCGAGCGCCCCGGCCAGCCGGACACGGGCGGACACGCTGCCGGGCTCGGCCTCCAGGACCCGGCGCAGATAGCGGGCGGCGGCCTCGGGCGCACCGCGGGTCGTGGCCTGGGCGGCGGCCTCCCGCAGCACCCCGCGCATCCACGGCTGAGGGCTTGCGGGCACCAGCAGCACCTGGCCCGCAACCTCTTCGGCGGGACGGCCGATATCGCTGAGCAGTTGGGCGGCCCGCGCGCGGAGACCGGCCAGCGTGTCGGCCCCGGCGGCGTCGAGCACGGCCGAGCGCACCACGTCGTGGGTGAGGTCGGGGCGGTCCGGCGCCACCACCTCGGCGCCGCGCAGCACCGTCACGGCCGCCTCGACGCGGGCGGCGGGCACGGCGGCGAGGGCGCCGACATGCTCCGGGTCCACTTCGCCGAGCACGGCGATCGCGGTGGCCACGTCCCGGACCCAGCCGGGCTGACGCGCCAGCAGGGCGTGCACCGACTGGGCGACCACGTACTGGCCGACCTCGGCGATCTCGCGGACCCCGGTGTCGTCCGGCCGCACCCCCTTGTCCCGCAGTTCGTGCAGCAGCCGGGTGACGGTGAGGGGGTTGCCCCCGCAGACGGCGGCTGCGCGCTCGACGAAGGACGGCGCGACCGGGACCGGGAAGACCTCCTCGGCCATCTCGGCCACGTCGGCGTCGGTCAGCGGGCCGAGCCGGATCGCCGAGGAGCGGGGCTGGGCGACGATGTCGGCCAGCGCGGCGGGCGCGGCGGGCTCCGCCTCGGTGCGCTGGACGAGCACCACGAGCAGCGGCAGGTGGTCGGCGCGGCGCAGCAGGAAGTCGATCCAGCGCAGCGAGCGTTCGTCGCACCAGTGCGCGTCGTCGAGGACGAGCACGAGCGGGCCCTGTGACATGAGGTTCACCGCGAGCCAGTAGAGCCCGTGGAGCACCGGGTAGGCGGTCGCGGGTGAGGGCGGTTCCTCGTGACCGGGGCACGGGGCGAGCGCGGGCAGGGCGCGCCGGGCGCTGCCCTGGAGCAGCGGGGAGTCGCTCGCGTCGTCGGCGGTCAGCCCGAGCGGGCCGAAGAGGGCGCGTACGCCGCCGTAACCGGAACCGGCCACGACCTCGCCGCAGGTGCCGTGCAGAACGGTCATCTTCCGGCAGGTGTCACTGTCGAGGAAGGCGCGCAGCAGACTGGTCTTGCCGATCCCGGCGGGTCCGGAGAGCACCACCAGACCCGATCGCCCGGCGGAGGCGGCCTCCGCGTGACTCGTCAGCACGGTCAGCTCGGCGGCGCGGCCGACCAGCATGCTGGGTAAACCGGAGTCGTTGATCCGGTCCAGCACAGCGGTCCCCCTCGCACCCCCGATGGTGTTGAAATCCGCGCGCACATAAGCTACTCGGCGCGATCATCAGGTTACACGAACAGCATCACGACGATCAACGTCGATCGCAGACGATCACATCGGCCTGCATCGGCCCGCAGGGGGCCGCATCCGCTCGCAGGGGCACCGCATCGGCTCATACGGTCCCGCGAGAAGGGCCCGGGAGGCGGAAGGCGTGGTGAGGGCGTTCACCGTTCCGTTCCCCGGGCCGTTTCATATCACTTGTGTGGGTACGAGGCGTCGAGTTGTCTATCGCGTCTCCCTTCGCCGGACTTCATCCCGCCTGGTCGGGGCAGGTACGGGGCGCCGGGATGACGCGTCCGTCGGGAAGCAGTTCACCCGTGTCCGCGAAGATCACCACTCCATTGCAGAGCAGGCTCCACCCCTGCTCGGGGTGGGAGGCCACCAGACGCGCCGAATCGTGATCGGGCGCGTCGGCGGTGGGACAAGGGGGCTGATGCAAGCACATGGCTGACCTTCGATCTTCCGCCGACGGTCGGCGGAACTCTTCACGAGTGCGGCCAGCATGGGACGGCGGGCCCGCCCGCGACGAGGGGAGATCTCCCCGGATGGCTACCTGACCCTCGGCCCGGTCACGCCGGGCGACCACCGCCCACCCTGAGTGGCACCCGCGAGCGGGCTGCGAGGCCCGCCCCCCGGGCATAGCCTGGACAGTGACTGTTCGGGCCGAGCGGGGCACTCCCGTTCGCCCGAGGCCGGTGCGAGGCATCACATGGGTGCGGTGGCGACGGGCACCCCGACCGGGCGGCAGACAGGCTGGCTGCCGGCCGAGGTGACGACTTTCGTGGGGCGTCGGCACGAGGCGGCCGAGGCCCGGCGCATGCTGTCCGCGTCCCGGCTGGTGACCCTCACCGGAGTGGGCGGGGTCGGCAAGACCCGACTGGCGCTGCGGGTCGCCGAGGAGGCGCGCCGAGCGTTCTCCGACGGGGTCTGGCTGGTCGAACTGGCCGCCCTGGAGACCCCGGATCTGCTCGCCCGGAGCGTGGCCGAGGCCCTGGAGGTCCGGGACCAGTCCGCCCGGCCGCCGCTGGACGTCCTCGTCGACCATCTGCGCGACCGGCAGACCCTGATCGTCCTGGACAACTGCGAGCATCTGATCCACGGCTGCGCGCTGCTCGCCGACCGGCTGCTGCGGGCCGCTCCCCGGCTGCGCATCCTGGCCACCAGCCGGCAGGCGCTGGGCACCGCCGGTGAGCAGACCCTCGCCGTTCCGGCGCTGCCGCTGCCCGACGTCACCGGGCCGCGGCTGTCCACCGCGGCGCTCGCGCAGTGCGACGGGGTGCGGCTGTTCGTCGAACGGGCCGGGGCGATCCTGCCGGGCTTCGCCGTCACCGAGACCAACCGGGACGCCGTGGAACGGGTGTGCCGACGGCTGGACGGCATACCGCTCGGGATCGAGCTGGCGGCCGTACGGCTGCGCGCCCTCTCCGTCCAGCAGCTGCTGGACCGCCTGGAGGACCGCTTCCGGCTGCTGACCACCGGCTCCCGGTCGGTGCTGCCCCGCCACCAGACGCTGCGGGCGCTGATCGACTGGAGCCACGACCTGTGCACCGAGCAGGAGCGGCTGCTGTGGGCCCGGGTCTCGGTGTTCGCCGGAAGCCTGGACCTGGAGGCCGCCGAGGCGGTCTGCTCGGGCGACGGCATCGCCCGCGAGGACGTCCTGGACCTGGTGACCGAGCTGGTGGACAAGTCGGTGCTGCTCCGGGAGGAGCACGACGCCACGGTGCGCTACCGGATGCTGGACACGCTGCGCCAGTACGGCCGGGAACGGCTCGCCGCCTCCGGGGAGGAGACCGGTCGGCTGCGGCTCCACCGCGACTACTACCGGCAGCTGGCGGCCGACGCGCGCGCCGCGCTGTTCGGCCCGGCCCAGGTGCAGTGGTTCACCCGGCTCCAGCTGGAACACGCCAATCTGCGCAGCGCCCTGGAGGCCGCCTTCGCCGAGCCGGAGGAGACCGCCTGCGGCCTGGGGACCGCCGCCGACCTGCTGTACCACTGGATCACCAGCTACTACCTCGGCGAGGGGCGGCGCTGGCTGGACGAGGGGCTGGCCGCCTGCCCGGAGCCGACCGAGGTGCGGGCGCGGGCGCTGTGGACCAACAGCTGGCTGGCCATCATCCAGTCCGACACCAAGGCGGCCGCGGCCATGCTGGCGGAGAGCCGGGCCATCGGCGAACGGCTCGGGCTGGACCCGGTCCTGGCGTACACGGCGCTCTACTCCGGCATGGTCGCCATGTACCGGGGCGACGCGCCGTCCGCGATCGCGCTCTACGAGGAGGCGGTGGCCCGCCACCGGGCGACCGGCGATCCGGTCGGGCTCGCGCTGGCCCTCATCCGGCTCTCCCTGGCCCACTCCTTCATCGGCGACTCGCCGCGCGCCATCGCGCTGGGCGAGGAGTCCCTCGCGGTGTGCGACGCCTACGGCGAGGGCTGGCACCGGGCGTACACGATGATGGCGCTGGGCGTCGAGGTGTGGCGCCGGGGCGACACCGCCCGCGCGGCCGCCCTGGAGAAGGACAGCCTGACCTTCAACCGTTCGCTCGACGATCCGCTGGGCGTGGGGGTCAACCTGGAGGTGCTGGCCTGGATCGCCGCCACCGACCGGGACCACCGGCGGTCGGCGCGGCTGCTGGGCATCGTGCGGACCGTCTGGCAGTCGGTCGGCGCCCCGCTCTCCGGCTACGGGCACCTGGTCCACTACCACGACGAGTGCGAGGCGGACGTGGCCCGGGCGCTGGGCGGACCGGCGTACAACGCGGCCGTCAGGCAGGGTGCCCGGCTCCCGTACGACCAGGCGCTGGTCTACGCGCTGGAGGACGAACTGCCCACCGGGGAGGCGGCGGTACCCGAGCGGCCGTCACCGCTGACACCCCGGGAGACCGAGATCGCCCAGCTGGTCGCGCAGGGGCTCAGCAACAAGGACATCGCCGCGGCGCTGGTGATAGCACAGCGGACCGCCGAGGGCCATATTGAGCACATTCTGAGCAAACTTGGTTTCAGCTCGCGTGCTCAGGTAGCTGTGTGGGTAGCGCATCAGGACCGAGCCGCCCTCACCGACGGCGAGCGTCCGCCGGACGACCCCGCCTGACGCTCCGACCGCCACCACCACTCCGGAAGAGCGTGCGACAGCACGAGCGAGGGGCGGAATTTTATTCGATCAGGGAACATCTGTCCCTCGGTTTCGCTCACACCCCACGAAAATCCTCAGCTCCCCCACGTTTTTGGGATCATGCGTCAGGCTCGAGGGACGAGCCGCAACGGTCGTGATTGCACGACCCCTTGCGACCGAGGAGGTCCCGCCGTGACTGTTGCCGCAGTCGGCAATTCCGGTGATGCCATGGAACTCTTCCGTGGCACCGCCCACAGCCCGTCTTTCTTCGCGCTCAACCGCGCCGGGGTCACGGGTGGTGGCGGACAGGAGCTTGTGGACTTCTGCATCCCCTGCAATCCGTACTTCCCGACCCCCGCCATGTTCGCCGTGATGGCGGTCAGGCTGCGGGAGATCCTCACGTACTACCCGAGTTCCGCGGACACCATCACCGCCGAACTGGCCAATGTGCTGGGCCTGCAGCCGCAGACCATGGCGATGGGCAATGGTTCGACCGAGCTGATCACCTGGATCGACCATCTGCTGGTGAAGGAAAGCCTCGCGGTGCCGATTCCCACCTTCGGCCGGTGGACGGATCAGCCGATGGAGACCGGCAAGCGGGTCGACATGTTCCAGCTCCCGGAGATGAGCGGATTCGCGCTCGACCCGCAGGCGTTCGTCCAATTCGTCCGGTCCCGGGGCTCGCGGGTCGCCGTCATCTGCAATCCGAACAACCCCGACGGCGGGCTGCTGTCCCGGCAGGCCGTCATCGGCCTGATGGACGCGCTGTCCGATCTCGACCTGGTGGTGATCGACGAGTCCTTCCTGGAGTTCGCCGACGCCGAGGCGTATCCGAGCGTCGTGGACGAGGCGATCCTGCGTCCCAACGTCATCGTCCTGCGCAGCCTCGGCAAGAGCTTCGGGCTGCACGGCGTCCGCTTCGGCTATCTCGTCGCCAATCCGGCGCTGGCCGTGCAGATCCGCTCCCGGCTGCCGAAGTGGAACCTGAACTCCTTCGCCGAGGTCATCGTCTTCATGCTCAAGCGGTACCGGCAGGAGTACGTGCAGAGCCTGCGCATGCTCAGCCGCGACCGGCAGGAGATGACCAGCCAGCTGGCCGGGCTGCCCGGGATGACGGTCTTCCCCTCCCAGGGCAACTTCGTCTTCGTCAAGCTGCCCGGCGGCACGGACGGCGCATGGGTACGGGACCAACTGCTCGCCCAGCACGGAGTCCTGGTCCGCGAATGCGGCAACAAGCTCGGCAGCAGCAGCCAGTTCATGCGGCTGGTGGTGCGCTCCCAGCCGGATGTGCAGCGGCTGCTCACCGGGCTGAGCACCGTGCTCTACGGGACCTCCTACTACGCCCCCCAGATCTCTTACGAGCAGCAGCGCGGCTGGGACGTTCAGTCGCCGCTCTACTCCGCCCCGGCGCCGCAGCAGCTGGACTACCAGTACCAGCAGATGCCGCAGCTGGCCGCGGCCCCCGCCGCGCCTGTCGCTCCCGTCGCTCCCGAGCCCCAGGTGCCGATGCAGCAGACCCCGCAGCAGATGCAGCAGATCCTGCAGATGCAGCAGGCCCCGCAGATGGCCCAGCAGCAGCTGTACTCGGCGAACGCCCTGCCCGCGCCGCAGGGCGTGGCCTCGGACACGTACGGGCAGTCCGACCCGTTCGGGCAGCCGGTGTCACAGTCGCCGTCGCCGTCACAGCCGCCCGCCGAGCTGGCGCCCGCGTACGTCGCCACTCCCCCGGTTCAGACGCCGCTGTACCAGGTACCGGCGCAGCAGCAGTTCCCCCAGCAGCCCATGCAGCAGATGCAGCAGGTCCCCCAGATGGCGCAGCAGCAGATGCAGCAGGCGGCGATGCAGCAGCCCCAGATGGGGCAGATGCAGGCCCCGGCGCCGCAGATGCAGGCGCCGCAGATGCAGCAGGCCCCCGCGCCGCAGCCCCAGGCGGCGCAGGGCCAGGCACCGTATCTGCAGACGGGCCAGGCGCAGGCCCCGCAGATGCAGTTCCCTCAGATGCAGGTCCCGCAGATGCAGTTCCCTCAGATGCAGAGCCCCCAGACGCAGAACCCGCAGATGCAGATGGCGCAGGCCGAGACCGGTCAGATCCCGGTCGTCCAGCCGCAGGCCCCGGCGCAGGGTGCGGCGGCCGGGTACGCACAGGGGCCCGCGCCCTCGGAGCAGACGGCGCTCGACCAGATCCCGCTCTACCGGCCCGATCCGGCCCCGGTGCCGGAGCCGACCCCGGCGGAGCAGACCCAGGTCATCGACTACGACCCCGCCGAGCTGAGGGCCTCCGCCCCGGCGCGGCCCGCCGTTGCCGACAGGGACCCGGACGGTTCCGGACCGGCCCTGATGCGCTACCCGCGCCCGGCCGCGTATCTGCAGACGGACGACGGCGCGTCATGATCCGGAACGCCGGTCCTCACGCGGCCAGGCCGGGGAGATCCCGGCCACCGCGCAGACCGCGATGTGCAGCAGCAGCGGGTGGGTGTAGGGCACGCCGTCGTCCGGTGAGTGCACCACCCGCGGTCCCCCGTCCTCCCGGCCGGTCCGCCGCCGGAGCGGCGGGCCGGCCGGCACCGCGCCCGTCGCGTAGACGGCCGCCGCGGGCCAGTTGACGCCAATGTCCGACTGAGACGGCACGATCCACCACCAGCGGCCGCCGGCGGCCAGGACGCAGCCCACCCGGGGCAGCCGTTCCATGACCGCGGGCCCGTACCGCTCGGCCACTCCCACCGCGTCGTGCTGCCGAAACGGCCTCGATAGCGGCGGCCTCGATAACGGGATCATGAAGCAACTATCCCGAGGGCCGCGCACACATGGCAAGTAACACTCTGAATTGTGCAGAGTTGCTTGTGCAGTGTGTCCGGGCCGCACTGGACATGGCAGACTTCGGGCATCAGCCACGGGGGCAGAGGAGGCAGCAAGGTGAGCGAACCGCGGTCGGCTCCGACCGTGGGCCAGGTCGTCCTCGGGAAGCGCCTGCAGGAGCTGCGAGAGAAGGCGGGGCTCAAGCGCGAACAGGCCGCGCAGGTGTTACGAGTCGCCCCGGCAACCGTTCGCCGGATGGAGACCGCCGAGGTCGCACTCAAGGTGCCCTATGTGCGGATGCTCCTGGACTCCTACGGCGTCATCGGCACGGAGCTGGAAGCGTTCATCGCCCTCACCGAGGAGGCCAACCGCCCCGGCTGGTGGCAGCGGTTCCACGACATCCTGCCGGACTGGTTCAGCGTGCACGTCAGCCTGGAGGGCGCGGCCGAGATGATCCGGGCGTACGAGCCGCACTTCGTCCCCGGCCTGCTCCAGACCGAGGACTACGCCCGCGCCGTCATGCAGACCGGCGCCATCGGCAAGGCGGGCCCCAAGGAGGCCGAGCGCCATGTGGCGCTGCGGATGGAGCGCCAGTCCCTGCTGGAGCGCCCGGAGGCGCCGCGGCTGTGGGTGGTGATGGACGAGACCGTGCTGCGCAGACCCGTCGGCGCACCCGCGGTCATGCGCAGACAGGTGGACCGGCTGCTGGAGAGCACCGAGATGCCGCGGGTGACGCTGCAGATCTCGGAGTTCGCCTCCGGGCACCATCCGGGCACCTACGGGCCCTTCGTCCTCTTTCGCTTCGCTGTTCCCGAACTGCCGGACATGGTCTACGTCGAGTACCTCACCGGCGCCGTCTACCTCGATGAACGTATCGAGGTGGCCTCGCACTTGGAGGCCATGGACCGCATGGCGGCCCAGGCGGCAACCGCACGACGCACAAAGGAAATCCTCCGCGATTTCCGCAAGGAGCTCTGATCTGCATGGACCGCATCTACAACGGCATGCGCGCCACCGACCTCGGCACCGACGGCTGGCGCAAGCCGTGGAGCGGTGGCAACGGCGGCAACTGCGTCGAGGTCATGAAGCTGGACGACGGCCGGGTCGCGATCCGTCAGTCCAAGGACCCGGACGGTCCGGCGCTGATCTACACCCGCAGCGAGATCACCGCGTTCATCCAGGGTGCCAAGGAGGGCAAGGCCGACTTCCTGGTCTCCTGACCACCCATGCGTAACGCCGCCGCCCGCCGCCGTGAGTGACCGTCACGGCGGCGGGCGGCGGCGCTGTGCGGGCCGTGTTACGAGGCGTCGGACGCCAGGGCGTGCAGCAGCCCGACGGCGAGTGCGGTGCGGGCCGGGACGGCGTCGAGCAGGGTGTGCTCGTGGCGGGCGTGGGCGCCGGAGCCGAGGGCGCCGAGGCCGTCGAGGACCGGGCGGCCGAGCGCGGAGACGAAGTTGCCGTCGCTCGCCCCGCCGACCGCGGTCTCCTCCAGTACCCAGCCCAGTTCGGCCGCGAGTGCGTGGGCCTGCTTGAACAGCTGCCGGGACGGCTCGTTCGGAACCATCGGCGGCCGGTTCCACCCGCCGCTGACGGTCAGCCGCACCCGCGGGTCGGAGGGTGCGAGGGCGTCGAACGCGGCGTCGATACGCTCCATTTCGGCCGGTTCGGTGACACGGATGTCGATGCCGCAGCGCGCCTGGGCGGCCACCACGTTGCGGCCGGTGCCGCCGCTGATCAGCCCCACGTTCACGGTGGTGCCCCGCTCCGGGGCGCCGAGGGCGGTGATGTGCGGGACGGCCTCGGCCAGGGCGTGGATCGCGCTGGCTCCGGCCAGCGGGTCGAGCCCGGCGTGCGACTCGACGCCGTGCGCGGACACGTCGAACAGCCCGACGCCCTTGCGCGAGGTCTTCACCGCCCCGTTCTGCGCCGCCTCGAACACCAGGGTGGCGAGGACGCCCTCGCTCAGCCGCTCGATGTGCGGCCGGGAGGACAGGCTGCCGATCTCCTCGTCGCCGTTGAGCATCAGCCGGACGCTCGGATGCGGCAGCTTCAGCTCGCGCAGCAGCCGCAGCGCCCATACGGCCTGCACCAGGCCGGTCTTCATGTCGAAGACGCCCGGCCCGGTCACCTTGCCGTCGGCCACCTCGAAGGGCCACTCGGCGAGGGTTCCGGCCGGCCAGACCGTGTCGTAGTGGCACAGCAGCAGGACGGTTCCGGGCGCGGTACCCCGGTAGGTGACGGCCAGCACATCGCCGTGCGGGCCGCAGTCGTGGCGCTCCGTCTCATCCGGCTCGCCGAGCCGTGCCATCAGCCAGCTGTGGATCGCGGCGAGCCCGGTGTTCAGCAACTGCTTGTCGTCGCTCGGCGTCTCCAGTTCCACCAGCGTCCGCAGGTCGTCGGTCATCTCGGGCAGCGCCCGCTCCGTCGCGGCGGCGATGTCGGAGAGCGTCATCAAGGGGGTCCTTCCGGGTGGGGGGTGGGGTGGCTCAGCGGACGGGGGCGCCGGGGCCGAGCGGAATGCCCAGCGCCCACCAGGCGTAGAACAGCAGGGTCCAGGTCACCAGCATGGCCAGCGACAGCGGCAGGGTGAGCGAGGCGAGGGTGCCGATGCCCGCGGAGCGCCGGTAGCGCTGGAGGAAGCCGAGCGCCATCACGAAGTAGGCGCTCATCGGGGTGATGGCGTTGGTGCAGGAGTCGGCGATGCGGTAGATCGCCTGGGTGGCCTCCGGCGGGACGTCCAGCAGCATCAGCATGGGGACGAACACCGGGGAGACCAGCGCCCACATGGCCGATCCGCTGGTCATCGCCAGGTTGATGACCGTGCACACCACGATGATGCCCAGGAACGCGACCGGCCCGGTCACCCCGAGGTCCTTGAGGAGGTCCGCGCCCCGGATGGCGAGCACCTGGCCCACGCCCGTCCACTTGAAGTAGGCGAGGAACTGGGAGATGGCGAAGAACAGCACCAGGATCGGGGCCATCTCCCGCATGCCCTGCGCCATGAAGTCGGGGATGTCGCGGCTGCCGCGTACGGTGCCGGCGGCCCGCCCGTACACCGTGCCGAGGAGCGCGAAGAGCAGTCCGAGCACCACGGCGATGCCGGAGAGCACGGGCGATTCGACGATGCTGCCGCCCTCGCCGCGCAGTGGCGACCTGGTGGGGATCATGGCCACCACGATCGCCGCGAGGAAGAGCAGGAAGACCAGCCCGCTGCGGCGCAGTCCGCGCCGCTCCTCGGGGCGCAGATCGAGCGCTACCGGGTCGGCTTCGGCCCCGCCCTCCGTGGTGGTCTCCTCCGCGTCGGGCGGCAGCGCCGCCACCTGCCTGGCCGACACCTTCTCGGTGACGAGGGTGATGACGGCGGCCAGGATCACGGAGGAGGCGATCGAGAAGAAGTAGTTGGACAGCGGGGTGACGGTGTATCCGGGGTCGACGGTGTGCGCGGCCGCCGTGGTCAGCCCGGAGAGCACCGCGTCCATCGGTGTGATCAGCGGGCTCGCGTCGTATCCGGCGGACACGCCCACGAAGGCCACCACGATGCCGAGGACCGGACTGCGTCCGACGGCGCGGAAGGCCAGGCCGCCCAGGGGGACGAGCACCACATAGGCGGCGTCGGAGGCGATGTGGGCGACCATCGAGGTGAACGCCAGCGCGAACGTCATCCAGCGCGCCGGGACCCGGGAGACACCGGCCCGCAGCATCGCCGTGAGCATCCCCGACTTGTCGGCGACGGCGACCCCGAGCATCACCACGAGGATGGTGCCGAGCGGCGGGAAGGTGGCGTAGTTGGTGATCGCGTCCGTGATCATCGAGCGGACGCCCTCGACCGAGATCAGGCTGCGGACGACGACGGACTTGCCGTCGGCCGGATTGTCCGCGGACACGTCCGCGGCGGCCAGTCCCCAGCTCACCACCGCGAGCAGCGCGCTGAGGATGGCGAACAGCCAGAAGGGATGGGGCAGTTTGTTGCCCGCGCGTTCGATGGCGCCGAGCACCCGAAGCAGACCGGACAGCGCCGCGGAGTCTTCCGCGGGGGCCCTGGGCGGCGTCCCGGGTGGGGTGTTGTCGGGCGTGGTGGTGGTGTCGTTCGAGCTCACCGGCCGCACTTCCTTCGTCCGGATGACGGGGTGTGGTCGTCCATTAGAGAAGGCACTGACGGAATGAGGCAAGTAAAACCCTTGTAACGCAAGAATGATTCACCGATAGGGCACCAATCGCACGATAGATTCGATCCATGCCGGAGACCTCACCGCTGGACGATGCCGACCTCGACCTGGTGGCCGCCCTTCAAGTGGCCCCGCGGGCCCCGCTCAGCGCGCTCGCCGATGTGCTCGGCAGCTCGGCCAGCACGGTCGGCCGCAGGCTGGCCCGGCTCGCGGACGAGCGGCTGCTGCGGGTGATCGGGCAGGTGGAGTGGCCGATGCTGGCCGAGGGCAACCCCCTGCACATCTGGGTGGCCACCGTCCCCGGGCAGGCGCGGCAGGTAGCCGGCCGGCTCGCCGAACTGCCCGAGATCCCGTTCGTGGCGACGACCACGGGCCACGCCGACGTCTACTGCTCCCTGCACGCCACGCGCCGCGCCGGGGCCCGGGAGCTGCTGATGACCCGGATTCCGTCCGTCCCCGGCGTCCGGTCGGCCCACACCGAACTGGTGCTGCGGGCCTCGACGAAGTCCGACTCCTGGCGACTGCGGAGGCTCGGCGAGGACCAGTCCCGGGCGCTGCGGGAAGTGGCCGATCCACTGGAAGAACCCGCCGGGCCCGCCGAACCCGCCGCCACTGCCACCGTCGCCGATTTCAGCGCCGAGGAGCTGGGCGCGGTCGAACTGCTGCGCCACGACGGGCGGGCCAGCGCGGCCGAAGTGGCCCGCGCGCTCGGCATCAGCCGCTCGACCGCCTACCGGCTCACCCAGTCGCTCCTGCGGCGCGGGCTGGTACGGCCCCGGGTGGAGATCGAGCCCGCGCTGCTGGGGTACGCGCTGGAGGTGGTGGTCGAACTGCACGCCGCCCCCGGAGCCATCCAGCAGGTGGCCGACGCCCTCGCCCGGCACCCGTCCGCACGGTACGTATCGATCGTCGCGGGCACCTCGTCGGTGATCCACCACGGGGTGTTCCGGGACGAGGAGGGGCTCGCCGCCTTCCTCACGCACGACCTGGCCGCGCTGCCCGGCATCACCGCCTGCGAGGTGTCGGTGATGCTCGATGTGCTGCGCCGCTACTGGATCGGCCGCGAGGACGGACGGCTCGTCGCCGCGGGCTGACGGCTCCGGGAGCGGTGGAGGGGACGCCTACGGCCGGGGACCGAGGGGGCCGACCGGCGTTCGAGGGCACGGCCCGGAGCGGCGCGCGCCCCCGGCCGGGCGTCCGGCGGCGCGACGCACCGCCGGGTACGCCACAAGGCCGACGGCGCACGGCCGGTGACGACCGGCATACGCCGTAGGCGCGCCGCACCTCCCGGTATACGAACCGTCGCGCGACGATTCCCCCGATGCGGCGAACGATGCCGTACGGAAATGACGGCATCGGCGTCGCCGAGGCTCGGCGACGATGTGGGGTCAGGAGATGATTATCCGGAACCGCTCCTGCGAGCGATCTCCCGTGATGAAGTCGATGTGAGTCAATGATATGCGGGGCGGCGCGCTCCCCGCTATACAGGGACCGCGTGATTCTCCGCCAGTTCCCGGCCGCTGCGGGCGCGGCCCCCTTTTCGGAGAACTGGCGCGGTACGCGGCCGGTCCGGGAGGCGATGGGCGGGCGGGAGATTTGGCAAACGGGACGTCAAGTCCGCTTGTGAACCTCCGAGTTGTCCGGGCGGTCCCTGCCTTGGTGCCGGGCAAAGTCGGGCGAGGGCGCGGGAGTTGTGGCCAGGGTTCTCCGGTCGCCGACGTGCCGTATCCCGCGCCGATGGGCGACGGGCCGAACCGCGCCGGAGGCCGCCCAGGCCGTCGCCCAGGCCGCCGTCGAGACCGGCGACGAGGCCGACGGCGAGGCCAGCGCGAAGGCCTACGTCGAGGCCGACGACGACGGGCCCCTCCCCCGCGGCCGCTCCCCGCACCCCGCGGCGGCGGCCGGGTCCCCGGCCCGGCCGCGACCGCCGTTCCCTGCCGCCCGTATTGCCGCCCTCTCTCCACCGGTCCTTCCTCTATTCAACTTCTCCCGCTCCGCTCTTCGACTTCGCGGCCGCACCGCGTCACGGCTTTCGACCGGCCCGGCGGGCTCAGCCGGTACGTCCGTTCCCCGCCCGACCCCGCACTGCCAAGCGGCCGATCTTGGCCGGGGGCGGGCGTAATAGCGCTCCACAAGATCCGTCCCGACGCGGTCCGCGGCCGCACTCCGCCGCATTGGGCCGCCCAC
Source organism: Streptomyces sp. NPDC005962 (assembly GCF_040629205.1). Taxonomy (NCBI): domain Bacteria; kingdom Bacillati; phylum Actinomycetota; class Actinomycetes; order Kitasatosporales; family Streptomycetaceae; genus Streptomyces; species Streptomyces sp. NPDC005962. Next base: position 98,233 of record NZ_JBEXVE010000029.1, on the reverse strand, counting down.
GGACCGGTCCGGGCCGAACCAGCTCTGCCCGGTGCGGAATTCGGCCGACCCCGCGAAGATGATCGGCGACGGCCCCCGGGAAACCCATCCACTGGAAATGCGACATCCTCCCGGGGAACCGCCCGCCGCCGGGCGGAGAATCATTTCCCGCCGACGCGGACCGCGTGCGGCACGCGGCGGAAAGCGATCTCGGGCCGGCGCCCCGGCCGTCCCGTCAGCCCCTGGCCTGTCCGTGCGCCCCCCCGACCCTCCACGCGCCTTCCCTCGCACAGCTGATGGAGCGTCACCCGATCAGGGGGCGGGTTCCGGGAGCGCGCGGCGCTCCGTGACCACCCCTGCGCCTTGTGACCGGCCGTCCCCGGCTGCGGTACTCGTACAGCCGCCGGGACCTCCGGGGGCGACGTCGAGAGCCGTTGTGGAGAGGAACCAGCCTCATGGCCGTACGAGGAAGTCACCGCCGCCCCGCTTCGCCCAGCCGGGTCTCCCCGCTGTGCGCGATCCTGACCGCGGGCAGCGTCGGCATCGTCCTGCCGTTCCTCAACACCGGCGCCGCCCAGGCGGCCCCGGTCGACACCTGGGACAAGGTCGCCGCGTGCGAGAGCGGCGGCAACTGGCGCGTCAACACGGGCAACGGCTACTACGGCGGGCTGCAGTTCTCGCAGCACACCTGGGCCGCGTACGGCGGCACCCGGTACGCCCCGCGGGCCGACCTGGCCACCAAGGGCCAGCAGATCACCGTGGCCGAGGTGGTGCTCCGCGCCCAGGGCCCGGGCGCGTGGCCGGTCTGCTCGGTCCGCGGCCGGTTGTCCCGGTCCGGCCCGCCCGCCGCCGAGGCGGCGAACCGCGGCGCCGCACGCAGCGCCAAGCCGCCCGCCCGGCAGCACCACCCGAAGCGCACGGTCAAGCCATCCGGTAAACACAGCCCCCGGCGGGCGGCCGGGGCCGGATCGGGGTCGTACGCGGTGCGCAGCGGCGACACGTTGTCCCGCATCGCGACCCGCAGTTCCGTCAGCGGTGGCTGGAAGGCGCTGTATCACGCCAACCGCCGCACCATCGGCGCCAACCCGCATCTGATCCGCCCGGGACAGCGGCTCACCCTGCCCTCGGGCAAGGCCCACCCGGCCAAGCGCACGGCCGCCGCTTCCCGCCACACCGCCCGGCAGTCCGCGGCGAAGCAGTCCGCCACGCGTCGGCTCGCGACCCCGGTCAGCGGCCCGATCACCGCGGCGTACGGGGTGCGCGGCCCGCGCTGGGCGAGCGGCCACCACACCGGCGTGGACTACGCGGTGCCCATCGGGACCTCGGTGCACGCGGTGGCCCCGGGCACGGTGGTGGCCGCGGGCTGGGCCGGTGCGTTCGGCTACCAGGTGATCATCCGCCACGCCGAAGGGCTGTACACCCAGTACGCGCACCTGTCGGCGCTGACGGTGCGCGGCGGGCAGACCGTCGGCGCGGGGCACCGGATCGCCCGGTCCGGCAACACCGGCAACACCACCGGCCCGCATCTGCACTTCGAGGTGCGCACCACCTCGCGCTACGGGTCGGACGTCGACCCGCTCACCTCTCTGCGCCCGTACGGCATCGGCGCCTGACGGCTCCGGCCGGGCGTCACTGAAGACCATTTCCGGGGGTGGGGGAAAGGGAGGCCGCCCGAGGCACGGCTCGGGCGGCCTCCCGCCGCCTTCTGTAAGAGGGGTCAGTACCAGATGGCGATGTCCAGCCCCGTGTCCGACTTCTCCGGCGGGGCGGGCAGGCTCACGGCCGTGCCGAGCGCGATGCGGTGCGCGCTCCAAGCCGCCGCCGCGGCGTCCAGGACGTCATCGGACGGCACCCGACCGGCCGGGCCGAGGTCGTCGGGCAGGACGATGCCCTGTTCCTGGAGGAGACGGCGGCGCACGGCCTGGCCGTTCCAGCCCTTCTTGCTCCAGGCGACCGGCTCGCCGCCGCCTCGCATGTTCGCGAAGGAGACCTCGGGATGCACCTCGTGGAGCCGGTATTCGCCGCCGTCACGGAGGGCGTTGGCCTCGCGGAGCTTCGCCGCCAGCCCCCAGGTCTGGGCGCTCAGTCCGCGCCCGGTCAGCCGGCGGCAGCAGGCGTTCGCCGCGGCGTGGTCGGGCTGCTCCCAGACCTGCCGGGGCGGCACCGGGAAGATCCGCGAGCGGTGCGGCCCGAGCAGCTCGGCGGCCTGTCTCTCCGCGCTGCGATGCTCGGACTCCAGCAGACCCAGCGGCATATCGACCGCGACCACGGCCGCGTCCTCCTTACCGGCCAGCAGATCGCTCAGCCCACCGGCCGTCGCGGCACTGGCGAACACGCCACCGCGCAAGGTCACCGCGACCCAGCCGGACGGGCAGGCGTCCACCCCTACGACGACGGGGGCGGCGCCTGCGGAAACAGACTCGCGACGGGAATCCATGCGCCGTATCCGACCATACGGCCCGGTGCCCGTACAGCCATGGCCAACGCATCTGGGCTCAGCCCGCCGCCGTCCGGTAGGGGCGGAAGAACGCGCGCAGCTCCTCCGCGTACAGCTCGGGCTCCTCGAACGGCGCGAAGTGCCCGCCGCGCGGGGGCTCGGTCACGCTCACCACGTTCGCCGTGCGGTCGAGCCACGCCCGTGGCGGGCGGACGATGTCGCCGGGGAAGAGCGAGAAGCCGGACGGCACGTCGACCCGGCGGGCGTGCTGCTCGGGCGGGATCGCGGCGTTCGCGGCGTACATGCGCATCGAGGAGCCGATCGTCCCGGTGAGCCAGTAGAGCATGACGTTCGTCAGGATCTCGTCCTTGGTGAAGCTCCGTTCGATGTCGCCGTCGCAATCGCTCCAGGCCCGCAGCTTCTCGACGATCCATGCGGCGAGCCCGGCCGGTGAGTCGGTGAGCCCGAAGGCGGCGGTCTGGGGCTTCGTACGGTGCAGGGCGGCGTAGGCGCCCTCGGTCGCGCCCCAGGTCATGGTGGACTCGAACCAGGCGCGCTCCTCGGGCGTGAGGTCCGCCCGGTCGCCGGTGAACACGGGGAGCCCGCCGTCCATGCGGTGGACGCCCACGACCCGGTCGGGGTGGTCGAGTCCGAGGTAGCGGCTCACATGGCTGCCGATGTCCCCGCCCGCCGCGCCGAACCGCTCGTAGCCGAGGACGTCCATCAGCTCGGCCCACAGCCCGGCGACGGCGATGGAGTCGAGCGGCGGGCCGCTGGGGCGGTCGGAGTACCCGTAGCCCGGCATGTCGGGCACGACCACGTCGAACGCGTCGGCGGGGTCGCCGCCGTGGGCACCGGGGTCGGTGAGGAGCGGGATGACCTTCGCGTACCGCCAGAACGAGTCCGGCCAGCCGTGGGCGAGGACCAGCGGCAGGGCGTTCCCGGCCGGTGTGGCGGCCGCCCGCGCGTGCACGAAGTGGATGCCGAGGCCGCCGAGCCGGACGCGGAAGCGGGGCAGCCGGGCGAGCTGCACCTCCTGGGCCGACCAGTCGAACTCGTCCGCCCAGTAGCCGACGAGTTCGCGGAGGTGGCCGAGGTCGGTCCCGAGCGACCACCCGGCGTCCTCGGGCGCGTCCGGCCAGCGCGTGGCGCGCAGCCGCGCGCGGAGGTCGTCGAGCGCGGCGGGGTCGGTCTGCTGGAGGAACGGCTCGGGACGGTGCGGCAGGTCAGGCATGCGATCACCGTACACACGGCGCGATGGTGGCTTCACCGGTCGCCTTCGCCGCTCTCTTCGCCGGTCCTTTCCGGAAGTCAGTGGGCGGTGAGGCCGCCGTCGACCACCAGCTCGGTGCCGGTCACGAAGGAGGACTCGTCGCAGGCGAGGAAGAGCATGGCGGAGGCGATCTCGTCGGCGCGGCCCGCGCGGCGCATGGGGGTGCGCACGATGTCCGGCTGCTGGTCGCCCTGCTCGTCCAGGATGTCCCGGATCATCGGCGTGGCGATGACACCGGGGTGGACGGAGTTCACCCGCACGCCCTGACGGGCGTATTCGACGGCGGCGGTCTTGCTCAGCAGCCGCACCGCGCCCTTGGACGCCTGGTACGCGGCGGCCGCTCCGCTGCCGACGATCCCGAGGACGGACGAGGTGTTGATCACCGATGCGTTGCCGGTGGCGCGGAGCAGCGGCATGGCGGCCTTCATCCCGAGCCAGCTGCCCTTCTGGTTGATGTCGATGACGCGGTCCCAGGTGTCCTCCTCGGTGTCCTCGATGCCCGGCCAGTCCACGATGCCCGCCACGTTGACGAGCACGTCCAGCGTGCCGAACCGCTCGCGCACGGTGGTGATCGCCGCGTCCCATTCCCGGGCGGAGGAGACGTCCAGCACCGCGGTGGCCACCTCCCCGCCGGTCTCCTCGACGCGCCGCGCCAGTGCGCGGAGGGGGTCGCGGGCCACGTCGGTGAGGACCAGCCGCGCGCCTTCGCGGGCGAACAGCTCGGCGGTCGCCGCGCCGATTCCGCCCGTCGCGCCGGTGATCAGTACGACCTTGCCGTCAAGTCGCCGTCCACTCATGTGCGTTCCCTTTCGTTGTGCGGAGTGCCGCTGTCCGCCACCGAGTCTGGGCATCCCGCCATGGCATCGGCCAGGACGTGTGCTGCCTGGGTGCGGCACACCCAGGCACGCCGGAACCGGCCCCTCTAGCCTGGGTTCATGTCCGACAACGCCCTGGGGGACTTCCTGCGCACCCGGCGCGCCGCACTGCGGCCCGAAGACGCCGGGATGGCGAGCTACGGCCTCCGCAGAGTGGCCGGGCTGCGGCGCGAGGAGGTCGCCGTACTGGCCGGAGTGAACGCCGACTACTACGCCCGGCTCGAACAGGGCCGGGAACGCCACCCCTCGGCCCAGGTCCTCGATGCCCTCAGCCGCGCCCTGCGCCTCGACGCCGATGCCCGCGCCCACCTCCACCGGCTGGCCGGGACCGCGTCGAACGACCGCCCGGCCGCGCGGCGGGACGTGGTGAGTCCGGCGCTGCGGCAGCTCATGGACGGCTACCCCCACACCCCGGCCTTCGTCCTGAACGGCGCCCTGGACATCCTGGCCGCCAACACGCTGGCCGAGGCCCTGTATTCGCCCTTCGACCCCGCCGACAATCTCGCCCGTATGACCTTCCTCGACCCCGCGGCCCGGGACTTCTACCCCCACTGGGACTGGACCGCCCAGGCCACCGTGGCCAACCTGCGCGAGGCGACCGGCCTCGATCCCGACAACCCCCGGCTGCGGGCGCTCATCGACACCCTGACCGAGCGGAGCGCGGTGTTCTCCGCGCTGTGGCGGTGCCACACCGTGCGCGGCAAAACTCGCGACGCCAAACAGCTCGACCACCCCGACGTCGGCCCGCTCACCCTCACCTACCAGGCCTTCGACGTCCGCGACGCGCCCGGACAGCGACTCGTCATCTACCACGCCGAGCCCGGCAGCCCCGGCGCCGAGGCGCTCTCGCTGCTCGGCACCCTCGACGCCACCCGGCGCCGGACGGCGGAAGACCCGCGCCGACGCTGAAAATTCGGTGGCCGGACGCCGCCGTCCCCGCCACGCTTGCCGACCATGGAACACCAGTCCCACCAGATCCGCGCCCGGCACACCCCGACCACGGTCACCGTCTACCAGGCCTACGCCCCGCACATCGGCCAACCCGCCGCCCGCGACGGCCGGTTCCCCTCCTCCTGGAAGCGGGACCGGATGACCTGGATCAAACCGTCGTTCCTGTGGATGATGTACCGCTGCGGCTGGGGACTGAAGGAGGGCCAGGAAACGGTCCTGGCCGTCGAGATCACCCACGAGGGCTTCGCGTGGGCGCTGCGCAACGCCTGCCTCTCCCATTACGTACGCGGCCTCCACCCCGACCAGGCCGCCTGGAAGCGCCAACTCCACCGGTCCCCCACCCGCGTCCAGTGGGACCCGGAGCGCGACCTCCACCTGCGGCCGCTCCCCTACCGTTCCCTCCAGCTCGGCCTGGCGGGCGAGGCGGCGCGCCGGTACGCGGACGAGTGGACGGTGTCGATCACCGATGTCACGCCCCTGGCCCGTGAGGTCCACGCCCTCGTACGGGCGGGCAGCCTCGACGCGGCGGCCGAACGCCTCCCCGAGGAGCGCCCCTACCCGGCGGCCGACGGCCTCCTCTCCCACCTTCGGGGCGCGTAGGGGCAAGTGCACTGCGTTGGTCCATGGCGTTGACGCGCCCTGCCCTCCCCCATATCTTTCGTTCGAAGTTCTGAGCGACGTACGGGATTTCGAACGACGAGATTCGGAACGGGAGACGCATGCCCCGCACACGCTGGAGACTCGGCCTCACCATCGGCGCCCTGCTCGCCGGTACCGTCACCGCCCTCCCCACAGCCGCCACCGGCGCTCCCGCGCACACGGCGGCGGACGCCACCGACTACACGCTCTCCGTGGATCCGGCCGCCAAGGGCCCGGCGATCGACGACTCGATGTACGGGGTGTTCTACGAGGACATCAACCGCGCGGCCGACGGCGGTCTGTACGCCGAGCTGGTCCAGAACCGGTCCTTCGAGTACGACCCCGCCGACCACGCCTCGTACACCCCCATGACCGCGTGGTCCGAGGCCGCGACCGGCGGCGGCACCGGCGAGGCCAAGGTCGTGGACGACGACGGCAGGCTCAACGAGCGCAACCGGCGCTATCTGCGGCTGACGCTCGGCGGCACCGGCGGATCGGCCGCCCGGTACGGGGTGACCAACTCCGGTTACACCACCGGGATGGCCGTCAAGGCGGGCGAGGCTTACGACTTCTCGGTATGGGCGCGCACCGACCAGGCTTCCGGAACACCGCTGACCATCGGCCTCGGCGACGGCTCCGGCGGCGACGCGCTCGCGCGTCCGCTCCGCGCCACCGTGCGCGGCGACCGCTGGACCAAGTACACCGGAACCCTCACCGCCGCCACCTCCAGCGCCGCCGGACGGCTCACGGTGGCCGCGGGCGGCAGCGGCACGCTCCGGCTCGACATGGTCTCGCTCTTCCCCCGCGACACCTACAAGCACCGCCCGAACGGCATGCGCAAGGACCTCGCGCAGAAGATCGCCGCACTGAAGCCGGGATTCCTGCGCTTCCCGGGCGGCTGTCTGGTCAACACCGGCAGCCATGAGGCGTACGAGGCGCCCGACTGGCCGCGCAAGCGGTCCTACCAGTGGAAGGACACCGTCGGCCCGGTCGAGCAGCGCGCCGTCAACGCCAACTTCTGGGGCTACAACCAGTCCTACGGCATCGGTTACTACGAATACTTCCGGTTCGCCGAGGACATCGGCGCGATGGCCCTCCCCGTGGTGCCCGCGCTGGTCACCGGCTGCGGCCAGAACAAGGCCACCGACGACCCCGCGCTGCTGAAGCGCCACATCCAGGACACTCTGGACCTCATCGAGTTCGCCAACGGGCCGGTGACCTCGACCTGGGGCAAGCTGCGGGCGAAGATGGGCCATCCGAAGCCGTTCGGCCTGACCCATCTGGAGGTCGGGAACGAGGAGAACCTGCCGGACGAGTTCTTCGCGCGGTTCACCGAGTTCCGCAAGGCCATCGAGGCCGAGTACCCCGACATCACGGTGATCAGCAACTCCGGTCCCGACGACAGCGGGCAGACCTTCGACCGGGCCTGGGCGCTGAACCGGGCGGCGGGCGTGGACATGGTCGACGAGCACTACTACAACAGCCCGCAGTGGTTCCTGGAGAACAACGAGCGCTACGACACCTACGACCGCTCGGGCCCGAAGGTGTTCCTCGGCGAGTACGCCTCACAGGACAACAAGTGGCACAACGCGCTCACCGAGGCCGCGTTCATGACGGGCCTGGAGCGAAACGCCGACGTCGTCAAGCTGGCCTCGTACGCGCCGCTGCTCGCCCACGAGGACGCGACGCAGTGGCGGCCCGACATGATCTGGTTCAACAACTCCGCCTCCTGGGGCTCGACCAGCTACGAGACGCAGAAGCTGTTCATGAACAACGTCGGGGACGAGGTGGTGCCGAGCAAGGCGTCCGCCACCTCCGCCCCCAGCGAGCCGATCAGCGGCGCCGTCGGCCTGTCGACCTGGGCCACGAGCGCGGCGTACGACGACGTCGAGGTGAGGGCCGCGGACGGTTCGACGCTGCTGAGCGACGACTTCTCGGGCGACGACGCACAGTGGACCAAGGCCGCGGGCAAGGGGTCGTGGTCGGTGCGGGACGGGGCGTACGTCCAGTCCGACGCCGCAGCCGAGGACACCATGGTCACGGCAGGCGACAAGGCGTGGCGCGACTACGACCTGAAGGTGAAGGCGACGAAGAAGTCCGGCAAGGAGGGCTTCCTCATCGCGTTCGGGGTCAAGGACACCGGCAACTACTACTGGTGGAACCTCGGCGGCTGGGGCAACACCCGCTCCGCCGTGGAGAAGGCGGTGGGCGGCGCCAAGCAGACGATGGCCGAGGACGCCACGAAGATCGAGACGGGGCGGACCTACGACGCCCGCGTCGAGGTGCGCGGCCGTCAGGTGACGCTGTACCTGGACGGGAAGAAGTGGGGCGGCTTCACCGACGACAAGGTGGCCGAACCGTTCCGCCAGGTGGTGACGCGGGACAAGTCCACCGGTGAGCTGATCGTCAAGGTCGTCAACGCGCAGAGCACGGCCGCCCGCACCCGTATCGACCTGGGAGACCTGGGCGGCCGGAAGGTGGCGCGGACGGCGCGGCTGACCACGCTCCAGGGCGACCCGGACGCGGTCAACACCGCCTCCGAGCAGCCGGTCAAGCCGGTCCGGTCGAAGCTCGACGCGGTGGCGGACACCTTCACGTACACCTTCCCGGCGGACTCGGTCACGTTCATGCGGATCAAGACCAAGCGCTGAGCCGGACAGGTTCATCAGGTCACGGGGGGGGCGGGTCCGGTTCCGGGCCCGCCCCTCGGCCGTGTTCTCGGCCGTGTGCTCGGGCGTGTTCTCAGCCCCCGTGGGCGTCGGTTCGCCGGGGGCTCTCCCGGCGCGGCCGGAGCGGGGCGTCCTGGTCGCTGAAGAGCTCCGGATGCTTGGCCCGGATCTTCTCCACATCGCTGAAGACCAGCCGCAGATGCGAGCGCAGCGCCCCGTCGGCCTGGTCCAGGTCGCCCTCCTCCAGCAGGTCGACCACCTCGCGGTGCTGGCCGATCAGCAGGGACATCTGCTGGGTCAGCGGCAGGGAGAGGCGGCGGGCCCGGTCCAGCTGGGCCTTGGCCTGGCTGACCACGGGCCACGCCGAGCCGTGTCCGCTCACCGCCATGAGCCGGGCGTGGAACTGCTCGTCCAGCTGGAAGAAGCCCGCCATGTCCGACTGCGCGTCGGCTTCCTCCTGCGCGATGAGCAGCACCCGCAGCTCGGCCACATCGCGCGCGGTGGCCTTGCCGACGGCGTCCCGCAGCGCCGCGCACTCCAGCGCCTCCCGGATGAACTGGGCGGAGGCCACGTCGCGCTCGCGGATGCGCGAGATGAACGTCCCCATCTGCGGATAGATGTCGACGAGGCCCTCGTCGGCGAGGAGGATCAGGCTCTCCCGGACAGGGGTGCGGCTGACGCCCAGCTCGGCCGCCAGATCGTTCTCCGACACGGCCGAGCCGGGGGCCAGCTCCAGGCCGACGATGCGCGAGCGCAGCACCTCGTGGACGAGCTGCCGGGTGTTGCGCCCCCGGGAGCGTGCCGCGTGCAGTCCCTCCGCCGATGCCATCCGACCCCTTCCCAACCCTTGACCCACCTTGCTGACGTACTTGTATGGTAGCCGACCAATAGCCCGGGCTCCACCCCGGAGCCGGTGCAGTGAGGAGCACACACGCATGGCCACGATCACGGAGGCGACGGTCATCGTCACCTCTCCCGGTCGCAATTTCGTGACCCTGAAGGTGACCACGTCCGACGGTGTGACCGGGCTCGGTGACGCGACGCTGAACGGGCGCGAACTCGCGGTCGCCTCCTATCTGCGGGACCACCTCGTACCGCTGCTGATCGGCCGCGACCCCGCCCGTATCGAGGACACGTGGCAGTACCTCTACAAGGGGGCGTACTGGCGCCGCGGCCCGGTGACCATGACCGCGATCGCGGCGGTCGACACCGCGCTGTGGGACATCAAGGGCAAGGTCGCCGGGATGCCGGTGTACGACCTGCTGGGCGGCAAGGCCCGCGAAGGCGCCATGGTCTACGGCCACGCCAGCGGCGGCGACATCCCCGAGCTGCTCGACGACATCGCCCAGTTCCAGGAGATGGGCTACCGCGCGATCCGCGCCCAGGCCGCCGTCCCCGGTTCGCCCGGGACCTACGGCATCCGCCACGGCACGGTCGCCACCGTCTACGAGCCCGCCACCGGCGCGCTGCCCGAGGAGCAGCCGTGGTCGACCGAGGCGTATCTGGACTTCGCACCGCGCTATCTGGAAGCGGTCCGCGAGCGGTTCGGCTTCGGCTTCCACCTGCTGCACGACGTGCACCACCGGCTCAGCCCCACCGAGGCGGGGCGGTTCGGCCGCGGCGTGGAGGATCTGCGGCTGTTCTGGATGGAGGACCCCTCCCCCGCCGAACTCCAGGACTCCTTCCGCCAGATCCGCCAGTCCACCACCACCCCGATCGCGGTCGGCGAGGTCTTCAACTCCATCTGGGACTGCCAGCAGCTCATCACCGAGCGGCTCATCGACTACATCCGCGCCTCGGTCGTGCACGCGGGCGGCATCACCCATCTGCGGCGGATCTTCCACCTCGCCGAGCTGTACCAGGTGCGCACCGGTTCGCACGGCGCCACGGATCTGTCGCCGGTGAGCATGGCCGCCGCCGTCCACCTCGACGTCACCGTGCCCAACTTCGGCATCCAGGAGTACATGGCGCACGACCCGCTCACCCATGAGGTGTTCCGGCCCTCCTACGAGCTGCGCGACGGCGCGCTGCACCCCTCCGGCGCGCCGGGCCTGGGCATCGAGCTGGACGAGGAGGCGGCCGCCCGCTTCCCGTACGACCCGAAGTACCTGCCGGTGAGCCGCCGTACCGACGGGTCGGTGCACGACTGGTGAGCACGACACAGCGGCTGTCCCTGGCCACCCTGCCCGCCGTACCGGCCGCGTGCCGCCCGCCGGTCGATCCGCGGGCGCTGCGCCCGCGGATCGTGCACCTGGGGATCGGCGCCTTCCACCGCGCCCACCAGGCGCTCGCCACCGAGGCCGCCGAGGCGGCGCACGGCGGCGGATGGGGCATCGCCGGGGTCACCCAGCGCAGCCGGGCGGTGGTGGAGGCGCTGCGTCCGCAGGACGGGCTGTACTCGTTCACCGAGCGACGGCCCGAGGGCCCGGCCACCCGGGTGGTCGGCGCGGTGACCGAGGTGCTGCACGCCGCGGACGACGGCGCGCGGCTGCTCGGACTGATCGCCTCGGAGGACGTCACGGTGGTGACGCTCACCGTGACCGAGAAGGGCTACCGGCGCGACCCGGCGGGCGGCGGGCTGGCGCTGGAGGACCCCTCCGTCCGCGCCGACCTCGCGGGCGCCGCCGCCCCCGCGACCGTCGTCGGGCAGCTCGCCGCGGGGCTGCGCGCCCGGCTGCGGGCGAGCGGTGCGCCGCTGTCGGTCGTGTCCTGCGACAACATGGCGGGCAACGGCGCGGTCCTGCGGCGGCTGGTGCGGGACTTCGTGGAAGCCAGCGCATGGGACGAGCGCGACCGCCTCCTGGACTGGATGACCGGCTCGGTGGCCTTCCCCGCCACCGTCGTCGACCGCATCGTGCCCGCCACCACCGGCGCCGACCGCGCGGCCGCGGCCCGTGCGCTCGGCGTGGCGGACGAGGGCGCGGTGACCGGCGAACCGTTCACCCAGTGGGTGCTCCAGGACATCTTCGCCGCCGACCGCCCGCGCTGGGAGGAGGCGGGCGCCCGGTTCGTCGCCGATGTGGCCCCGTACCAGTCCGCCAAGCTCCGGCTGCTCAACGGCGCCCACTCGCTCATCGCCTACCGAGGCCTCGCCGAGGGCCACGAGACCGTGGCCGACGTCCTCGCCACGCCCTGGGGCGAGGCGGCCGTGCGCGCCTACTGCGCGGAGGCGGCGCAGAGCCTGCCGCCCGCCGAGGGCCTGGACCTGGCCGGATACATCGACAGCCTCGTCGTCCGGTTCGCCAACCCCGCCATGCACCACCGGATACGGCAGATCGCCATGGACGGATCGCTGAAGATTCCCGAACGGTGGCTGGCACCGCTGCGCGAGCTGCGCGCCGCCGGACGGGACGCCCCGGAGCTGACGTCGGCCCTCGCCGCCTGGGCCCGCGTCACCCGAGACCACCCCTTGGACGACCCCGAGGCCGAAGCGCTGCGCCGGGCCTGGGACGCCCGGCCCGCGCGGGACGCCGTGCGCCGCCTGCTCAGCCTGCTGGGCGCCGACGACCTCGCGGACGACACCTCCCTGGTCACCTCCGTGGAGGCGGAGCTGACCTCCGGCGCCGGGACGCGCTGACCTTACGCACCACCGCTTCATAAGGAGAGCCGCCGTGAAGACCCCCAGAGTCGCCCCCGCGACCGACACCCCACCCCAGGACGAGACCGCCTCCGCCGCCGCCTCCGCGCCACCGCGCCCGCGCGGCCTGCGGCACAACACCCGCTGGCTGATGGCCTTCCTCTGCTTCCTGGGCATGACCGTCAACTACGTCGACCGCGCCACCATCTCCATCTCCCTGCCCTATATGACCGATGACCTGCACATCGGCCCCGAGTGGCAGGGCGTGATCCTCAGCATGTTCTTCGTGACGTACGCGCTGGGCCAGCTGCCCGCCGGGGCGCTGATCGACCGGTACGGCGAGAAGAAGATGTTCGCGCTCGGCGGGCTGCTCTGGTCGGTGGTCACCATCGCCACCGGATTCGTCCGGGGCATCGGCAGCCTGCTGGTCGCGCGGCTGGCGCTGGGCGCGGGCGAGGCACCGGCGTACCCCTCGTGCGCCAAGTCCGTCTCCCGCTGGTTCCCGGTCCGGGAACGGGCGCTGGCCAACAGCGTCTGGGACAACGGCGCCCGCGCCGGTACCGCGGTCGCCGCCCCGGTGGTGACCGCGCTGATCGCCTGGCAGGGCTGGCGGATGGCGTTCTGGGTCACCGGCGGGGTCGCCCTGCTGTGGGTCGCGCTGTGGCTGAAGGCGTACCGCGAGCCCTCGGCGGCCGGGGGGCTCAGCGCCGAGGAGCGCGCCTACGTCACGGCGGGCGGCGCCCGGCTGGAGGACGCCCCGGCCGAGGACACCGCCGGGCAGCCGGGGCCGGAAGAGCCAGCGGTGCGCTGGCGCGATCTGTTCCGGTACCGCACGGTCTGGGGCATGATGATCGGCTTCTTCTGCCTCAACTACGTCATCTACTTCTTCATCACCTGGTTCCCCAGCTACCTCGTCGACGCCCGCGGCTTCGACCTGCTCAAGCTCGGCTTCTACGGCGCCCTGCCCGGCGTCGTCGCCATCGGCGGCAGTCTGCTCGGCGGCTGGACCAGCGACACCCTGCTGCGCCGCGGCTGGTCGGTGACCCGGGCCCGCAAGACCTGTCTGGTGTGCGGGATGCTGTTCTCCTCGGTCATCGCCTTCGCCGTGCTCGTCCCGAGCGCCATGTGGGCCCTTACGCTGCTGTCCGTCAGCTACGCCAGCCTGGCCTTCTCCGCCGCCTCGGTGGCCAGCCTGCCCGCCGATGTCGCGCCCACCCCGCGCCATGTGGCCTCGCTGGGCGGCATCCAGAACTTCGCGTCCAACCTGGCCGGTGTGCTCGGCTCGACCACCACCGGACTGCTGCTGGGCTTCTTCAACCACTCGTTCGTCGCACCGCTGATGCTGTCCGGCGCGCTGTGCGTGGTCGGCGCCCTCACCTACGGCCTGGTCATCAAGCGCGTCGAACCGCTGCGGCTGACGCCCGCCTGAGACGCCAGACCCGAGACGCCCGCCTGGGACGCCCGCCCGAGACGTCAGAATGGACGCATGTCCCGACGCACCTCCCGTACCGCCCCTGTGACCTGCCCCTGCGGACTGCCCGCGCCGTACGCCGACTGCTGCGGCCGCCTCCACCGGGGCGAGTCGCGGGCGGCCACGGCCGAACAGTTGATGCGCTCCCGCTACAGCGCCTTCGCGGTGCGGGACGAGGCGTATCTGCTCCGCACCTGGCACTCCACGACCCGGCCGCCCCGGCTCGAACTCGACCCGGGGCCGCGCTGGGTGCGGCTGGAGATCCTGGGCACGACGGACGGCAGTGCGTTCCACTCGGCGGGCACGGTGGAGTTCCGCGCGCATTACGTGGCGGGCGGGCGTGCGGGCGAGCAGCACGAGAACAGCCGCTTCACGCGCGAAGGGGGCGCGTGGATGTACGTGGACGGAGTGACTCTGCCCTGACGCGCCCCGTCGGCGGCGGCCGCGCGGCGTTTGTTCGCCATGATGTCGCCGACGCCTTCTGGCGCGCCGTCACCTCTGTGGCGATGCTGGGGCGCTGTGCGTGGGAACCACGCGCGTTCCATGGCCCCTGGGAGTTGCCATGCCTCCTGTCGCGTTCACCAGACCCCTGACGGCGCTGGCCGCCGTCTCCGCCCTCATGCTGGGTGCCGTCGGTCAGGCCGCCGCCGACGGCAATCCCGTCCCGGCGCCCGACCCCCTCCCCCGCGCCTCCTCGGAGATGCTGCGGCCGGTCGCCCCACCGGCCGCTGTCAATCCACCGGCCGCCACCGGCCCCTCGTCCGGGGCACGGTCCGTCGCCGACGGCGACGGCATCCAGACCGCCCGCACCTCGCGGCCCGTCGCCCCCGGCGTGAAGCTGACCTCGTACGACCGGCTGGAGTCGGACAAGTGGCTGCGGGCCGACGCGCTTTCGGTGGACCTCACCGGCTCCGCGAAGGTCGACTATCTGCACCCGGACAAGGTCGCCCGCCGCGAGCCCGTCTCCCGGCTCGCCCAGGAGCACGACGCCGGGCCGGGGCGCCGCACGGTCGCCGCGATCAACGGTGACTTCTTCGACATCAACCAGACCGGTGCCCCCGAGGGCACCGGCATCGGCGACGGCCGGATCGTCAACTCCGCCGCGTCCGGCTCCGGCAGGGCGGTCGGCATCGGTCCGGCCGCCGCGGGGCGCGTCCTCCAGCTGTATTTCGACGGCACGCTGACCCTCCCGGACGGCCCGCGTCCGCTCGCCGCGGTCAACGCCGCCAACGTCCCGGGAGGCGGCATCGGCGCGTACAACGCCCAGTGGGGGGAGGCGGACCGGGCGCAGACCGTGGACGGGGCACAGCGCACCGCCGAGGTCACGGTCGTGGACGGCAAGGTCACCGCGGCGGCCGGAGCGCCCGGCAAGGGGGCGATCCCGGAGGGCGCCACCGTGCTGCTCGGCCGCGACACCGGGGCGGACGCGCTCACCCGGCTGGCGGTCGGCGACGCGGTGTCATGGGAGTTCCGGCCCCGTACCGACAGCGGCGACACCCCGCGCACGGCGGTCGGCGGCCGTGAACTCCTCGTCGTGGACGGCGAACCGGTCGGCCACGAGGGCGAGGGCAACAACACCGCGGCGCCGCGCACGGCCGTCGGCTTCTCCCGGGACGGCCGGACGATGCAGATCCTCACCGTGGACGGGCGACAGGCGGACAGCGGCGGGGTCACCCTCACCGAGCTGGGCCGGATGATGAAGGACGCGGGCTCCTACAGCGCGCTCAACCTCGACGGCGGCGGCTCGTCCACGCTCCTCGCCCGCGAACCCGGCAGCGACACGGGCCGGGTGGAGAACAGCCCGTCCGACGGCAGCGAACGGCCCGTGCCCAACGGCCTCGCCTTCACCGCCCCCGACGGCAGCGGCCGGCTGCGGGGCTTCCGGGTCGGGACGGCGACCGGCGCGGCCGACGCGCCCACCGTCGATCCGGTCCGGGGCGGCCACCCGGAGCGGGTGTTCCCGGGGCTGACCCGCCGTCTCACCGCCGCCGGTTACGACGAGACGTACGGCCCGGCGACGGGCTCACCGCACTGGCGAGCGGCCGACCCCCGGGTCGGACGGGTCGGCGCCGACGGTACGTTCACCGCGCGCCACGGCGGCGACACGGCGGTCGTCGCACGGCGCGGCGCCGCCCACGGCTCGCTCAGGCTGAGCGTGCTGGACGAACTGGACCGGATTCAGCCCACCACCCGGCTGCTGGGCATCGCCGACGCGGGGTCCACCGGCAGCTTCGGGGTCGTCGGCCTGGACGCACACGGCACCAGCGCACCCATCGAGCCGTCCGACGTACGGCTGAGTTACGACCACACGCTGTTCGACATCGCCCCGGACCGGGCGACCGGGAACTTCACCGTCAAGGCCCGCGGCGACCGGGCCGCGGGCCAGATCAAGGTCGCGGTCGGCGGCACCGTCACCGCCCTCGCTGTCACCGTCGGCCTCACCGACCGCCCGGAGGCGTCCTTCGACGACGCCGGACAGTGGACGTTCAGCCAGGCCCGCGCCTCCGGTTCGGCGAAGGCCACGCCCGACGGCCACAGCGGCACCGGGCTGGAGCTGACCTACGACTTCGGCCAGTCCACCGCCACCCGCGCCGCCTATGTCACCCCGCCGGAGCCGATCGCGGTGGACGGCCAGCCGCAGTCGTTCGGCCTGTGGATCAAGGGCGACGGCAAGGGGGCGTGGCCGACCCTCCACCTCAAGGACGCCGCGGGCTCGGACCAGTTGCTGCGCGGCCCGTACGTCACCTGGACCGGCTGGCGACATGTCGACTTCGCGGTCCCGGCCGGGGTCGCGTATCCGCTGAAGGTGAGCCGCTTCTACCTCGCGGAGACGGGCGCCACGCGCCAGTACACGGGGCAGGTCACCCTCGACGACCTCACCGCCCAGGTCCCGCCGGACGTCGACCTGCCGAAGGAGGACGTACGCCCCGATCCGCTCATCGCCACGGCCGCGCGCACCGAGGGCCGCGACTGGCGGTTCGCGGTGATGTCGGACGCCCAGTTCGTGGCCCGCGCCCCGGACAGCCCGATCGTGGCCCAGGCCCGCCGCACCCTGCGGGAGATCCGGGCGGCGAAGCCCGACTTCCTGGTCATCAACGGCGACTTGGTCGACGAGGGGTCCCCCGCCGACCTCGCCTTCGCCCGCCGCGTGCTCACCGAGGAGCTGGGCGACGCGCTGCCCTGGTACTACGTGCCGGGCAACCATGAGGTGATGGGCGGCTCGATCGCCACTTTCACCGCCGAATTCGGCCCCGCGCACCGCACGTTCGACCACCGGGGCACCCGGTTCCTCACCCTCGACACATCGAGCCTGCGGCTCCGGGGCGGCGGCTTCGACCAGATGAAGCAGATGCGCGAGCAGCTCGACGCGGCCGCCGCCGATCCGGCCATCGGCTCGGTCATGGTGATCGAACACGTCCCGCCGCGCGACCCCACCCCGCAGCAGGGCAGCCAGCTGGGCGACCGCAAGGAGGCCGCGCTGCTGGAGAACTGGCTGGCCGACTTCCGCCGTACGACGGGCAAGGGCGCGGCGTTCATCGGCAGCCACGTGGGCACGTTCCACGCCTCGCGGGTGGACGGCGTCCCGTATCTGATCAACGGCAACGCGGGCAAGAACCCGGCCACCCCGCCCGGTCAGGGCGGCTTCACCGGCTGGTCGACGGTGGGCGTCGACCACGTCTCGCCACGGCAGCGGGCGGCGGCGCGCCAGGCGCCGTGGACCGGCGGCCCCGACTGGGTGTCGGTGCGGACCCGGGCCCATGTGGACGGGCTGACGGTCACCACACCGGCCGAGCTGCGCACCGGGCAGGATACGGACGTCACGGCGGCGGTGCTCCAGGGCGAGGGGGCCGGTGCCCGTACGGTGCCGGTGGGATGGCCGCTCAGCGCGGACTGGACCGGCTCGCCCCACGTCTACGTCGGCGATGTGTCCCGTGCCCGGCACCCGGGCCGCTATGTCGCCGCGTTCGATCCGGCCACGGGGAAGCTCACCGCGCTGCGCCCGGGTACGGCGACCCTCGCGGTGGCCGTGAACGGTGCGACGGCGCGAGCGCGCTTCGTCGTCACGGCGGCCCGGGCCGCCGAGGCGCCCGCGGCGTGAACGGGCCGGTGGGGGCGGAGGCTCTCCCCGCTCCCGCCCCCACCGGCATCAGGTGTCCCAGACCCGGCGGACCTGTTCGAAGCGGGTCGGCAGCGGCGGGCGGCGCGCGGCGTAACGGGCGTTCGTACGGTGGACGAAGCGGCGCCAGGAGAGCACCAGCCCCTGCCGGGTGATGGGCAGCCCGGCGGCGACGGTCACCCCGTTGTCATGGGTGTGGTGCACGGTGAGCAGCAGCGCGTCCGGGATGGAGCCCTCCAGTTCGGTGCACAGCTCCTTGCGCACCAGCAGCCAGCGGCGCAGGACCAGGATCGTCCCGGCGTCCAGGCCGTGGCGGCGCGGGGTCCGGTGCTTGCCGTGTTCGACGGTCACCCATCCCGCGTCCAGGTCGAGCGACGACATGGTGCAGCGCAGCAGACCGCCGTAGCGGGCCCCGCTGGCCCGGGCCAGCCCCACGATCACCGCGAGCCGTACCGTCTCCGGTTTCGTGCCGCTCTCCAGGGCCTGCACCGAGAGCAGCCGCCAGATCCACTCCGCCTCGGCGGCCGACACCACCGGACGCGGATACCGGTCCTCCGCCGCCTCTGCCGCCATGCCGTCACCCTTCTCCGATAGTCTGCTTGGCACATTATTTCTGTCGCGGGCGGGTCACAACCCCAGATCGCTCAGTCCCGGGTGGTCGTCCGGGCGGCGGCCGAGCGGCCAGTGGAACGTGCGGTCCGCCTCCGTGATGGCCAGATCGTTGATGGACGCGTGGCGCTGTGTCATCAGACCGTCGGTGTCGAACTGCCAGTTCTCATTGCCGAAGGACCGGAACCAGTTGCCGGAGGCGTCCTGGCATTCGTAGACGAAGCGCACCGCGATGCGATGGCCCTCGTAGGCCCACAGTTCCTTGATGAGCCGGTAGTCCAGCTCTTTCGCCCACTTCCGGGTCAGAAAGTCGACGATCGCGGGGCGGCTGTGCGGGAATTCCGTGCGGTTGCGCCAGCGGGAGTCGACGGAGTAGGCGAGGGCCACCTTCGCGGGGTCGCGGGAATTCCAGGCGTCCTCCGCCTGACGGACCTTCTGGACCGCGGTCTCCCGGGTGAACGGGGGAAGCGGCGGGCGCTGGGTCACATTGTCTCCTCTGCGGTGATCGATGGCTGACGCTCCACACGGTACGGTCGGCGGGTGCGTCTTCTGCTGATGTCGGACACCCATCTCCCGCGACGGGCCAAGGAGCTGCCGGGCGAACTGCTGGACCGGGTGGCGCGCGCCGAGGTGGTCATCCACGCGGGCGACTGGGTCGACACCGCCACCCTCGATCTGCTGGAGGCGCGCTCGTCCCGGCTGATCGGTGTGTACGGCAACAACGACGGGCCCGGGCTGCGGTCGCGGCTGCCGGAGGTGGCGTACGCGGAGCTGGGCGGGCTGCGCTTCGGGGTGGTGCACGAGACGGGCGCGGCGCAGGGGCGTGAGCGGCGCTGCGCCCAGCGGTTCCCGGAGCTGGATGTGCTGGTGTTCGGCCACAGCCACATCCCGTGGGACTCCACCTCGGCCGACGGACGGCTCCGGCTGCTCAACCCCGGTTCCCCCACGGACCGGCGCCGCCAGCCATACTGTACGTATCTGACGGCCGCGGTCGAGGCCGGACGGCTGACCGCCGTGGAGCTGCACCGGCTGCCGCCTCGCCACTGAAGGCGCCTGAAGACACCTGAAGGCGCTGTTTTCCCCGGGTGTGTCCCGTCCGCCCGTTCCTCTCGCCTCTCGTCGCGCTTCTCGTCGCGTTCTCTCTTCTCTCTTCAGCCCCTGCCCTGTCCCCATCCGTGGTGCTGATGAGGAGTGACCGATGACGGTACGGAGCGATGCTTCCGTACGGCGCGCGGCGCTGACCGCCGTGTCGCTGGCCATGTTCTGCGTCCAGCTGGACGCCTTCGCGCTGAATCCGGCGCTGCCCCGGATCGGCCGCGATCTCGGGGCCGGTGCCGGGCTGCCGTGGGTGGTCAGCGGCTATCTGCTGGCGGCCGCCTCGCTGATGCTGGGCGCCGGGCGGCTGGGCGATGTGCTGGGGCGGCGCGCGCTGCTGACGACGGGCCTCGCGGTATTCGGGGGCGCGTCGCTGGTGTGCGCGCTCAGCCCGTCGCTGCCGGTGCTGGTGGGCGCCCGGGTCGTCCAGGGAGCGGGCGGCGCACTGGCCATGCCGGTGGGGCTGGCACTGCTGACGCACGTCTATCCGCCCGCGCTGCGCGGGCGGGCCCTGGGGTGGGCGATGGGCGTCGGGGGCGTCGCGACGGCGTGCGGGCCGTTCGCGGGCGGGGTGCTGACCGAGGCCGTGTCGTGGCGTGCGGTGTTCTGGCTCAATGTGCCGGTCGCCGCGGTCGCGGCGGGGTGCGCGGCGCGGGCGGCGGAGCCCCGGGCCGCGCGCAGGCCGCGCCCGGTGGACGGGAAGGGCCTGGCCGCGGCCACCTCGGCGGTGGCCGCACTCGCGGTGGTCACCGATCGCGGGCCGGTGTGGGGCTGGGCGTCGGGGCGTACGGCCACCGCGCTGGCCCTGACCGGCGCCCTGTTCCTGGTCTTCGTACGGTACGAACGGGCGGCGCCGCACCCCCTGGTGAGCCCGGCGCTCCTGCGCAACCGGCCCTTCGTGGCGCTCACCGCGGCCGGTGCGGTGGCCAATGCCGCGACCGTGGTCTTCCTCTTCGTGGTGCCGATGTCGCTGCAGGGGCCGTGGCGGCTGTCGGCGGCCGCCGCCGGGGCGGCCTTCCTCGCGCCCGCCGCGGCCATGTCCGTGGCCGGACCGCTGGCCGGGCGGATCGCTCCGGCGAGGGCGGCCGGGGCGATGGCTGGGTGCCTGGGCCTGGGCGGGGCCGGGCTGTGCGCGGCGCCGCTGGCGGCATCGCTGCCGGGCTATATTCTGCTGGCCACCGGCTGCGGGGCCGCCCTCGGGGTGGCGGGCGCCCTGACCCTCATCGCCACCCAGGCGGCCGCGGGCCCGGAGCGGGCGGGCGAGGCGTCCGGCCTGACCAAGACGGCCGTCACGGCCGCGGCCGGACTCGGGGTGGCCCTGTGCGCTCCCGCCGCCGGGACGTCCCTGACCACGGCCGGTGTGAGCTGCCTGGCCGCCGCCCTGCCACTCGCCGCCGGGGCCCGGCGCGGCCTGCGCCGCGACCCGGGCGGTGAGCGCACGGATTGAACCCGCGGCCTGATTGCGACAGAGTTGAACATAAGGCACATATCCCTTATCCGGCTCGGTGGCCGCGCACCGAACCCCGACCCGACGAGGGCGCCATGTCGTACTACGACGATGAGAACACTCCCCCGATGGGCACGCCCGCCCATGCCTCCCCCCGGAGCGCCCCGGGCGTGCTGCGCGCCCATGACATCGGGCTGCTCGTGGTGCGGCTCGGGGTCGGGCTGATCATCGCCGCGCGGGGGTCGCAGCATCTGTTCGGCTGGTGGGGCGGGCTCGGGCTCTACCGGACCGGCGAGGAATTCGGCCACCTCGGCTATCCGGCACCCCGGGCGATGGCGTTCATCGCGGGGCTCACCGAGACCCTGGGCGGGCTGGGGCTCGCGGTGGGGCTGCTCACCCCGCTGGCCGGGGCCGCCGTGGCGGGCTGCATGGCCAACGCCGTCGCCGCCACCTGGCATCTCGGCCTGTTCGGCGGCTTCGAGTTTCCGCTGCTCATCGGCGTGTGCGCGGCCGGGCTCGCGCTGACCGGGTCGGGCCGCATCGCCATCGACGCGCTCATTCCGGGGCTGCGGTCGCAGCGGGTCGGCTATGGTGTGGCAGCGCTCGTCCTGGCCGCGATCCTGGCAACGGTGACGATCCTGCTGCGTACCTGACGCGGCGCCCCGATCCGTCCGGCTCACGGTGAACGGGGCGCGGCGGTTTTCCGTATGGCTCTGTACGCGCCCTGGCATGCGGGGCGTGGACCGAAGAACCCTACGGAGGACCAGCTCATGAGTGAACGGTTCACTCCTCCCATCCAAGCCCTCCCGGACGGGGATGCCGAAGTCCGCCTGGTGCTCCATCTGCCGTGGGACGTGGTCTCCGCACTGGGCCAGGAGGCCGGACGGCTGGCCGCCCAGATGCACCGGCCGGTGAGTCTGGACGAGGCGATCAGCCACCGGCTGCGCACCCAGGCCATGAGCTCCGCCGCCCACGCCAAGCCCCAGCTGGAACGGAACCAGCCCGCGCCCGCCCCGTCGCCCTCGGCGCAGCCCACGACCCGCTCCCCCGGTGAACAGGCCCGGCAGGCGATCGACAAGATCAACGGTTCCGCCCCGTCCGCCAACGGCGGCCACGGCAGCCACGGCGGGACCGCGCACGGCGCCGCGGGTCAGGGCGGCTCCCACAGCGCCGCCGAGACCTCCGGCCCGCCGCCCGGCGCCACCGCCGCGGACACCCCGCCCGACGACCGCGGCATCCTGGAGCGCCCCGCCCGGGCCACCGGTCCGGTGAACGGGGTCGCGCACGGCCCGGGGTCGCTGAACGGCACGGCCACCGAGATGCCGAGATGAGCGCCGCGGCGTAGTGGCCGTGCGGGTGGGGGTGCCGTCCGGCGCGGACGCCGCCCCCACCCGCATGGCAGCCGCGCCATCAGCGCCCGGCGCTCATCATCCGAGCGCGTCGATATCGACCGACGCGGCCATCGCCCGCGCCCCGCCATCGTTGAGGTGCATGCCGTCGCCGCCGTCGAACGCGGGACGCAGATGGTCCGGGCGGGCGGGGTCCGCCACGGCCCGGGCGACGTCGAAGACCGTGTCGAAGGTGCCGCTGGCGCGTATCCAGTCGTTCACCTCACGCCGTATGGCGAGTCCCTCGGGCGTGCTGCAGCCCGGGTGGACGGCTCCGGCGTAGGGGCCCATGGTCGCGGTGTGGATCGCGAGACCGGCGTCGTGCGCCCGTACGGCCAATTCGGCGAATCCGGCGATCAGTTCACCGGCCGTGACCGGGGGCAGGCCGAGCATGCCGGGCAGGCCGAGGTCGTTCAGGCCGAAGTGCACCAGGACGTGCCGGGCGCCCCGGCATAACAGCACGTCGCGCTCGAAGCGCGCCAGGGCGTGTTCGCCGACCTCGTCGGTCAGCAGCCGGTTGCCGCCTATGCCCTGGTTGACCGCCCAGCCGCGCCGCATCCGGCGGTTGAGCGCGTCGACGGAGCGCCGGTTGGCGCCCAGGGTGGTGCCGAAGCCCTCGAACCAGGAGTCCCCGAACGCGACGGTGAGCGGCGTGTCCTGCTCCGCGAGCACATCGACACCCGTCACATAGAACCCGGCCTGGACCTGTTCGGCGCCGGGAAGGCTCGTCGCACCGGCCCGGTTTCCGTCCGCGACGTAGGCCGTTTCGACGGTCGTGTGGGAGTAGGTGGCCGGTCCGGTGTCCCCCGGCAGGTAGAGGCTGAGCACCAGGTCGGTGCCCGCCCGGACCGGCAGGGCGACCGGATCGCTGACGATCTCGCCACCCGGCTCCACCGTCACGTGCCCCGAGCCGTCGAAACGCAAGCCGGTATCGGTGGCCGCCTCGATCCGGTCGGCGCCGCCGCGCACCGCGACCCGGGCGTCGGCCACGGTGAGGGGGGCGTGGCCGTACCGATTGGAGAGCCACACCCGCACCTGCTCACCGCCACCGGCCATCCGCAGGACCTGACGTACCGTCTGATCGTGGAACACCCGCGGCTCGTCGAACCGGAGCTTCTCGTAGGGGCTGATCACCGCGCTGGTGAACCCCGCCAGCCACTGAACACCCATGATGGGCCTTCCCCCTCCCCCGTCGGCGGCCTCGCGCTGACCGCTGACGCGGCGGGGCCGGTATCGGCCTCGCCACGTGTTCAACCGCACCGTTGCATCAGTTGAACACCCGCCGGGCATGGCTGGAGGACCGCTGAGATCGTGAACTCGGCGGCTACCCCGAGCGACGCGTCAGACGATAGCCTGTTCGACGGGCAGCCACCATCAGCGCTACGCATCCTGCGATGTGGCCCCGGGCCGCGTCCAGCGGTCCGCGTGGAGAAGGGTCAGCCGGTCTCTCCGACCTCCTGCGCGAACTCGGCCCACATCCCCGCGTACTCCCTCGCCAGGTCGGCCACCAGATCCGTGCAGTGCGAGGGAACCGCCTCGGCCAGCTTCAGCAGTTCCTGCCGCTCCATGGCGCTGCGCCGCAGCAGCCGGAGCAGCTGACGGCCGCTCTCCTTGTGCCTCAGCGAGGGATCGCGTAACAGCTTGACCATGGGGGACATCGCTGCCGACCGTATCGGCCGGATGGTGCTCACGGTCGCCTCGGCGGCCCTGCCCAGCGATGTCGCACAGCTCTTCGTGCCGGCCGCCGACGGCTTCGTATGCACGTTCCGGTCCGGCACGGGGACCCGGCCGGAGGCGAGCCGTTTCCGTACGTCGCTGACCGTCGCCGGTGAGATGCCGGCCGTCCGCGCCACCTCGCGCAGTGAGGCGTGCGGGCGCTCCGCCAGCAGTTCGGCGGCCCTTCTGCGGCCCTCGGCGCTGTCGGACGGCCGGACCTTGCCGTCCCTGCCGATACGGGCCTGTGGACGCGGTGTCACATCGCCCAGGGTGGACCGCAGTCCCGCCACGGTCTTGGCGCTGAGACCCGCGGTGCGCGCGACCGCGCGGTCCGAAAGATGCGGGGACGAGAGGAGGATACGCACCGCCGCGGCCCGGCGGTCCTCCCGGGAAAGCGGAAGGCCGTGCGCCATGTTGGACCGGACCGCGAGGAGGAACGCCTCCTCGGCCGTACCGTCGAAGAACCGCACCTCGATGGTCTCCTGGCCCTTCGTCCAAGCGGCCATCAGGCGGTGCATGCCGTCGATCACCCGCATCGTGGCGCGCTCCACGACGATCGGCGGAAGCGGTCCGTCGACCTCTGCCAGCCGGGCGACGTGCGCGGCGTCCTCACCTCGCAGACGCGGGGAGAGGCCGGGCACGAGCGACGAGACCGGCACCGGCTCGACCGCTGAGGGGAAGGAGTTGGTCAAAGTCGCCGAGACCGACGGGGCGTCGGAATCCTCTTGCTCGGATTCCAGGGGATGTGCGCTGCGTTCGGCCATGTAACTGAACCTCTTTCATCCTGGGTCGCCTGGGTGAAATGGCCTGGTCAGCCGAGGTGGTGACAGCGAGAGCCGCTCCTCGCGCGGGCCGGGTCGCGTCACACGCCCTCAGGCCGCGCGGGGTTCGGCGCCCCGGAGGCGGCGCCCTGGCGGCACTCCGGCGAAACCCCGTGAACCCCCGGCGCACTACCCGCGGTAAAGCCGCGCCCACGCCCGCTCCCGCGCCCACGGCGAACGCGCCTTCGCCCCCTTTGCGCCCTGCCCAAGCTTTGCCCATGGATATTCAGGATGAAAGAGGTGCACTGACTCATCTCCCCCAAAATTCGCAGACGTGGCGCACCGCATGCGTTTATCCCGACTCCTGCACTGTACACAGAATCGGGCGTTCATCGGTGTTGAAGAAATACACGGAACTTCGTTCCGGAAAGGTTGGGCCGGTGTCACGGCGGACAATTGCCGATAACCCGCGAAGTAGTACCCCAACGTGAGCGCGCCGGGCGGTGCCGGCCACGAGGGGGTGCACGGCTCACAGGACGAGTTCGCTGCCGTCCGCCAAGACCTCCGCGCCCGCCCCTCGCACCGCCGCACTGGCGGAAGATGCGGGGTCGAGAAGGGGATTGGTGTTGTTGAGGTGGGTGTAGACGCGGCGCAGTCCCGGGTGGCGGGCGAGGGCCGCGAGGCTGCCGCCGGAGCCGGTCACCGGCACATGGCCCATCAGGGACTGTCCGGCGCTCCCGGAGCGGACGGCCGACCCCAGTTCGTCGGCGCTGAAGAAGGTCCCGTCCAGCAGGGCGCAGGACGCCGAGTCCAGCAGGTCGTCGAATCCGTCCGGCCAGGTGGCCAGGCAGGGGGCGTAGACGAGGACTCCGCCGGTGGCCGGGTCCTCGACGCGGTAGGCGCTCACCCAGGGGGCGTCGGGGTCCGGATCGCCGACGTACTTGGGGGCCTTGGCACCGACGGGGTGCGCGGTGACGGTGAGCCCGCCCGCCAGTTCGAAGCCGGTGCCGCTCCGCCACTCCCACGGCGCATAGCGGTCCAGCAGGCCGCGCAGCGGCAGGTCGGCCATGAGCGCGCCGAGCACCGGGGGCGCGGCGTGCACGGTCAGGCCCGCGCCGCCGCGCAGGATGGTCAGCCCCAGGGCGTGGTCGACCTCGGCGTCGGTGAGCAGCACGCCGCGCACGGGGGTCTCCCGCGGGCCGGGGCCGGGCGCCAGGGCGGGGGTCGCGAGGAGCTGGGTGCGGATGTCGGGCGAGGCGTTGAGCAGCCACCAGTCGCGTCCGTTGCCGCTGACGGCCGCGCACTCCTGGGAACGCGCGGGCAGTTCGCCGCGGTGGCAGCGGGCGCACAGCGCGCAGGCGCAGTTCCACTGCGGGAATCCGCCGCCGGCGGCGGTGCCGAGCAGGATCACCCTCATTGCTCCGTCCTTTCCTGCGACGATGCGTCAGTCGCGGGCGAAGTAGGCGGTGACTTCCAGTGCTGTGCCGAAGGAAACGAAATCGGGGCGGTGTCACGCCTTCTTGACTCGGAGTTCCTTGTCTGCGGTCTGCATACGACTACTCCTTTTCACGGAACGGTGTTTACCGAATGTGCGAGAGCGAGGCTAACGACAGCGGATAGGAGGCGGCAATATCCGCCCGGCGGCAACGGCCTCTTCTGGTAGGGTGAAGTGCGAGTGATGTCCAGCATAGGAGAGGCAATCGTGGTTGTGGCGGGTGACGACGACATCTCCGGGTGATCCGGATGTCAGCGGGCACAGAGGTGCACCCAGCGTGCGCGGCTCTGTGGTCGTATCCCCACGCCTTGACCACCGCATCCTCCGGGCCACTTCTGTGTGCCCGCATCATCTGCGAGGCCTCCGTTCATGTCCGAAGCCTTCATCGTCTGCTCGAATCTCTCCTTCTCCTGGCCCGACGGCACTCCGGTGTTCCAGGATCTGTCCTGGTCCGTCGGTGACGGCAGGACCGGCCTGGTCGCACCGAACGGTGCGGGCAAGTCCACGCTGCTCCGGCTGATCGCCGACGAACTCCGCCCGAACCGCGGGGGCGTGACCGTCAAGGGCCTGCTCGGCTATCTCCCGCAGAGCCTGCCCCTCACCGTCGACCTCACGGTGGCCGAGGTGCTCGGCATCGCCCCGGTCATCCAGGCGCTGGACGCCATCGCCTCGGGGGATGTGGCCGAGGAGCACTTCACGACGGTCGGCAACGACTGGGACATCGAGGAGCGCAGCCGCGTCCACCTCGACCGCTTAGGCCTGGGCGACGTCCCGCTGACCCAGCGGCTGCACGCCCTCAGCGGCGGCCAGGTCATCTCCCTCGGCCTCGCGACCCAGCTGATCAAGCAGCCCGATGTGCTGCTCCTGGACGAGCCGACGAACAACCTCGACCTCGACGCCCGCCGCAAGCTCTACGGCGTGCTGGAGAGCTGGCCCGGCTGTCTGCTGGTGGTCAGCCACGACCGGGAACTGCTGGACCGCATGGACCGGATCGCCGAACTCGACTCGGGCGAGATGCGGTTGTACGGCGGCAACTACACCGACTACGAGGAGTCCGTGCGCGCCGAGCAGGAGACCGCCGAGAAGAACATCCGCACCGCCGAACAGCAGGTCAAGCGGGAGAAGCGGGAGATGCAGCAGGCCCGTGAGCGGGCCGCGCGCCGGGCCGGGGTCGGCGCCAAGGCCGCCAAGAAGGGCAGCATCCCCAAGATGGCCGCGGGCACGCTCAAGCGCCGCGCCCAGGAGTCGGCGGGCAAGGCGAACGACATGCACGGCCAGCGCCTCTCCGACGCCAAGGCCCGGCTGGACGAGGCGAGCCGGGCGCTGCGGGACGACCGCACGATCACGCTGGAGCTGCCCGACACCAACGTCCCCGCCGGGCGCACCGTCTTCCTCGGCGAGGGCCTCCACGTCCGGTACGACGAGCGGGAGCTGTTCGCGGGCGAGGGTGTCGACCTCGCGATCCGGGGGCCCGAGCGCATCGCGCTGACCGGGCCCAACGGCGTCGGCAAGTCCACGCTGCTGCGTGTGATCAGCGGCGAACTCGACGCGCGGGCCCGGGAATTCAAGCGGTCGGACGGCCGCGTCGCCTATCTCTCCCAGCGCCTCGACACGCTGCCGCTGGACCGCACCGTGGCGGAGTGCCTGGCCGACTACGCGCCGCGGAAGCCCGAGGCGGAGCGGTTGAACCTGCTGGCCCGCTTCCTCTTCCGCGGTCCCGCCGCGCATCTCCCGGTGGGGGCGCTGTCGGGCGGTGAGCGGCTGCGCGCCACCCTGGCCTGTGTCCTGGGCGCCGAGCCCGCACCGCAGCTGCTGCTGCTCGACGAGCCGACCAACAACCTCGACCTCGACAGCGTCGAGCAGCTGGAAGGGGCGCTCAACTCGTACGAGGGCGCGTTCGTCGTGGTCAGCCACGACGAGCGGTTCCTCAAGGAGATCGGGGTGAGCCGCTGGCTGCGGCTGTCCGCGGGCAGCCTGCGCGAGACCGGGGCGCCCGCCGGTGACTGACGCGTCCACACCCCGGACCGGCGGACAGGACGTCCTCTCCGCCGACTACCGCTCCGCACACCTCCTCGGCGAGAACCTGCACTGTGTGCTCGGGGACCGCACGGTGCTGTGCGATGTCTCGCTGAAGGTCTCCCACGGCGAGCGGGTGGGTCTGATCGGGGAGAACGGCCGGGGGAAGTCCACCCTGCTGCGCGCGCTCGCCGGGGAGCTGACGCCACAGCGCGGCCAGGTCGTGCGCGCGGTGACGGGCCAGGTGGGCTTTCTGCCGCAGCGGCCGGACTTCCCCGCCGACGCCACCATCGAGGACGTGCTCAGCCGGGCGACCGCGGAGTTCGGGGAGCTGTCCGCACGGATGCGCGCCGCCGAGGAGCGGATGGGCTCCGACGGGGGCGACCTCGACGCGGTGCTGGAGGAGTACGGCCGTCTGCAGGAGGAGTTCACCCGCCGCGGCGGGTGGGAACTCGGCGCCCGCGTCGGTGAGGTGCTGGACGTCTTCGGGCTGGCCGGGCTGGACCGGGGGCGGCCCACCCGGACCCTCTCCGGCGGGGAGCGGGCCCGGCTGGCGCTGGCCTCGCTGGTGCTCACCGAACCGGCCGGGCTCCTGCTCGACGAGCCGACCAACCACCTCGACGACCGGGCGGTGGACTGGCTCGTCCAGTGGCTCGCGCGGTACCAGGGCCCGTGCCTGATCGCCTCGCACGACCGCGTCCTGCTGGACACGGCCGTCACCGCCATCGTCGACCTGGACGGCCCCCGTGGCTCCACCGTGCGCTACGGCGGCGGCTACCGCGACTATCTCGACGAGCGTGCCGCGGCACAGGAGCGCTGGTGGCAGCGGTACCGCGACTGGAGCCAGGAGCTGGCCGAGGCCCGGCGGCGGGTGCACAAGGCCCGGGCGAGCGGTCGCGTCTTCGGGGGCCGGGGCGACAACGACAAGCTGTCGTACAACGCCGCCGGGGGCGCCGCCGAGGCGGCCGTCGCCCGTACGGCCCGCGCCGCCCAGCAGCATCTGCGACGGCTGCTGGACGATACGGTGCCGCGTCCGCCGGAGCCCCTGACGTTCGCTCCCCCGGGGGAGGCGGGCCCGGCCGAGGAGGTCCCGGAACCGGCCGACGGGGTGCTGTTGCGGGCCGAGGGCCTGACCGCCGGTGAGGTGCTGCGGGGAGCGGACCTGGAGTTGGCGCCGGGTGCCCGGTATGTGATCGCCGGTCCGAACGGCGCGGGCAAGTCGACGCTCCTGTCGGTGCTGGCGGGCGAGCGGGCCCCCGACGCCGGGAGGCTGGAGCGCGCGCCGGGGCTGCACATCGGATATCTGCGGCAGGACAGCGACTTCGGCGCGGAGCGGCGCGGTCTGCTGGACATGTTCGCCGCTCACCGCGCGGCCCATGTCGAGGACGCGGCGGCCGAGTTGACCAGGTTCGGGCTGTTCGAGTCCGCCGACTTCGGCACTCCGGCGAACCGGCTGTCCGTGGGCCAGTGGCGGCGCCTCGAACTGGCGTTGCTCTTCGCCCGGCAGCCGCATCTGCTGCTGCTCGACGAGCCCACCAACCACCTCAGCCTGGTGCTGGTCGAGCAGCTCCTGGCGGCGGTGGAGCGCTTCACCGGCCCGGTCGTGATGGTCACCCATGACCGCGCCCTGCGCGAGCGCCACCGCGACAGACTGCTGGAGCTGTCCGGCGGGCGGCTGGTGCGGCCCGTCTGAGGCCCCGCCCGGCGCGGTGCCACGGGACCGCGCCGGGCCGTCCCGCCTCGTCCCGTCCCGTCCCGTCAGCGGATGTAGCGCCCGTCCAGGTACTTCTTGGCCAGTTCGAGGTAGCGGGGGTCCTCCGAGTTCCTGATCAGTTCGAAGAAGAACATCTCCCGCGTGATCAGGTGCACCCCGTTCTGCCGCAGGCGGGCGAGCCCCAGCTCATGGTCCGCCCGGTTCCGCGTGGAGCAGGTGTCGGCCAACACGAACACCGTCTTCCCCCGCTCCACCAGGCTCAGCGCCGACTGGAAGACGACCACGTGGGTCTCGGCACCGGCCAGCACATACTGGTCCCGGTCCGAGGACACCACATGGTTCTCGATGGAATCCTCGCGGAGGAAGTCGAAGTGCTCCTTCTCCAGCCGGGGCGCGCCCTCGGCCGCCTCGTGCAGCGAGAGGGAGAGTCCGCCCAGCTTCTTGTGCTCGGTCAGCAACAGCGGAAGGCCGAATTCCCGCGCCACGTCCGCCACCCAGCAGGTGTTGTGCAGCAGCTGTGTGCCGTCCAGCAGCAGCGGAATGAGTTCCAGCTGCATATCGAAAAGGACGACCGCCGCCTTGTCCACGTCTACCAGCATGTCCTCATCACCGTTCCCTTCCCATGAGGTGATCCCGCTCGGACCAGAACTCCGCCAGCGTCCGGTTGAAGGCCCGCCCCGCGGTGAGCGGCATGTAGTGCCCGTGGGCGTCGAACTCCCGCACCCGCGCCCCGGGAATCGCCGAGTACAGGGCGGCGGTTCCCGCGTCGACGACGCAGTCGTCGCGGCCGCGGACCACCAGACAGGGAGCGGTGACGTCCCGGAGCCGGTCGACGATGTCGAAGCCCGTCAGCGCCGTGTAGTAGCGGCGCAGCGTGTCCATGGGGGTGGCCGCGGTGAACCGCTCGGCCGGGTTGCCCCCTTCGCCGAACACCGCCTCCAGCAGGCTCCCGTGCACGCGCAGCTCCTCCCGCAGCTCCAGCGTGCGGTCGAAGGCGTCGTCGCCGTAGCGGGGCGCGCAGCTGATGAGCGTCAGGGAGCCGACCCGCTCCGGGTGCCGCAGGGCGGTCAGGGCCGAGACGCAGCCGCCCAGGGACCAGCCGACCAGGTCGGCCGGGCCGTCGGCGGCATCCCGCAGGAAGGCGGCCACCTCGTCCGCGAGCGACTCGAAGGAGAAGCGGTCCTGGTCGAAGGGGGCGTTCCCGTGCCCCGGGTACTCCGGGACGTACACCGTGCGCCCCGCCCGGAGCAGGGCCGGGATCTGCTGGGTCCACACCCGGTGGTCGCAGTTGAGCGGGGGGAGCAGCAGGGTGGACCGCCCGCCGTGGCCGTACTCCAGCCACCGGGTCAGCGGTGCGGTGGCGTGCGTACGGGGTGCCCGGGGCGTTCGCCGTTCCTCCGGTTCGACGGACCGTCCGGCGATGGCGGCGGCGAGGTCGGCCACCGTCTCGTGGCGGAAGAGGTCATGGGACCTGATGGGGCTTCCGGCCTTCTGGTGGGGGCTCAGCAGCTGGACGGCCGAGAGAGAGTCCAGGCCCAGTGAGGCGATTCGGGTGCCGGGTGCGATGTGGTCCGTTGCCCCGTCGAAGCCCAGCAGGGCCGACAGCTCCGCGCAGAGCTGCCGGGCGAGTCGGTCGTCCGCGGGCTGTGGGCCCGTGTCCGGTGTGGTGGCGGGGGCGTCCTCGGTCAGCCAGTGCCGCCGCTTCTCGAAGGGGTAGCCGGGCAGTGTGATCCGTGCCAGGTCGGCCGGTGCGTCGAGCCGCCGGAGCAGGGCGTGGGTGTCGCGTGCCCGCCAGTGTGCGACCAGGTCGCGCAGGTCGTCGTCGAGGCGGTCGGTGTCCGTGCGCTCTCCCAGGTCGTCCAGGTGGGAGAGAAGTTCATCGCGGGTGCGGGCCACGACCACCCGCTCATGGGTGTAGCACGGACGTCGCAGCAGCAGCTGGGAAAGGTCCCGGAGCTGATCCTCGGGCAGCTCGGCCACCAGCGCCCGGCAGCGGTCCGCCAGCACCGCCAGGCTCTCCCGCGACTCCGCCGACAGGCAGAACGGCAGCGCCCGCCCGGGGCGGCGGTCCACCGTGGCCTCCTCCGCGGTGCCGCCCGGCACCTTGCTCAGGACCACATGGCCGTTGGTGCCGGTGAAGCCGAAGGCGCTGACGGCGCACAGCGGTTTGTCCCCCGGCCAGGGCAGCGGTTCCCGGTTGACCCGGAACGGCGCGATGTCGAGGTAGGAGACCGCCTCGTCCGTGGCGGCCACCGGCGGGATGGTCTCGTGGCGGAAGGCGAGCAGCGCCTTGATGACACCGGCCAGGCCCGAGCACACCAGGGTGTGCCCGATGAGCGGCTTCACCGCACCGAGGTGGCAGCCGTCGCCGTCGGTCCGGCGGAAGGCGGACTTCAGGCCCTCCAGCTCGATGGGATCGCCCAGCGGCGTTCCGGTGCCGTGCGTCTCCAGATAGGCGATTCGCGAGGGGTCGATCTTCTCGCGCTCGTACAGCTCGGCGATCAGCCGTGACTGCGCCTGAGAACTCGGCGCCATCAGACCGTTGGTGGTGCCGTTGTGGTTGGTGCCGGTCGCCCGGACCGCCCCATGGATGCGCAGCCCCCGGGCCCTGGCCTCGTCATGGCGCATGAGCACCAGGCACGCGGAGCCTTCGGCCGGTACGAACCCGTCGGCGGCGTCGGTGAACGGCAGCGACGCACCCTCCGGGGAGCTCATCCGCGAACTCCGCGCGAAACGCAGCACCTCCGGGGTGCTGAAGACCGAGACGCCACCGACGACCGCACAACGGCACTGCCCGGCACGGAGGTTGAGCACCGCCTGGTGCAGTGCGGTCAGCGAGGACGAGCAGGCGCTGTCCAGGGTGAGGGAGGGGCCGTTGATGTCGTAGAAGTAGGAGATGCGGCCCGAGAGCGTCGAGGGCGCGTTGCCCAGGAAGCTGTGGGTTCCGTAGACGACGTCGCTGCGCCGCGCCACCAGGGAGCGGTAGTCGCCGGGCAGTCCGGCGACGAACACACCGCAGTCCAGGGCGCGCAGGTCCGCGGGCGTCAGATAGGCGTCGTCGACCGCGTGCTGCGCCGTCTGCAGCAGGATGCGCTGCTGTGGGTCCATGCACTGCGCCTCGTTCGGCGAGATGCGGAAGAACCGCGCGTCGAAGTCCTGGTGTCCGTCCAGGAAGCCGCCGACGAACCCGGCCGCGTCCTCCTCCCCCGCCCAGCGGTCGGTGGTGCCCAGGGCGCCACGGCCCAGCCGCAGCCGCTCCCAGTACTCCTCCGGGCCGTCGCTTCCGGCGAACCGGCAGGCCATGCCGACCACGACCGGGGTGTCGTCCTCAAGCAGCTCGTCCATGCCCACTCTCGATTCCCTGCCGCGCCGTGGTGGTACTGGTGGCAGTGCCAGTGCCAGTGCCGGTGCCGGTGCCGGTGCCGGTCACTCGAACCAGAACCGGTTCTGTTCGAACGGGTAGCCCGGCAGACGCAGCCGGTGGTACCGGTCGTCGTCGAACACCGTTGTCCATGCGCACTCCTCCCCCTCCAGATACCGGGTCCGTACGGCCTCCAGCGCGGCGCGGTGACCGGTATCCGCCGCGTCCGGCAGGGCCACCGGGTGCGCGGTCAGCCGATTCCGTCCGCACTTGGCCACCTCCTCGGGCCGTGCCTCCTCCAGCTGCCTGCGCAGATCGGAGGTGCTGGAGACGGTCCAGGCCATCCGGTACTCGAAGTGGTCGCGGCCGACCGCCAGGGTGTGGGCGATGTCCGCGAGGTCCGCGGACTCCGCCTCCGGGCCGCGCAGCCACTCCAGCAGACCGTCCCGCATCGCCGAAAGCGACCCGGGAGAGCGGGCGCTGAGCGTGATGAGCCAGTACGGCCGCGACGCCCTGCGGGCCGGTGGCGGGGCGGGTGCCTCGGAGAGGACCACATGCGCGTTGGAGCCGCCGAACCCGAAGGAGCTGACGCCGGTCACCAGCGGTGTGCTCCGCTCCCACCGCTCGTTCTCCAGCAGCAGCCGGAAGGGCGAACCGTCCAGCTCGACAAGCGGATTGGGCTCCTTGAAGTTGATGTTCGCCGGGAGGTGGCGGTGGCGCAGACACAGCAGGAGCTTCAGCAGCCCGGCCATCCCCGCGGCGGGCTCCAGATGGCCCACATTCGTCTTCACCGCGCCCAGCGTGATGCTGCCCGGCTCCCGGTGCGGGGCCAGCGTGCCGAACGCGGCCCGCAGCGCGCCGACCTCGATGGGGTCGCCCAGGTTCGTCCCGGTGCCGTGCGTCTCGATGTGGGTGACCCGGGCGGCCAGTTCCGGTGTGTAGGCCTTCTCCAGCAGCGCGGTCTGGGCCTCGGGGTTGGGGGCGGTCAGTGAGTTGGAGCGGCCGTCGTGGTTCTCGGCCACCGCCTCGACCACCGCGAGGACGTCGTCACCGTCCCGCACGGCGTCGTCGAGTCGCTTGACCACCACACAGCCCACGCCCTCCGCCCGCACATAGCCGTTGGCCTCCTTGTCGAAGGTGGCGCAGCGGAAGTCGGGGGAGAGCACCCCCAGCCCGCTCGCCGCGTCGGTGGCGGCGGGGTCGACGAGCACGCTGACGGCGCCCACGAGGGCCACCTCGCACTCCCCCGCCGCGAGCGAGAGCACACCCCGGTTCAGCGCCACCAGCCCGCTCGAACAGGCGGTGTCGACCGTCTGGCTCGGTCCGGTGAAGTCGAGGAGGTGGGACACGCGATTGGCGAGCATGGTGTGCGCGTTGCCCGTGACGGCGTACGGGTGGGCCCAGTCCGCGCCGTGGTGCAGCGCCGCCTGGTACTCGCTGAACTGCACCCCGGCGAAGACACCCACGTCCCGCAGCGCCCCGGGCGCGTGGCCCGCGTCGAGCAGGGCGTTGTACGCGCACTGGAGGAAAAGCCGGTGCTGCGGGTCCATGAGCATCGCCTCCCGGGCGGAGAGCCCGAAGAAGCCGTGGTCGAAGGAGTCGAACCCGTCGATGGTGCCCGCGAAGTACTCCTTGCCCTGGTCCTGACCGTGGTCCTTGGCGTCGTCCTTCGCGTGGTCTTTCCAGCGGTCGACCGGGCGGATGGCGCTGCGGTTCTCGACGAGCAGCCGCCAGAAGTCCGCCAGGTCCGCCCCTCCGGGCAGGATGCCGCTCATGCCGACGATGGCGTACTTGCCGCGGCCGGGCCGTGTGTCGGGGATCGCGGGTGCGGCCGTGGGTTCCTCCGCCGGTACGCCCTGGTCCCTCAGATAGGTGCTCAGCGAGGTGATGCTGCTGTACGTGAAGAGGGCGTTGGGCGGTGTCTCCACACCGAATTCCGGGCCCAGTTCCCGCGCCAGGCCCTGGAGCATGACCGAGCTGTAGCCGAGGTCGCCCCAGGTGCTGTCGAACGTGATGTCCGCGGGCCGCAGCCCGGTCTGCGCGCGCACCAGCTCCACGAGCCGGTCGCCGATGTCCTCCAGCGCCGCGGTGGCCGGGCGTGCCGGATCCCCGCCGTCTGCCTTCGGCGCCGCCCGGCCGGTGGCGGGGAGCAGCCGCTGCCGCATCCGCTCCACGTCGCCGACGCAGGGGATGACCTGGTGGCATTCCTGCGGCAAGCCGCCCAGCAGGTCGACGAACAGCTCCGCGCCCCGCCGCGAGGAGAGCGGCTCCATCCCGAACTCGCCGCGCAGGTACCGGGCGAGTGCCTGATACCGCTCCCGTCGTTCGTCGTCGGCGTCCAGCCACAGCGGCCAGTTGACCGAGAGGGTGAGGCCGCTGCGTTCGCCGTCCGTCACACGCCGGGCGCGCTCGGCCGCGAACTCGTCGAGGAAGCGGTTGGCGGCGATGTAGTCGCTCTGCCCGGTGTTGCCCATCACGCTTGAGATGGAGGAGAAGACGCAGAAGAAGTCCAGGCCCAACTCCGCGGTGTACCGGTCCAGGTTCCGTGTGCCCCGCACCTTGGGCGCGAGAACGGCCTCCGCGTCCTCGGCGGACTTGTTCTGCACCAGGGCGTCGCGGATGACACCGGCGGAGTGGATGACCCCGTCGAGCCCGCCGAAGCGCTCGCGGATTCCCTCGATGAGGTCCCGGGTCCGGGTGGACGAGGTGATGTCGGCCTGCTCGTAGTGCAGCCCCGGGGACGCGGCGATCCACTGCCGCCGCCCGGCGTCCGGCGCGGAGCGGCCGACGGCGATCACCGTGGCGCCGTACCGTTCGATCAGGCGCTCGGCGATGGCGCGGCCCACCGCGCCCAGACCGCCGGTGAGGAGATACGTCCCCCCGGTGCGCAGCCGGACGCCATCGTCCCGCCGGATCTCCGTCAGCTCCCGTGTCTCGCGTGTGCCGTTCGACCACCTGACCTCGGTGAGCGGCCGCCGTGCGGCGCGCAGCTCGTCCAGCAGGGGCGGCCAGCCGTCGGCGAGCGCGGCCGCGGTGTCGGTCCGGCGTGCCTGAACGGTGCGGATGTGGGGGTTCTCCTCCGCCAGTCCGTGGAGGAACCCGGCCAGGGCCCGCACCTCGGCCGTATCCGTCGCACGGGTCACGCCGAGGATCGTGGACGGGGTGCGGCAGGACTGGAGGGCCCGGGCGAACGACAGGGCCGAGGCGACCGTCGTCTTGCGCCGGAGGTCCACCCAGTACAGGTGGTCAAGGCCCAGCTCCTCCGTCAGATGCCGCAGCATGTGGCGGGCGGCCACGTCGTCGTCTTCGGGCAGCTCGATACGGTCCGCCTCGATGGCCAACGCGTCGCCGGGCACCACCCGGATCAGCCTGGTCGGCTCGGGCGGGTGGGGAAGCGGGTGCACGTGGCCACGGTCGGTGAGGACCAGGACGCGGCACACCGGGGGATCGTCGGCCGCCGGGTCGTCCACCGCGCGCCGACGCCACACCGGAGCGAGCAGCAGCTCGGCGGTCGCGTCGTCGGCCGAGGCCGGTGCGGTCGGCCGCTTCGTGTGGTCGAGCGTGTCGGCCACGTACCGCTCGGCGGCGAAGGGGTAGAGCGGGGCGTCCACCAGCATGGGCACCGGGAACAGCTCCGTGAAGCCGGGGTTCCCGCCGTCGAGGTACGCCGACGCCGCACGGGCCCAGGGGTCGTCGTCCGGCGGCGCGGCCGGGGAGATCCCGCCCTCGCCCCGGAGCAGGCCGGTCAGCTGCTCGACGCTCTCGGCCCAGTAGCCGCGCCGGACCCGGAAGTGCTGCCTGGCGCGGCACAGGGTGTAGCTCAGCCCGTACAACGACGTGTCGGGCGCGTTCCGCAGCGCGGCGAGCAGGTCGTCCACGCGCCGCCGCACGGCGGCCTCGTCCCGTCCGGAGAGCGGGATGAAGTAGCGCGGGAACGCGGGGACGGGGCGGCTCTCGCGCGGTGCCACGAACTCCTGGATGATCGCGTGTCCGTTGGCGCCGCCCGCGCCGAACGAGCTGAGTCCGGCGAAGCGCGTGGGACCGCTGCCGCCGGTCCAGGGCCGGGCCTCCTTGACCAGGGCGAACCGCGAGTCCTCCAGGTGCAGGTCGGGGTTCTCCAGTGCGCAGTGGAGCGTGGGCGCCAGGGTCCGGTGGGCGAGCTGCTTGACGACCTTGACGAGCCCGGCCATGGCGGCGGCGGACTCCAGATGCCCGATGTTGCTCTTGACCGAGCCCAGGTGGGCGCGGCCCCGCTCGGGCCCGCCGTACGCCCGGCTCAGCGCGCGCACCTCGATCGGATCGCCGAGCCGGGTGCCCGTGCCGTGCGCCTCGACGTAGGTCACCGCGGCCGGTTCGATCTCCGCGGCGGCCAGCGCCGAGGTGATCACGCGGTGCTGGGCGCGCTCGGACGGCACGGTGAAACCGGCCGTCCTGCCGCCCGCGTTCACCGCCGTCGCCCGGATGACGGCGTGCACCCGGTCCCCGTCCCGCAGCGCCTCGGACAGCGTCTTGAGGACGACGGCCACGGTTCCCTCGCCGGGCACATAGCCGTCCGCCTCCACTCCGAAGGCCTGGCAGTGGCCGGTGGGGCTGAGGAACGTGCCCTCGGACAGCAGCCGGTACTTCCCCGGGTGTGTCATGAGGTTCACGCCGCCCGCCACGGCGAGCGCACAGTCCCCGGAGCGGATACCGCGGACGGCGAGGTGCAGGGCCGTGAGCCCGCCGGAGCACATGGTGTCCAGGGCGATGCTGGGGCCGTGCAGGTCGAAGGCGTAGGAGACCCGGTTGGCGATGGCGGCGAACGAACTGCCGATCACCCGGTCGGGGGCGGTGAGGTCCTGGTAGTGGCCGAACATGGCGGCCACGAAGACGCCCACGTCGTCGGTGGGCCGGGCGAAGTACCCCGAGTCCTCCAGGGCGTGGTGGACGCACTGCAGAAAGCGGCGCTCCTGCGGGTCCATGGACCGCGCCTCGACGGGGGTGATGTTGAAGAAGACGGGGTCGAAGTCCAGGGCGTGGTCGAGGAACCCGCCGTGGCGGCCGTACGAGGTGCCCGGCTCGTCCGGTGCGAAGGAGTGGTGGTCACGCCAGTCCCAGCGGTCGCCGGGAATGACCCGCACCGCGTCTTCGCCCTTCAACAGCGCCTGCCAGAACGCCTCGGTGTCGGCGCCACCGGGGAACTCCCCGGCCATGCCGACGATGGCGATGTCGTCGGGACGGTAGGCGTCGGGTGTGGCTTCTGCCTCGGCCACGACCGCCGCGGGTGCCGCAGGCGCGGCGGGTTCGGCGGGCGCGGCAGGTTCGGGGGGCACGGCAGGTTTGGCGGGTTCGGCGCGTTCGGCGGGCGCGGGGGCCACGGTCTCAGGGGGCTCGGACGCCGGGGGCGCCACGGGGGCTGCGGGCCCCGTGGGTACCGCGGGCACGGAGCCCGCAGGGGCCTCGGGCGCCTGCGACCCAGGGGCCGCTGGTGCAGGCGCCACGGACGCGGGGGGCACGGCCACAGGGGGCATGGGCGCCGCAGACACGAATACAGGGGCCTCGGGGGCCGCAGGCATCGTGGGAGCCTCAGACGCGGGCGCTGGTGTCGGAGACGCAGACGCCACGGACCCGGGCGCCACTGGCGCCACTGGCGCGGGTGCCACGGCGGTCGTGGGGGGCGGGGGCGCGGGCGCGGGTGCCGCCTCCGCAGGGTTCGTGGCGGGCTGCCGCGTGTCCGGCTGCTCGCGGGCGAGGAGAGATGCCAGCTCGGCGGGGAAGTTCTCGGTCAGATGCGCGCCGAGCGCGGCGACCGTCGGGTACTCGAAGAGGACGGCGCGGCTCAGCCGGGACGTCCCGGCGATGCCCAGCCGGGCTTCGATGTCCCTGCTC
Source organism: Streptomyces sp. NPDC005962 (assembly GCF_040629205.1). Classification (NCBI taxonomy): domain Bacteria; kingdom Bacillati; phylum Actinomycetota; class Actinomycetes; order Kitasatosporales; family Streptomycetaceae; genus Streptomyces; species Streptomyces sp. NPDC005962. The sequence goes on along the minus strand of NZ_JBEXVE010000029.1, from coordinate 58,775 downwards.
ACGCGGATGCTGCCGACGCTGTCGAGGCCCTGGTCCAGCAGGTTGTCGTCGTCGCGCAGATGCCGCAGGCCGCTGTGGCGCGCGACCACCTCCCGCAGCCACCGCGTGGTGCCGAGCAACAGGTCAGGGGCAGGGGACGCGGCCGGTGCGGCCGGTGCGTCGTCGGGGCCCAGTCGCAGCTGCCCGTCGTAGACGGCCAGGCGCCGTGCCCCGGCGCCGATGGCCGACATCAGCACGTCACATGCCCGCTCCGGGGGCATCGGCCGCAGCCCGGTCCCGTCGGACCCGTCGGACCCGTCGTCCGGCATTCGCATGCCATCGGTGTCCCACAGGCCCCAGTTGACGCTGTACCAGTCGGGCCGGTGCACGGAGAGCCGGTCGAGGAACGCGTTGGCCGCTCCGTACGCCACCTGGCCGACGTTGCCCGTGACGCTCGTCAGCGAGCTGAAGTGCACCACCATGCCGGGCCGGTGCGGGCCCGACAGGGCCGCCAGGTTGAGGCCTACGGCCACCTTCGGCCGCAGGACGTTCTCCATGCGGTCGGGGGTCAGGTGGTACAGCAGACAGTCGTCCAGCACTCCGGCGAGGTTGAACACGGCTGTGAGCGGGCCGAATTGCTCGTGGAGGTACCGCAGTGCCCCGTCGAGCGCCTCGGGTTCATGGGCCTCGACACTCACATAGCTTCTGACGCCCGCCTCCTTCAGCGCCGCCAGCGCCTGCCGGTCGGGAGTGCCGCGCCCGAGGACGAACACCTCGGCGCCGCGGCGCTCGTTGAGATAGCGGCACAGATGCCGTCCGATGCCACCGGCTCCGCCGATGAGCACGACGCGGTCGCCGCGGCCGAACACCTCTCGCGGCCGCTCGTTCTCCAGCGGCAGCGGCGTGTGTTCCAGCCGCGCGATCCGGTCGCCGTCGGCCCGTAGCCGCGCCCCCGGATACCGGGCACCGGCCGCGATCCAGGCGCGCAGCCGCTCCGCGGTGACGGGGTCGGCGTACTCGACGGCCGTATGGTCGAGCGGGCATTCCAGCGCGGCCGACAGGGCCATGCCGTCGAGCAGCGACGGAAGCACATCCGCCGCCCGGGACAGCGTGACGAGATGGAGTCGGCGGCCCCTCAGGGCCTGCAGCAGGGACAGACAGGTCCGAGCGAACCGCATCGCCCGGCCGTACTCCGGCGTGCCGCCGGACGGTCCGTCGCCCCACGCCACCACCACGGTGGTGTGGCGGCCGACGCGCTGTCGCAGCTCCTGCCCGAACCGGGCCTCGTCGTGCGTGGCGGGGCCCGCGTACCAGCATGCGGCGCCGAGGGAACCGGCCGCCGACGCGATGTCCTCCAGGTCGGTGATCACGAGCGTGTCCGCACCGTCCGGCCGGCCGGACGCGTCCGGGACGGCGAGGTCCGTGTACCGAGGTGCCAGTGATGTCACAGCTCATCCCCGTCCGAGAAAGTGGGCTCGCTCATACGCCCATGAATTCCTTGACGCCGCGGAACTGCCCGAGGGCGGGCGCGTCGTCCGGGAAGGGGTGCGGAACCCCCAGCCGATCCGCGATGACCAGCCCGGAGACGATGGCCCCCTCGTGTCCGGTGATGCTGGTGTCGGTGCCGCAGAACCAGAGGTTGTTGCGGCCCTGGATCTCCCTCAGCCGCTTCTTGCGGCGCACATCCACCGGCCGGAGCTGCGGAAGCTTCCACTTCCGGCGGACGATGACGCGGTCGGGGTCGATCTCCTCCTGAGGGTCGAACGTGATCAGGAGGGGCGACTTGACCTTCCGGTAGGGGTGGAGCGCGTTGCAGTTCCGGGTGAGGCTTCCCCTCAGTTCCTCGGCCCGGTCGAGTGCGAACCCCGGTGGCATCCGGAACTGGCAGTAGGCATCGCCGCCCACCGGGCTGAGCCAGCTTTCGTCCCTGTGCAGCACGCTCTCGACGGGTACGTACGCGAAGTCTCCGAGCAGTTCCCCGTACCGGGCGTCGGAGGTCCACAGCAGTCCCCGTGTCACGTCCGCGTGTGTGGCGAACACGACCTGGTCGAACCGGTAGTCCTCTCCCCCGGCCACCACCGTCACCCCGGAGTTGGTCGGCACGACGGCCTCGACGGGTGTGTTCAGCCGGACGCGGTCGCCCAGCTCGTCCCCGATTCCGCGCAGGTAGCCGTGGATGCCGCCGTCCGCCTTGCGCCAGTACCCGGCGGAGAAGAAGGAGAGCAGATGCGTGCTGAACGACAGTGCCACGTACATGAGCGTGTAGTCCAGGGAGGGTGCGTGGCAGCCCGAGTAGATGCTCAGGATGGGGTTCATCGCCTGGTACTTGAAGCTCTTGGAGTACCCGTTCTCGTCCAGGTACTCGCCGATGCTCATGGTCTTGTACCTGTCGTCGCCCGAGGTGGCCACCTGGTTCATCTGGCGGTGGAACCGGTCGAACTCCTCGTGCAGCTCCTCACGTAACCGTCCGGAGAAGTTGAGGTTGCTCCACGTCTGCTGCTCGCCGGGGAAGTCCACGTGTACGGAGGAGGGGGCGACGTAGGTCGTGATGCCGAAGTCGGTCAGCAGTCTGAACAGGTTGGGCGAGAGCTTCTCGTTGAAGTGTTCCACGCCCATGTCGACGTGGAAGGTGCCCTGTTCCGTCTCGACCGGATGGCTGTAGGCGTGTCCGCCCAGGTACTCCCCCGCCTCGAACAGCGTGACGTCGTGCTTCCGGGCCAGCTGCCAGGCCGCGACGGAGCCGGAGCCGCCCCCACCGATGACGGCGATCCTGCTGATTCCTGTGTCCACGGTCCTCACTTCCAGGGCTCGGCCTGCGGCGAGGGTTCGTCGCCGAGGATCTCTGTGCTCAAGGTGGTCAGCACCGTGCCGGGGCCGACCTCCTCGAACCTCTTGTGTCCGGTACGGGCCAGCCGCGCCACGGTCTGCCACCACCGCACCGGCTTCACGAGCTGGAAGACCATTTCCTCCAGCAGATGGTCGGGCCCCAGGGCCCGGCCGCTCGTCGTGGAGATCACGGTCTTGGCGGGCGGGGCGAACTCCCGGTCGCGCAGGAAGCGGGCGAACGCGCGCCGGGACGGCTCCATGTGGCGGGAGTGGAAGGCGCCGCCGACCGGCAGTGGCACACAGCGGTGGCCCGCCTCCCGCAGCCGCGGTACCAGCTCCTCCAGCCGGGGCTTCGCCGCGCTGAGCACGACCTGATCGGGGCTGTTGTAGTTGGCCACGTCCACGTCGAAGAACTCCAGCCGGACGAGGTGTTCGTCGATCTCGTCCACCCGGGGTCCGATGACGGCCACCATGGCCCCGTCGCGCGCCTCCTGCATGAGCGCGCCGCGCTCGGAGACGATCTCCAGCCCCTCGAAGAGGCCGAAGACTTTCGCCGCGAAGAGCGCCGGGTACAGCCCCAGGCTGTGGCCCGTCACGCACCGCACCTGCTCGTCCCCGTGGCGTTCGGCGTACTCCAGGTACATCAGACAGCTGACGAAATAGATCGCCTGCTGGGTGTGGGCGGTTTGGTTGAGTCGCCCGTGCGGGTCCTCCAGGCACAGTTCGCGCAGGGAGTATCCGACGGTCTCGTCGGCCCTGTCGCACAGCCCGGGATACGCGTCGAACACCTCCCTGCCCATGCCCACGTGCTGGGAGCCCTGCCCGGGGAACATCACGACGTCGCTGGCCACGGCCGCCCCCGTCAGTTCAGCTCGAAGACGGTGAAGGGCGCGGAGGCGGGCCCCGTCCCGGACCCCGTCCCGGGTTCCTGACCGGGTTCCGGTCGCCGGACCGCCATGGACACCACCTCCTCCAAGGCCACCAGGACCTCGCCGTGTGCGTCGGTGAAGAAGAAGTCGTAGACGCGGGTCCGCCGGGAGTGGCCGCCCGGCCGGGCCACACAGGTGCAGAACACCGCCTCGTCCCGTGGCGCCCGTACCACCGTCAGCCGTCCCAGGTGGTACGGGACGAACACGGACCCGCCCGGTGCCTCGTCCTCGGCCGCGAGCAGGATGGACAGCTGCATACCGCAGTCCAGCAGCGCGGGCGACAGGCCGTATCCCCAGTCGCGCTCCGCGTGGACGAAGGCCCGCACCGCGCCCGGCCCGACGTCGGCCCAGCGCACGCACCGCAGCGGTTCGCCGTAGTCGTAGCCGAGCCGCCGGAAGGTGGCGTAGACGTCCTTCCCGTCCTGCCTGCGGGTGCCGGAGGGCAGGTCGGGCGGGCCGCCCGCCGCTGCCGGTGCCATCACCTCGGCGGTGCAGTGCACCTCACCCGTGGCGCGGTCGACGAGCGACAGCTCGCCGCCGTGCTCCCGGACCTCGACGGCCCCGGGGTCGGTGATCCGCTTCTGCCACAGCACGTTCCCGAGGGCGCTGCCCGCCGTCCGACCGGCGAGGACCGCGAGCGTCCAGGCCGCCGGGGCCATGGCCACGCCGTCGATCCGGTGGGCGGACACCAACGAGGAGAGACCGTGGAAGCCGGACTCCACGGAATCGACCCAGTGGCGGTGGCGGAGGAACGGATACGCGGGCAGATCGACGGGGGCGCGCCGGGGGTAGTAGGTGTTCCAGGCCGGGGAGCCGCCCGACTCGTACAGGGCCGCGATGTCCCGGGCCGTGCGGGCCGAGAGCTCGTCCACCGCCGTGTCCCGTACGGCCGTGGCCGCGGGCTCGGGCCGCTGTCGCAGGTCCCGCTCCAGACCGCGGACGAGTTCGTCCTGGTCACGGCAGACGATGGCCACGCGCTGCGGGAAGCTGTCGCGGCAGCAGGCGAGCGTGTAGGCGAGGGCGTCCATGTCGACCCGGCGCCCGTGCAGCCACTGCCGCAGCTCGTCCATGGCCAGCTGCAGTCCGGCGCCGCTGTGGTGGGAGAGCGGGATGACGTAGCAGTCGCGCCCAGGGCCCGGGGCGGCCGCCGTGGCGGGCACCCCGCGCAGCACCACATGGGCGTTGGCGCCGCCCGCGCCGAACGAACTCACGGCGGACACCAGGGGCAGGTCGGCGGGCCAGCTCTCGCGCGCCGTGCTGAGGGTGAACGGGGTCCCCGCGAAGTCCAGGTGCGGGTTGGTGTGCTCCGCGTGCAGCGAGGGCACCAGGGTGCCGTGGCGCATCTGGAGCACCGCCTTGAGCACTCCGCTCAGCCCGGCCGCCGATTCGAGGTGGCCGATGTTGGACTTCACCGAACCCAGCCGGACGCGCCGCGTACCGGCCGCGGCGTAGGCCTTGGTGAGGGCCCGCAGCTCGATGGGGTCGCCCAGCGCGGTCCCGGTGCCGTGGGCCTCGACGTAGCCGACCTCTTCGGGCAAGGTGTCCGCCGCCGCGAGGGCCTTGGCGACGAGGGTGTGCTGAGCCTCGGGGTTCGGCGCGGTGTAGCCGTTGGCCCGGCCGCCCGCGTTGACCGCGGAGCCGCTGATGAACGCGTAGACGCGGTCCCCGTCGCGTACGGCGTCCTCGGCGGGCCTGAGCACCAGGCTGATGACACCCTCGCCGTCCACGAAACCGTCGGCCCCGGCGCCGAACGGCCTGCACTCCCCGGTGCGCGAGAGCATCTCCAGGCCGCACAGCAGCCGGTACTGGCGTGGGTGGGTGATGAGGTTGACGCCGCTGACGACGGCGCGGTCACACTCGCCCGTGCGCAGCGACTGGCAGGCGAGGTGCAGCGCGGTCAGCGAGGCCGAGCAGGCGGTGTCGACGGCCATGCTGGGGCCGTGCCAGTCGAAGTGGTACGAGGCCCGGTTGGCCATCGACCAGAAGGTCGAGGTGGGCGGTTCGGCGCCGCGCTCGGTGGCCGTGTGCCAGGCGTATCCGCCGTTCATGACGCCGACGAACACTCCCGTGTCGCTGCCCGCGAGCCGTCCCTGGCTGTATCCGGCGTCCAGGATCGCCAGATAGGTCTGTTGCAGCACCAGACGTTCCTGGGGGTCCATCCGCGCCGCGTCGTGGGGCGTGATGGAGAAGAACGTGTGGTCGAACGCGTCGATGTCGTCGACGAAGGCGCCGCGATCGGTGTACGCGGCGGGCTCGGGGCCGTCCGCCAGGGGCTCGCTGAAGCGCTCCGGGGGGATGGTGGAGGTGCAGTCCAGGCCCTCGAAGAGGTTGTCCCAGAACTCCTCGGTGTCGCGGGCCTTCGGCAGCCGTGCGGAGATGCCGACGACGGCGATGTCCCCGGGCTTCGGCACGATGTCGCGGTCGTCGCCGGTGGGTGCGGCCGGGGCCGGGGATTCATCGAGTGGCTGCCGCTGCGGCTGCGGCGTCCGCTGCGGCTGCGGCTCGGTGGCGGGGAACGCGGTGTGCACCGCGTCCGCGTGTTCGGTGACCAGGTACTCCACCAGCCGCGCCACCGTCGGAAACTCGAACCACACCGTGGCGGGCACATACCCCACCCGCTCGCGCAACGGCTTCAACAACTCCATGGAGATCAACGAGTCGATCCCCATGTCCCGGAACGGCCGATCGCGCTCCACCTCGACCAACTCAAAGCGCATCGTCTCCGCGATCACCCCACGGACGAATCCCTCCACCTCCTCCCGCACATCACTGACAGCCACTGCCGATTCGGGCTCCGGCTCGTCCGCCGCGCCCGCCAGGGCGACCATGACCTGCTGGCCGTCCCCGCCGTGGGGGCGCACGGCGCCGAAGCCCGCCTCGTGCATGAGCGCGCGCCACTGGTCGCCGCCGAGCAGTGGGCTGTGTTCGATCCGGTACGGGTCGTCGCCGAGCCACCAGCCGTCGGTGAGCCCGAACGTCAGCGTGGCGTAGTCCTGCCGGGTCGTGATCTCGTTGAGAACGAGGATTCCGCCGTCCCGCAGCACCGTGCGCACATTCCGGAGCGTGCCAGGGACGTTCGACGTGGCGTGGAGGACGTTGGTGGCCACGACCACGTCGAAGGACCCGGTGTACCGCGCGGGCGGGTTCTCGATGTCGCAGATCTCGTAGGTGAGGAACGGGTAGTCGCCGAAGGCGTCCCGGGCCTTGTTCAGGAACGCGTACGACAGGTCGGTGAAGTGGTAGCTCACACCGCGCCGGTCCAGCTCCGGCAGGACGAACCGGGTGGTGCTGCCGGTCCCGGCGCCCACCTCCAGGACACGCAGCGGACGCCCCGCCGAGCGGCGCTGGTAGGTGGCGACGACCTGGGCGCAGATCCGGTTGAAGTAGTCGGCGATGGGGTTGCTCTGGTACACGGGGGCGACGAGGTCGAAGGTACCGTCGGGGAAGAGCACGTCCAGCGCGTCGGTGGCACCGCTCAGCACATCGGGCAGATGGTCCAGACACCGGTCGAGCAGTGCGAGGTGTCCTTCCAACTCCGGGTATGTGCCAAGGAGTTCGCCCCGGGGCGGGGAGGAGGCGGAGGGCATCGCACCGATGGCCTCCCGCAGCTTCGCGTACTTGTCGATCGTCGCCGTCGGCAACGGCACCTGGTGCAGCCGCCACCGCGTGTACGCCTCCAGCCGCTCGGAGAGCTCCCGGTTGCGTGCGACATCCGCGTCGTCGCCGGTGAAGGCCGGTACGACGGCGTCGAGGATTCCCGTCACGTCCACAGGCTCGTGCGGTGTGATGCCCATGCGCTCCAACGCCTCTTCCGTTCCCTTCACACAGGTGATCCGCCGGTGGTCGTCGGCGAGGAACCGCTCGATGACCGCCAGCCCCTCGGCCGGTTCGATCGAGCCGATGCCCAGCCGCTCCATCCGCTCCCGGTACTCCGGCTTCGCGACGACGCCGATGCCGCCCCAGTAGCCCCAGTTGACGACCTTCGCGTCGATCAGCAGGGCCTGGTGGAGCAGGTCCGCGTAGGCGTCCTTGGCCACGCACGCGGCGGCGTAGTTGGCCTGTCCCGCACTGGCGATATAGGCCTGGACGGAGGAGAAGAAGAGGCAGAAGTCGATGTCCCTGCCGCGCAGCGCGTCCACGAGGTGGCGGGTGCCGTGCAGCTTCGGGCGCAGTACGTCGCACAGCACCTGCTCGCTCATCGTGGCGAGGGTGGAGTCCTGGAGGACGAGCGCGGAGTGGACGACGCCGTGGATGACCTCGTGGGCGTCGAGGGCGCGCCTGAGCGCCGGACCGTCGGCCAGGTCGGCCCGGTGGTAGTGGACCTCACGGGCGCCCAGCTCACGCAGTCGCTCCCGGGTCGCGGCGAAGTGTTCGGCCGGGCGGCGGCCGACGACGACCACCTCGGCCTGGTAGGCGGCCGCGAGGTATTCGGCGAGCAGGCCGCCGAGCCCGCCGGTGCCGCCCAGGATGACGTAGGTGCCGTGCGTCCGGAACGCCGTGCGGGCCGGGGGGCCGCCGAGGGACGCGGGCTCCATCGTGGCGACGGCGTACTCGTCGCCACGGACGCAGACGGGCTTGCCCGGCACGGTCGGCAGGGGCCGGTCCAGGGCTCCGGACAGCGACGACGCGGTGAGGTCGGCGAGGCAGAACGTGCGCACCGCCCACTCGGGCCGCTCCTTGGCGAGGGCCTGGGACAGGCCGACGTACACCCCGTCCACGGGATGCGTGGCGGCGGTGAACAGGGGGCTGGGCACCGCCTTGTCGGTGAACACGTCGAGCCGGACCCGCGGCCGCCGGTCGAGGACGTGGACGAGCTTCAGGAAGGCCGTGACATCGTCGTCCCGCGTCCCGTCGGCCCATGAGGTGCGGCTGACGAACACCAGGTGTTCGTCAGCGGGTGCCGGGTCGGTGGGTGCCGGGTCGGCGGCGAGGTCGGCCAGCGTGGCGCCGTCGAGCCGCAGAACCCTGCTGCGCGGGAACTCCTCCGTCAGTTCGTCGTGCAGACCGTGCTGCCCGGGCGGCGTCAGGAACGTCCTCAGGGACCCGTCGGCGGTCCGCGGCGGGTCCAGGCGGCCGTGTGTCCACCGCGGGGCGAACACCATCCGGTCCACGGAGGCATGACGGACCAGCGAGACATCGGGGAGCGTGCTGCCGGACACGGCGTTTCCGATTCGCCGTTCGTTGTGACTCAACAAAGTCCCCCATGCCTAGGATTCACAGCAGGATGTCAGAGAGCGGGTTTCACACCGAGGTCGAAGACCGAGAGAAGCGGTTCGTAACCCTCGTCGAATACCGTGAAATTCGTTCTGAAGGGCGAGAGTTTCTCCGTCAGGACGAAGGCCGAAGCGACAGGAAGCGATGGCGGAGCGTGAAAAACCATATGCCCCATGGAGAAAGGCATCAAGCTCTCCCGATGCTCTCCGATGGAAATCGCCATGCCCGACTGGAAGGAGCAGTCCAGGAGGTTGACCAGCCCGATCCGCGTACCGTCGTTGTGGGACAGCCAGGCCAGCGACAACTGTCCGTGACGCTGTACGTAGGTGATACGGCGAAAGTAGGGGCCGTAGTCGATGCCCATGTGTGAGAACTCTTCGTATATTTCCCGCCGGGTGAGATGGGACCGGGTGTTCGCGCAGATCGCGTCCCGTACGTCCAGGCCCACCGCAGGCGCCCGGTCCGGTCTCTCGAATTCGAGGGTGCCCATGCCGCAGGGCGCGGCGCCGTTGGTGACGGTGTAGTCCACGGCCATTCCATCGGGCGCGGAGCGAAAGGCCAGGGAGAGTTCGTCGAGTGGTTCGTCACCGGGGACCGGCCGCAGCCAGGCGGCGTCCCTGATGGCGAACGTCCGCCGTCCGGGGTGGAGCCGGGCGGCGCCGTGCAGCGCCATCTCCAGGCTGACGACGCCGGGCAGGACACGGCGGCCGCGCACCAGGTGCTCGCGGAGGTAGATGTGGCCGGGGCCGATGCGCGCCCGGAACCTGCCCGGTTCACCGGCTGCGAGCAGGGGAACCGGCTCCGCCGCGTCGCGGTCGGCCGCCGCGCCATGGTCGGCCACCGCGTCGCGGTCGACCGCGTCGTCTTCGGTCCTCATGGCGTGCGTCCCCCGTCCGTGAACCAGAGATCCCTTTCGTCGAACGGATAGCCGGGGAGCCGCAGCCTGCGCGGCTCGTGCCCCGCGAAGAGGCCCTGCCAGTGGACCGGCCGACCGGCCAGATACCCCTGGCGGGCCAGGTCGGGAGTCGGCCGCTGCGGGACGGGTTCCGGCTCGGCCGGTGGCGTGTGGACCGGCTCGCCCGCCGTACGCAGCGCGTGCGTCAGCTCCTCGGCGGAGGAGACGCACCAGGCCTGGCGGTAGGCCAGGGGCTCACGGCGGCAGAGGGTGTACGACACGTCGAGCAGGTCCTCGTCCGACAGCCGCCCGGCCCGCTCGATGTGGTCGAGCAGCGTGGCCGTGAGCCTGCGCAGTGCCTGTGACGTGCGCGCCGACAGCGGCACCAGCCGGGTCTGCGCCCGGGTGGTGCGCCGGGCGGGAGGGGGCGGCGGCGAGGAGAGGACGACGTGGGCGTTGGTGCCGCCGAAGCCGAAGCTGCTGATACCGGCGATGAGCGGGCCACCGTCGTCGTCCCACGGCACCGTCTTCCGCAGCACCTCGAAGGGGGTGTCCTCCAGGGCGATGCCCGGGTTGAGCTCCTGGACGTGCAGATTGCCCGGCAGGGTCCGGTGCTCGAAGGCCTTGACCACCTTGGTCACGGAGGCGACGCCCGCGGCGGGTTCCAGATGCCCGATGTGGGACTTGACCGCGCCGAGCAGGACGCGGCGCCCGGCAGGCTCCGGCACCAGGTGCTCCCACGCCCGCTTGAGCGCGTCGATCTCGATCGCGTCGCCCAGCACCGTCCCGGTCCCATGGGTCTCGATGTAACCGGTGCGGGCGGCGAGTTCGGGAGTGTAGGCGTCCAGCAGCAGGTGGTACTGGGCGTTGGGGTTGGGGGCGGTGAGCGAGTTGGCGCGGCCGCCGTGGTTCTCCGCCACGCTCTCGACCACCGCTCGGATGTCATCACCGTCGGCGAGGGCGTCCGTCAGCCGCTTGACCAGGATGGTTCCATACCCCTCACCGCGGACGTAGCCGTTGGCCGAGGCGTCGAAGGCGGCACAGCGGTGGTCGGGCGAGAGGAACCGGGCCGCCTGGAGCCCTTCGTTGATCTGGGTGTCGAGGATGAGGTTCACCCCGCCCACCACCGCCGCGTCACAGACCCCGGCCCGCACGTCACGGCACGCCTTGACCAGCGCCACCAGGGAGCCGGAGCAGGCGGTGTCGAGGGTGGTCGAGGGGCCGTGCCAGTCGAACCAGGAGGAGACGCGGTTGGCGATGAGGCTCATGGAGTGCCCCACCAGCGAGTACGGCATCTGCCGGGCGTCCGCCCTGGCCTGGAGCAGCGCGTAGTCGTTGCCGGTGGCCGCCATGTAGCAGCCGGTACGTGTTCCGCTCAGCTCGGAGGGGGCGTATCCGGCGTCTTCGAGCGTGTGCCAGACGGACTGCAGCAGCAGCCGCTGCCGTGGGTCCATCCAGCCGGCCTCCAGTGGCGAGATGGAGAAGAACCGGGCGTCGAACCCTTTGACCCCGGGCAGGAACCCGGCGACCTCGCCGGGCAGGCCGCGTTCGACACCGGCCGGTGCGACGCAGTCCCTGCCGTCGACCAGGGTCCGCCAGAACGCGTCGGGGTCCGGCCCGCCGGGCAGGACCGCCGAGAGTCCGACGATGGCCAGGCGGTCGTCGGCGCCGGGTGCGGCCGGGACCGCCCCGGGGCGTGGCGCGGCTGTCGGCCGAGTGTCCTCCCCCTGTCCGGGCCGTCGGCCACCGGACATGCGGATGACGGTGTCGGCGAGATGGCGCAAGGTGTTCAGGCGGTAGAAGTCATGCGCGTGGACGACGATGCCGTACCGTTCGCTGATCTTGGCGGCGAGGATGTTGTAGCCGAGCGAGGTGACACCCTGGTAGCCCAGGGGCCGGTCGGCGTCCGGTGGCGCGAGGCCCAGTTCGGTGGCGATGAGCTGCCGCAGCTCGGAGAGGACATCTGCCGGGTCCGTCCCGCCGGTCGCGTGTGCGGCCCGCTCGCCGCCGGTCGCGGGTGTTGACGCCTCGCCCTGCGGATACAGGTCCAGCGAGGGCAGGGGCTCCTGCGCCAGCTTCTTGACGTCGGTCTTGCCGTTGGCCGTCAGCGGAAGCTCGCGGAGCCGGTGCACCGCCTGCGGCACCATGTAGTACGGCAGCGTGTCCCGGCACCGCTCCCGCGCCACCGTGGCGTCGAAGTCCTCGGTGGAGGGCAGCCACACGAAGCAGCGCAGATGCGGTTCGGGCTCCGGCCGGACGACGGCGACGACGGTCGCGGACGGCATCTGGGCGGCCACCGCGGTGGCCACTTCGCCGAGTTCGATCCGGTGGCCGTTGACCTTGCGCTGGCCGTCGTCGCGGGAGACGTAGACGAGGTGCGACGGCCCCTCGTAGTGGACCAGGTCGCCGGTCCGGTAGGACGGCGTGCCGTCGGGCAGCACACCGAAGGCCGTCGACGGGGCGTTGAGATACCCCTGGGCCACGCAGTCGCCCGCGATCATCAGCTCGCCGCGCATGCCCGGGGCGACGGACCGCCCGTCGGCGTCCACCACGTAGTACCGGGTGTGGTGCGCGGGCTCGCCCAGGTGGATGTGGCCGGCGTCCGTGACGCGCTGCCAGCCGGCCCAGATGGTCGCCTCGGTCGGGCCGTACATGTGGTGGACGGCAGCGCCCTGGCTCAGCAGATACTCCGCTAGGTCGCGGTCCAGGGCCTCCCCGCCGCACAGCAGGGTCATGGGACGGCGGGCCCGCCATCCGGCGGTCTTCAGGATGCGCCAGGTGGACGGCGTGGCCTGGACCACGGTGGCCCCGCTGCCGTCGATGCGCTCGGCGAGCAGGGTCCCGCTGGTCCTGGCCTCCTCGGACACCACCTGGACACTCGCGCCGCACAGCAGCGGCAGCAGGATCTCCAGCAGCGAGATGTCGAAGCCGATCGGGGTCAGGGCCACGATGCGGTCGTCCGGGTCCATGCCGGGGTCCTCCCGCACGGAGTGCAGGAAGTTGACGAGGCTGCGCTCGCTCACCGCCACGCCCTTGGGGGTGCCGGTCGATCCCGAGGTGAACATCACGTAGGCGGTGCGATCCCCGTCCGCGGGGACCGACGGCCGGAGGTCGTACGGCTCCGGGCCAGGCGGCGGGGGCCGCAGCGCTCCGTCCACGTCCTGCGTCCGCAGGTGGGGGAACAGCCGCGCCGCCCGGTCCCGGGTGGCCGCGTCCACCAGGACCACGCCCAGGCGCGCGGTCTTCGCCATGTACGCGAGCCTGCCGTCCGGCAGCCGGGGGTCCAGCGGCACGAACGTACGCCGCAGCGCCAGCGCGGCCAGACAGGCGACCGGGACCGCCGCCGACCTCTCCAGGAAGATGCCGACCGACTCCTCCCCGGAACCCGCGCCTTCGGAGGCCAGTGCGCTGCCGAGCCACCGTGTGGCGCCGAGCAGTTCGCCGTAAGTGAGCGACCGCTGATCGTCCACCACGGCCACCCGGTCCGGTTCCTGCCCCGCGGTGGCGAGCAGGGCCTCGCCCAGGCCCTGAGGATCCGGGGCGGTCCGTACGGATGATCCCTCGGCCACCGGTTCCCACGGGCGCGACAGGTCGCACCGCGACGGCGGCCGGTGCGGTTCGGTGGCCATGAACCGGGCCATGCGCAGGAAGTTGGTCGCCAGCGCCGACAGGGCCGGTGGCGACATCACACGCGTGGAGGAGTCGAAGGAGAGGTGGATGCCCTGCTCGTCGGAGCTGAAGTTGACGCTCAGCTCGCTCGAACTGCCGGTCTCGGGCTTGCGAATCCAGGAGGTCTCCAGCCCCCGCAGCTGCGGCAGGGCGGTCGGCAGCATGGCGGAGGAGGCGTTCACCACGAGGTTGAGAACGCTGTGTCCCTGGTCCACCCTGGCGCCCCGGTCCACCGTGGCGCCCCGGTCGCCGGTGGCGAGGGCGAGCAGGTCGAGTGTCGGGAAGCCCTGGTGGTCCCTCAGCTCCTCGCGCCGGGCGCGCACCTGCTCGAACACCGAGAGCGCGGGCCGCTCCGCCGAGACGTCCAGCCAGAGCGGCAGCAGGTTGGTGTGGCAGCCGTAGGGGGCTCCGTACGCCCGGGTGTCCACGGTGTGCGCGACGACGACGCTCTGGTCGTCGCCGTCGCCGTAAGCGTGGACAAGGGCTCCGGTGACGCCCACCACGAACTGGAGCAGGCTCAGCTCGTGGTGGCGGAGGAACCGGTGGATCACATCGGCCTGATCGCCGGTGAGCGTCTCCTTGACCGCGATGCCACGGCCGGTCCGGTGGGGTGCCACGGAGGAGAAGGGCAGCGGCTGGTGCAGTCGGCGGCCCGCGAGCATCTGTCGCCAGTACGCCTCGTCCTCGTCGGCACCGGTCTGCCTCACCGCGCCGAAGGACCGCTCCCGCACCGGTGTGCCGCCCTGCCAGCAGGCGCCGAGGGCGGCGAGGAACGGGGCGTAGCAGCCACCGTCGAACACGACATGGCTGAAATCCAGGCGCAGCCACAGCTCTTCCGGGCCCACCTGCCAGTACCGGAACCGGAAGAGTTCCTGGCCGGTGGGGTCGATGCCGCCGGGGTCGAGGAGTTCGTCCTGCCGCTCGCAGCGCCGCAGCACGTGCCGGGGCGCGGGACGGCTTCGTGCCATCAGCGTTCCGCCGACTTCCGTGAAATAGCAGAGGAGCCGCGGAAAGACGGCCGAAATCACCTCTCGTAACGCATCATCGAGACGGCCGGTGTCGACATCTCCGGTCAACGCGTACACATAACCGATGGTGAGTCCCGGGTCATCGGGATTCTGATGGTGCCGGTGCCACTGAAAGCTTTCGTAGGGGCTCGCCTGACGTTGCGTCATGCGTACAGACCTTTCGCCCGCCCAGGCTTTTGGATTCCCGTCGCGCCCATGATGCCGTGCGGCGATCATTTGTCACCACCGTGCACCGTCGCCGTCGTGCCTGTCAGGTGTTCAACTGCTGCCGTGCCGCAGTTGAACGCCCCGGCGTCCGCGATACTCACACCGTTCCGCGGCGTCCGCCCGACGACGCTCATCGGAGGTATTCACGTGCTGCTTTCGGACGACGACGTGGCGCTGTTCGCCCGGGTCAGCGGCGACCGGAACGCGCTGCACCGCTGCCCCGAATACGCCCGGCGCACGCCGTTCGGCCGAACCGTCGCGCACGGTGTCCTCGCGGTCCTGGCGACGCTGGACGAACAGGCACCGGACGAACAGACACCCGGCGAACAGGCGCCGGACACGGCGGGGGTGGCGGCCGTCGAGGCCGACTTCGGCAACCCGGTGTTCCCCGGGGTGCGATACCGCTCCGGCGCGCTCGACGGTGCCCGGAGCGGCGCCGGATACCGGCTGCTCGACGGGGACCGGACCTGCCTGACGGTGCGGGTCCGCCCCGGCTCCCCGCCGGATCTGGAACCGCTTCCCGCGCCGCCCGCGCGGTCGGCGGCCCCGCACACGATCGCGGATCTGCCGCCGGGCACCACGGTGTCCGGTGCGTACGGCCCGGACGGGATCGACGCGCTGTGCGAGCGGTTCCCGTCCGCCTCCCGGCTGCTCGGGCGGACGCCACTGGCCTGCCTGCTGTGGTCGAGCCACCTTGCCGGGATGCGGCTGCCGGGCGAGAACTGCCTCCTCGGACGGGTGGCGCTGCGGTTCCCTCCCGTCACCGCGTCCGGCCCCGCGCGGCTGTCGTACACCGCCCGCGTGATCCATACCGACCACCGGTTCGGGCTGGTGTCGATCACCGGGGAGATCACGGCGGACGGCGAGGTCGTCGCCGAAGCCGAGATCGAGGCGATGGTGCGTACGCCCGCTCCCCTGGCCACGTCGGCCACGCTGGGCACATACCTGAGTCCGTCCGACCGGCTGCGCGGCACCTCGGCCGTGGTCGTCGGCGGCAGCCGCGGGCTGGGCGCGGCCCTGTCCCTGGCTCTGGCGTCGCAGGGGTGCGAGGTCTACGTCGGGCACCGGGGCGGCGCTCTCCCGGACTCCCTGCGGGCCGACGGCGAACGGCTGCCGGGCCGCTTGCACTCCGTACCCGGCGACGCCGCGGACCCGCGCTGGAGCGGCGAGGTGCGCGCCCGCGTCGAGCGCGCCCACGGCCGGCTCGACTACCTGGTGTGCGGCGCGGCCCCGCCCCTGCACACCCTGGGCCTGGCGCCCACCGATCTGGAGCGGATGGACGCGTTCCTGACCGGTTCGCTGCGGCTGGTCAGCGCGCCCATGGCGGGGCTGCTGGACCTCCTGGAGGCCGGTCGGGGCACTTGTCTGGTGATCTCCTCGGCCGCTCTGTGCGAACCGCCCCACGGCTGGCCGCACTACATCGCGGCCAAGTCCGCCGTCGAGGGCCTGGTCCACTGGGCGGCCCGGCACCACCCCGGCGTGGCGTTCCTCCTCGCGCGGCCGGGGATGCTGTGGACCGAAGCGACGAACACGCCCGGCGCCCGGGAGACGGCCGGGCCGGTGGAGCCGGTGGCGGCGGCGCTCGTGCGGCGCATGCTGGACGCCACGCCAGACGGTGCGGTCCCGCAGATCGTCGGCGAGGACGCCCTCAACGCGGTTCCGGCCGACCGGTGACGCGGTCAGACCATGGAGGTCGTGCTCGCGCTCTCCGGTTCCCCTTGGGAGCCGGTGCCGCCCATCCCCCGCACGGCGATGAGCGCGAAGGCGAGGACGACGAAGGCCGCCGCGGAGAAGATGGGAACCGCGCTCGACCCGTCGATGATGCCGAAGACGACACCGGACAGACCGGCGGAGATGGCCGCGATGGCACCGGCCGTGCCCATGACGGAGCCCTGGTGGCTGTCGGCCACGGCCGCCGACATCATGCCCACCAGACCGCTGTAGGAGATGCCGTAGGTGACCGCGCCCACCAGGCACAGGGCGTAGAGCGCGGCCGACGAGCCGGTGAGCGCGGTACCGGCGATGCAGACGGCCATGCCGGCCAGCGCGCCGGTCACCGCGACATGGGGCTTGAGGTACTTCATCGACAGCGGCACCAGGGAGAGGAAGGCGGCCGCGAGGCCGACGCCGACCACCGAGATCAGGTTGGTGACCGCGCGCTGGTCGAAGCCCTCGTTCGCCGTCAGGTACAGGCCGATGAACTGGAAGAAGGCCGTCCAGCCCAGCGACATCAGGAGCAGGACGGCGGAGAGCAGCCTGACCCCGGGGAAGGTGAAGGACTCCATCAGATGCTTCACGGGGTTCGGGAAGGCCATACGCCCCGCGGGCCTGGACGCCGGGGCCTCGCGATAGGCGACGAGCAGGATGAGCAGGTTCAGCAGGGTGGCACCGGCGACGAAGATGAACGGGGTCTTGAGGGTGAACCAGGAGACCAGGGTGGAGTCGCTGAGGTAGCCGCCGATGAGCGGGCCCACCACATACCCGGTCGAGACGCAGAACATGATCAGCCCGATGGAGTTCACCCGGCGTTCCTTCGGCGTGACGTCGAGGATGGCCGCCTGGGCGACCGGCAGGCTGCCGGAGAAGAGGCCGCCGATCACCCGTCCGGCGACGAACAGGTAGGCGTCCCGGCGCAGCATGGCCCAGATGGTCAGCGCGTAGCCCAGCGCCAGCCCCATCAGACACAGCGCCAGGGTTTTCTTGCGGCGGAAGTGGTCCGAGAGAGAGCCGAGCAGCGGTGCGCCGAGGAACATCGCTAAGGAATAGCTGCCGATGGCGACTCCGTAGAACAGGTCACGGGTGCTGGTTCCGCCGCTGCTCATGATGCCGGAATGGGCGTCATAGGAGATCGGAATCAGCACCGGAATGATGAGACTGACACTCAGGTTGTCGATCAGGATGATGAAGTAAAAGGGGATGAGGCTGGCCAACCCGTTTTTGCGCATGGTTCCTTCTTCTTATTCGGTTCGATCGGCACCGGTGGATCGCCAGGCGCCATGGCGGCAGGCGGTGGATTGTATCCGAGGTGATGGCCGCCTCACATGAACGTCTGCCGCCCTGAACGCAGTTGCGGCGTCCGGTAAGCGGTCCTTACGCTCCAGATCCGGCCGTCGGGTGACGGCCGCCCGGGATGCTTCACCTTTCCGCCATACGCGTTGGCCGATCGTGGCCGGAACGAGGGTGTTCTCGTGAGGGAAACGAACGAAGTGGACACGGTGCTGGAGGCGTTCCGCAGCGTACTGGGCCTGGAGGCGGCCGCCCCGGACGTTCCCTTCGCCGCACTCGGCGGGGACTCGATGCGGGCGGTGCGCGTGCTGTCGCGTCTGTGGCGGGAGCTGGGCGTGGAACTGCCGGTGCACGCGCTCGGCAAGGACACCACCGCCGCGGAACTCGCCGAGGCCGTGGGCGCCCATCTGGACGGCCGGGCGGGATGAGCGGCGCGAGGAGTCCGGGAATCGTCCTCGCCGCGACCTTCACCTCGGACGGGCTCGGGGCCGCCATGGCCCGCCTGCTGAAGGGGACGGGCCGCGAGGTTCTGGCCGCGCCGTACGGCCAGGTCGTGGAGGTGCTGCTCGATCCGGGCGGTGTGCTGCTGACCCACGCCGGGGTGAACGTCGTGCTGCTGCGCGTCGAGGACCTGGTCCGGGGCGCCGCGGACCCCTGGGGTGACGACGGGCTCCTGGACGAGCTGCTGTCGGCGCTGTCCGCCGCGCCCACCCGCTCCGCGGCGACCTGGCTGGTGGCCCTGACCCCGCCGTCGCCGGGCGCCCTGGCCGAGCCAGTGGCGGCGCGGTGGATCGACGCCGCCACGCGGCGGATCACCGACGCCGTCGGCCCGCTGCCCGGCGTACACCTCATCTCGCTGGACGACCTCGCCGACCGCTACGACGTGCCGGAGACCCACGACGAGTACGCCGACCGCATCGCCCATCTGCCCTACACCGACGGGTACTTCGATGTGCTGGCCGACCGGCTGGTGCGGATGGCCGCCACGACATGGCACCGGCCCCGCAAGGTCGTGGTGCTCGACTGCGACAACACTCTGTGGGCCGGAGTGTGCGGCGAGGACGGACCGCGCGGGGTGGAGATCGGCCCGGGGCGGCGCGCGGTCCAGGAGTTCATGAGGGACCAGCGCGCCCAGGGCAAGCTGCTGTGCCTGTGCAGCCGTAACGAAGAGGCCGATGTGCGGGCCGTGTTCGCCGAACACCCGGACATGGTCCTCACGATGCGGGACATCACCTCCCACCGGATCGGCTGGGGACCCAAGGCCCGGTATCTGTCCGAGCTCTCCGAGGAGCTGGGGCTCGCGCTGAACTCCTTCGTCTTCGTGGACGACGACGCGGTGGAATGCGCGTCGGTGCGCGCGCAGCTGCCCGAGGTCGCCGTGGTGGAACTGACCCGGGACGCGGACGCCGCGCCGGGCCAGCTGGCCCGGGAGGCGGCCTTCGACCAGCTCACGGTGACGGACGAGGACCGGCTGCGCGCCGACTGGTACGGGGCCGAGCCGGAGCGCCGGGCCCTGGAGCGGTCCGCCGCCGACTACGAGGAGTTCCTGACCCGCTGCGCCATCGAGGTCACGATGGAGCGGCTGTCGGACGCCCTGCTGGAACGGGCGGCCCAACTGACCACCCGCACCACGCAGTTCACCCTCGCGGGCACTCCCTTCACCGTGCCGGGGCTGCGGCAGTCGCTCGACGGCGGCGGCCATGGCTGGATGGTGCGGGTCCGCGATGTCTTCGGCGACTACGGCACGGTCGGCCTCGTGGTGGCCGAGGCCGACGGCGACACCCTGAACGTTCCGGTGTTCCTGCTCAGCTGCCGGGTCCTCAACCGCCGGGTGGAGACGCGGATGCTGCGGCTGCTGAGCGCCGAGGCCCGTGCGCTCGGCTGCCGCACCCTGCGGCTGCCCTACCGGCCCACCCGGCGCAACGCGCCCGCGCGCCACTTCCTCCAGGCGCTCTCCGGCCGGGCCATCGGCGCCGATGACGCCGCGGGCGTGGTCGACGTGCGGACCGCCGACTGGGCCGACGCCTGCGCGGAAGTGTCCGGGCGGTAGCCGGGCAGCCCCCACCACACGTGGCCGGCGACCAGCCGGACACGCCACACAAGGTGTACAGAGGGAACGAGGGAAACACTCCATGAAACCCGGTACGAGCCGACGGCCCGGGCAGGGCCGGAAGCTGTGGCGGCGGCTGGCCGTCGCGGCGGCCACCTGCGCCGCCCTCACCCTGGCGACCGGCGCCCCCGCCGCGAACGGCGCCCCTGCCGCGAACGGCGACGAGCCCGCCCAGTCCAGAAGTGTCCCCGTGCAATCCGAATGGAGCAGCGCGGGGCAGAACAACCACAACACCCACCACGCCGCCACCGAGCGCACCATCGGCCCGGGGAACGTGGGCAGACTGGCGCCGAAGTGGACGTTCACCACCGCGGGCGACGTCTCCGCCACCCCCACCGTCGTGAACGGCACCGTGTACGTGCCCGACTGGGGCGGCAAGCTCTGGGCCATCGACGCCGACAGCGGCAAAGAGGTCTGGTCGAACACCATCACCGGCTACGACGGCATCACCGGCGACATCTCCCGGACCAGCCCCGCGTACTGGAAGGGCAACCTGTACATCGGCACCGGTACGCTGATGACGCCCGAGTCGAAGAGCGCCTACCTCATCTCCATCGACGCCAAGACGGGCGAGAAGCGCTGGAAGACCAAGGTCGACGACGACCCGACGACCGTCATCACCTCCTCCCCCACCGTGGACAACGGCATCATCTACGTGGGCACGTCGTCCAAGGCCTCGACCCTGCACGACGAGCCGAAGTTCCGCGGCTCGGTCCTGGCGATCGACGCGCGCACCGGCAAGATCCTTTGGAAGACCTACACGATTCCCAAGGGCTACACCGGGGCCTCGGTGTGGGGCAGCCAGCCCGTGGTCGACCACAAGACCGGCCTGCTCTACGTGGGCACCGGCAACAACTACACCTCTCCGCCCGGTGTCTGCCTCAACCCCAAGCAGACCGACTGCACGCCACCGGCCGAGGACGACCACTTCGACAGCGTCCTCGCCCTCGATCTGAAGACCGGCAAGCTCAAGTGGGCTCACCACACCCTGACCGCCGACACCTGGATGATGTACCAGCCCAACCAGGCCCCGGACTTCGACTTCGGCTCCGCTCCGAACCTCTACACCACCAAGGTCGGCGGCAAGCGGACCGATCTGCTCGGCGTGGGGCAGAAGAGCGGTGTCTACTACGCCCTCGAACCGGCCACCGGCAAGGTCGTGTGGGAGACACAGGCCGGGCCCGGCGGTCCGCTCGGCGGCATCCTGTGGGGCACCGCCACCGACGGGAAACACATCTTCGCCGGTATCGGCAACGGTGACCACCTCCCCTACACCATCACCGCGGCCGACGGCACGAAGACCACGATCAACAGTGGCTTCTACGTGTCGCTCGACGCCGCCACCGGCGAGATCGAGTGGCAGACCGCCGACCCGCAGGGCAGAGCCGGTCAGTGGCTGGACGACTCCTTCGTGACCAGCGCCAACGGCGTCATGTACGCGGGATCATCCGCACCCGACGGCACCAACATGTACGCCCTGGACGCCGAGACCGGGAAGATCCGGTGGGACTTCGCCAGCGGCGGTTCCGTCTTCGGCGGGCCCGCCGTGGTCGACGGCAGCCTGTACTGGGGCTCCGGCTACTACATCTCCAATGTGGGCGAGGGCCTCAGCGGCCACAACAACAAGCTCTACCGCTTCACCCTCGACGGCCGCTGACCCACGCCCCCGCCACGTGCGCGGCCCGGACCTACCGGTCCGGGCCGCGCCATCCCGTGTGCGCTCGTCACCGCCCCCGGACGACCCTGACGACGTCGGGTGACCGGTTCAGGAACGCGAGGAGCTGCCGCACCCTGATCTCGTCCGCCGTGGCCACCTCGATGGTGATCCTCCGCAACCCGTCGACGGGCGCGGCGACATCCATGGTGCGCACGTCGAACTGGCGATGCGCCAGGATCAACGCGATCCGGGCGACCGCGAGCGGCATGGCGACGGCATCGATTCGCAGCACGGGATTCATGGTTTCGGCAGGGGCGGCACATGGCGCTGATGATGTTGCGGCTGGCATGAGGACACGCTTTCAAGGGTCCGGTCCACGCACAACAAAAGTGCGCACGGCGTTGCGCCACACGCTCCTTCCGGAAAGTCCATCCCGCGGAGAGTGAGCGTTGTGGGAAGCGGTGCTTACACTTGCGGCATGTCGGCACCCGTACATCTCGACTCGGTCGATCTGCAGATCCTGGAGCTGTTGCGGGCCGACGGGCGGCGCACCGTTCGCGACATCGCACGCCTGGTGCAGCTCTCACCGGCACCGGTCCGGCGGCGCATCGCCCGTCTTGAAGAGTCGGGGGTCATCACCGGCTATACGATCACCACGGATCAGGCCAAGCTCGGCCAGGGCCTGCAGGCGGTCACCGAGCTGCGCTTCACGGGCGACACGGATATCCACGACATCGTGGAGTTCGCGTCGACGCTGCCGGAGGTCGACGAGGTGCTGACGCTCACCGGCGATGTGGACGCACTCGTCCGGTTGCATGTCGACAGCGTCGACGACCTGCAGAAAGTGGTCAATCGTCTGCGGCGCAAGGGGGCCGGTGTGCTGCAGACGAAGACGCTGATCGTCATCGACTCCTGGCAACGCGGAACGCCCGTACCGTAAGGTCCGCGCCCCGAGCGCCCTGGGTTGTCCTGGGTGCCCTGAGGTGTCAGGCCTCTTCGTCGTCCATGAGCGCGAGCAGCGGCTCCCGCTCGTCCTCGGGGACGTACCCGGCGTAGTACTCGTAGAGCTTGCGCCGCGAGATGCGGGCCGCGGCCAGGCCGTCCCGCAGCCGGATCGCGTCGAGCACCTCCTGATGGTGCTGGAGCGACTCCCGCATGAGCGCGGTGCTGTTGTGCGCGTGGGCGACCTTGTCCGAGATCAGCGAGAGGACGGCGCCCCGGACCACCTGGTTGCAGACCTCGATGAGGGAGTTGCGGCTCGCGACGGCCACCGCCTCGTGGAACGCCACGTCCGCCGCGCTGAACTCCTCGTACCCGGTCTCGATCGCGTCCGCCATGACGGCGAGCGTCCGCTCCATGGCGGACAGCTCCTCCTCGGACCGCAGCCGCGCCGCCAGCATGCTCGCCGAACCGTCGAGGATCATGCGGAAGGAGATCAGCTCGGCCATCGACATGTTGTCGAACTGGACGAGCCGGGTCATCTCCTTGGTCAGCCGGGCCGAGGAGAACGGCAGGATCTCCGGGCCGTTCGGGTCACCCGGGCGCGAGCGGACGAGGCCGTTGCTCTCCAGCACCCGCAAGGCCTCGCGCACGGTGGGGCGGCTCGCTCCGAACTGCGTCACCAACTCGCGCTCGCTGGGCAGCCGTTGCCCCGGCTTCAGGTCACCGCGCGCGATCGCCTGCTCGATCTGCTCGACGATGCGCTCGTAGAGCCGTACCGGCGAGACCTGCCGGAACTGTGCCCCGTCACTCAAGGTTTCTCCCCTTCGAGGGTGGTCGATGTGGTCTTCTCCGCCGTGTGCGCGCCGGGGATGTGGTCCGGCCAGCGCGGGACCGCCTCGGCGGGCCGGTTCCGTTCGTACCACGCCGCCGCCCTCAGAACGCCGAGATCGTCGAAACGACGGCCCGCGATCTGCACCCCGATGGGACGGCCGTCCGCCGTCAGACCGCAGTTGACGGTCGCCGCGGGCTGGCCCGACATGTTGTACGGCGCGGTGAAGCCGATGTGGGCCATGGTCCTGGCGTCCCCCGAGAACGGCATCGGCTGCTCGGCGGGAAACGCCGCCACCGGAGCCACCGGCGAGAGCACCAGATCGTAGGGGACCGTCGCCGCCACGGTCCGCGCCTGGATGCCCATGATCTGCTGGTAGCACTGGAGCACCCTCGTGCCCGGCACGTCCGCGCCTCCCTGGCACCACCGGATGATGTGGGGGTGGACGCGCAGCCGGGCCTCGGGCGTCAGCTCGCGGAAGTCGTTCCAGGACCGCACCCGCCAGAACAGGTCCAGGTCGTCCAGGAGTTCCTGGGTCAGAAACGGCTCGACGGGCTCCACGACGGCTCCCGCCGCCTCGAAGACCGCGGCGGCACGCTTCACCGCGGCGAGGAGCTCGGCGTCGCACGGCTCCCCGCAGCCCGCCTCCAGGTGTACTCCCACCCGCAGTCCGCGCACCTCGCCGTCCAGCGCCGACCAGTCGATGTCCTGTGGTGGCAGGCTCGACCAGTCCCGGGGGTCCGGTTGGCTCAGGACCCGCATGAGCAGGGCCGCGTCCGCCACGGTGCGCGTCAGGGGTCCGGCGGCGCGCCCCAGGTACGGGGCGTCCAGCGGAATCCGTCCGTAGCTGGGCTTGAGCGTGGCGAGGCCCAGCCAGGTGCCGGGCAGCCGGATCGATCCCCCGATGTCGGTGCCGACGTGGAGCGGCCCATATCCCCCGGCGGCCGCGGCCCCCGCACCGGAGCTGGAACCGCCGGTGGTCCAGTCGGGGTTCCAGGGGCTGCGTGAGATGCCGTGGCGGCTGGAGACCCCCGAGGAGAGCATGCCCCAGTCCGGCATCACGGTCGACCCGAGTACCACCCCGCCGGATTCGGCGACCCGCGCGGTGATGGGCGCGTCCGCCTCGGGGACGACCGGTTCGGTCCCCGCGTTTCCGGAGGGCATGGGGACGCCCCTGCGGGCGACGTTCTCCTTCAGGGTCACGGGGACGCCGTCGATGGGCCCGAGCGGCTCCCCCGCGGCCCATCGGGCCTCGCTGGCCTGGGCCGCCTTGCGGGATTCATCCGGGTCCCGCACCCAGAACGCGTTGAGCACACTCTCGCGCGCCTCGATCACCGCTTGGACGGCGTCGTGGACCTCGACCGGCGACAGCGTGCGGTCGGCGAATCCGGCCACCATTTCGACGGCCGGTATGGCGGCCAGGCCTTGTTCCGTCGGCACCCGCACTCTCCTTCGCTCGCGATACCCGGGGTATTCGCACCCTTGACAAGGACAGCTTCAATCGACACGGTACCTGACAAGTGAGCTTACTGGTCAGGCCAGTGACAGCGGAAGGTGGCGCCCATGACGGACACCACGGTCGTGCGGCTCGCCGTCATTCTGCACACGATGGAGAGCCGGGGGCCGCACATATGAGACGTACCAGGCGGCTGACGCGGCACACCGGGATGGTCGCGGCCATGCTCGCGTGTCTGCCGCTGGCAGCCTGCTCGGCCGGGTCCACGGCCACCGGCAGCGCCGGGAAGAACTCCCTGAACATCGGCCTCACCGCCGAACCGGCCAACTTCGACTTCACCAAAACCGAGGGTGCCGCCATTCCGCAGGCGCTGCTCAACAACGTCTACGAAAACCTGGTGAAGCTGGACCAGTCCGGCAAGGTCCGGCCCCAGCTGGCCACGTCATGGAGCCTGTCGAAGGACCGCAGGACGTACACGTTCCAGCTGGTGAAGAACGCCAAGTTCAGCGATGGCGCCCCGTTCACGGCCGAGGACGCCAAGTTCTCCATCGACCGCGTCCCGACCGACTGGACACTGGTGCAGAAGGCCCAGATGGACGTCGTCGACACGGTGCGGGCGGTGTCGCCCACCGAGCTGAAGGTCACCCTGAAACGGCCCAGCAACGACTGGCTCTACCGGATGACCACCCGCGTGGGCGCGATGTTCAGCCGGACCGGCGTGAAGAAGCTGGCCACCGAGCCGGTGGGCACCGGCCCGTATGTGGTGAAGAGGTGGAACCGCGGCGACTCGATCACCCTGGCCCGCCGTGATGGCTACTGGGGGCGCGAACCGTACTTCAAGTCGGTCACCCTCAAGTACTTCAAAGATCCGACGGCCATGAACAACGCGCTGCTCACCGGCACCATCAACGTGATCGGCCAGATGCAGTCCCCGGATTCCCTGTACCGCTTCGAGAACAACCCGAAGTACAAGGTCATCGAGGGCACGACCAACGGCGAGGTGGTCCTCTCCCTCAACAACGGTTCGGGCCCGATGAAGAATCCGAAGGCCCGGCAGGCAGTCCGCTACGCCATCGATCACAAGGCGCTGATGGACACCTGCTGGGGAGGGCGCGGCAAGCTCATCGGCAGCATGGTCCCGCCGACCGACCCGTGGTACCAGAACCTCACGAACCAGTATCCGTACGACCGCGACAAGGCGAAGAAGCTCCTGAAGGAGTCCGGCCAGGCGGGCCGTACGCTGCGGTTGCGGCTTCCGACGCTGCCGTACGCCACCGCGTGCGGCACCGTGGTCAAGAGCCAGCTCGAACAGGCCGGGTTCAAGGTCAAGCTCGATCAGCTGGAGTTTCCCGCCGCCTGGCTGACCACCGTGTTCAAGAGCGCGGACTACGACATGTCCATCATCGGCCATGTGGAGCCCCGCGACATGCAGACGGTGTTCGGGGCCAAGACCGCGTACACCCGCTACGACAACCCCGAGTTCCGCGCGTTGCTGAAGAAGGCGGACCAGGGCTCCCAGCGGGAGCAGATCACCTCCATGCGGGCGGCTGCCCGGCTGCTGTCCAAGGACGCCGCGGCCGACTGGCTGTTCCTGCTGCCGAACCTGATGGTGGCGGACAAGAGCATCACCGGTCTGCCGGTGAACTCCGTGTCCGAGTCACTGGATCTCACCGGCCTGGGCCGGTCATGAAAGGCGGACCCAACCGATGATCGTCCGTCTTCTGCAGCGGATCGCGATCCTGCTGGCCAGCCTGGTCGTGAGCTCGGTCGTGGTGTTCGCGTTCATGGCGGTGCTGCCGGGCGACCCGGCCCGCGTCGCCCTCGGGACCAGCGCGTCGGACACGGCGGTGGCGCAACTGCGCGGCCAGTTCGGGCTCGACCGGCCGCTCGTGGCGCAGTACCTGAGCTGGGTCCACGGTCTGGTGACCTTCGACCCGGGGAACTCGTACATCTCCCACGCGCCGATCGGCCCGCAGATCGCCGACCGGCTCCAGGTCACCCTGTGGCTCGTCGGCACGGGAATGGTGCTCGCCGTCATCCTGGCGGTCCCCATGGGCACGCTGATGGCGGTGCGGCACCGCAAGGCCTCCGGGCTCCTTCTCTCGGCCGTGTCCCAAGTCGGCGTGGCGGTCCCGGCTTTCCTCGCGGGCATCCTGCTGATCACCGTGTTCGCGGTGGGGCTCGGATGGCTTCCGGCGAACGGCTGGACACCCCCGGTGCAGGACCCGGTCCTGTTCCTCAAACAGCTGGTGATGCCCGCGCTGTCCCTCGGTCTTGTGCAGGCGGCCGTGCTCACCCGCTATGTCCGCAGCGCCGTGCTCGATGTTCTCCGGGAGGACTATCTGCGCACCGCTCGCGCCAAAGGGCTGCGCCCGACGCGGGCCCTGCTGCGGCACGGCCTGCGGAACGCGGCGGTGCCCGTGGTCACCGTCCTGGCGTTGCAGCTCGCCACGCTGCTGGTGGGCTCCGTCGTCATCGAACGGGTCTTCGTCATCCCCGGGCTCGGGAGCCTGCTGCTGGACAGCGTGGCCAACCGGGACCTGGTGGTGGTGCAGGACGTGGTCATGATCATCGCAATGGCGGTGCTGCTCGTGAACTTCCTCGTGGACATGGTCTACCTGGTGATCGACCCGCGACTGAGGGAGCGTGCGTCATGAGTGCTCCGGATACGGAAGCCGCCGTCGCCTCGGCGGTACCCGAAGAGCGTCGTCGGCGCCGCCCGGTGACGGGCAGTCTGCTGGTGGGCGGCCTCATCGTGTCGGTCGTGATCGGCATGGCGCTGCTGTCCTTCGTGTGGACCCCGCACGACCCGACGCTGGTGAACCCCTCGGTGCGGCTGCAGGAGCCGTCGTGGACGTACTGGTTCGGGACGGACAAGTTCGGCCGCGACGTATTGAGCCAGATCCTGATCGGCTCGCGCACCACGCTGTTCGTCGGCTTCGTGGCGGTGGGGGTCGCCGCCCTGATCGGAGTGCCGCTGGGCATCGTCGCCGGAATGGCGCCCGGCTGGTTCGGCGAGCTGCTGATGCGCGGCAACGATCTGCTGCTCGCCTTCCCGGCGCTCCTGCTGGCCATCATGTTCGCCGCCGTGTACGGGGCCGGGACGCTGGTCGCGATGATCGCCATCGGCATCGCGTCCATCCCCAACTTCGCCCGGCTCATCCGCGGCGGCACGCTGCAGGTCATGAAGACCGAATACGTCATCGCCGCCCGCGCGGCGGGCCGCGGACCGTTCGCGATCGGTCTGCGGCACGTCCTGCCCAACGTCAGCAGCCTCATCATCGTGCAGGCGTCGGTCGGATTCGCGATCGCCGTACTCGCCGAAGCCGCGCTGTCCTTCCTGGGCTTCGGCACCCCGCCGCCCACCCCGTCCTGGGGCCGGATGCTGCAGGAGAGCCAGGAGCTGCTGTCGCTGGCCCCGAGGCTCGCCGTGTTCCCGGGCATCGCGATCGCGGTGGCGGTGCTCGGATTCAACCTGCTCGGTGACGGCCTGCGCGACCGTTTCGACCCCAAGCTGGAGGACCGCCGATGACCCCGGCACCCGAGGTGGCACCGGCCTCCGGACCAGAGATCTCCGGACCGGACGAGGTGCTGTCCGTGCGGAACCTCGACGTCACGGTGGGCGGCCGCAAGCTCGTCGAAGACGTCGGCTTCACCATCCGGGCCGGTGAGCGGGTCGGACTGATCGGCGAGTCGGGGTCGGGCAAGTCGCTGACCGCGCTGAGCGTCATGGGCCTGCTCCCCGAGGAGCTGCGGGCCACCGGCTCGGTGCGGCTCGCCGGGGTCGGCCACGACCTGGTGGGCGCCGACGAAGCGCGGATGTCGCGGGTGCGGG
This sequence comes from Streptomyces sp. NPDC005962, assembly GCF_040629205.1. Taxonomy (NCBI): domain Bacteria; kingdom Bacillati; phylum Actinomycetota; class Actinomycetes; order Kitasatosporales; family Streptomycetaceae; genus Streptomyces; species Streptomyces sp. NPDC005962. Next base: position 30,193 of record NZ_JBEXVE010000029.1, on the reverse strand, counting down.
GCAAGGAGATCGCCATGGTCTTCCAGGAGCCCATGACCGCGCTCAACCCCACGATGAGGGTCGGACGGCAGATCGCCGAGGTGCTGCTGATCCACCGGACCAGGCCCGACCGCGCGTCCGCCCGGGACGCCGCCGTCGAACTCCTCGCCCAGGTGGGGCTGCCCGACCCCGCGGCCGCCGCGCACGCCTACCCGCACCAGTTCTCCGGCGGCCAGCGGCAGCGCGTGGTGCTGGCCATCGCCCTCGCGAACGACCCCGCGCTCCTGGTCTGCGACGAACCCACCACCGCGCTCGACGTCACGGTGCAGGCGCGGGTGCTCGACCTGATCGTGCGCGGCGTCCAGGACCGCAGGTCGGCCATGCTCTTCATCACCCACGACCTGGCCGTGGTGGCCACCGCCTGCGAGCGGGTCATGGTGATGTACGGCGGGCGGGTGGTCGAGTCCGGCCCGGTCCGGGAGGTGTTCACCCGCCCCCGGCACCGCTACACCCAGGGCCTGATCGGCGCGTCCGACCTGACCGTGGTCGACGACCGCGGCCGGCTGGTCACCATCGGCGGGTCGGTTCCGCCCGCGGGGCGGTTCCCCGCCGGATGCGTCTTCAGGAACAGATGTGCCCAGGCGACCGAGGAGTGCGCCACCCGGCCGGAATGGGTCGCCACCGGGCCGGACTCCGGCTACGCCTGCTTCCACCCGGTGTCCGGGACCGGCGCGTCCGGGACCGGCACCCCGACGACCCAGGAGGCCGGCCGTGGCTGAGCAGCCGACCACCGCTCCCCCCGCCTCCGGGCCACGGTCCGGCCCCGTGGACGCCATCACCGTCCGCGACGTCACCCGCGACTACCGGCGGCCCCGCACCTCGCTGCTCCGCCCCAGCCCGCCGGTGCACGCCCTGCGCGGCGTCAGCTTCGCCATCCCCCAGGGACAGCGGTTCGGCATCGTGGGCGAGTCGGGGTGCGGCAAGTCGACCCTGCTGCGGATTCTGGCCGGGCTCGACCACCCCACCAGCGGCAGCGTCGCCATCGACGGCCGGGACATCACCGGGATCCGGGAGAGACAGCTGAAGTTCGTCCGCGAACGGCTCCAGCTCGTGTTCCAGGACCCGATGAGTTCGCTGGACCCGCGGATGCGCGTGGGCGACATCGTGGCCGAGCCGCTCGTCGCGCAGGGGCACCCGAACCGCAAGGAGCGGGTGGCCGAGCTGCTCGAAGCCGTCGGCCTGCGCGCCGACGCGGCGGACCGCTATCCGCACCAGTTCTCCGGCGGGCAGCGGCAGCGCATCTCGATCGCCCGCGCTCTCGCACCCCGCCCGAAGGTCATCGTGGCCGACGAGCCGGTGAGCGCCCTGGACGTGTCCGTACGGGCCCAGGTGCTCAACCTCATCGCCGACCTCGTCGACGAGCTGTCCCTCACGCTGGTCTTCGTCTCCCACGACCTGTCCGTCGTCCGCCATGTGTGCGACCGGGTCGCGGTCATGCACGCCGGACAGATCGTGGAGACCGGGTCCACGGAGCAGGTGTACGAGGCACCCCAGCATCCCTACACACGCAGGCTGATCGCCGCCGTTCCGACTCTGGGCAAGGCACTGTCCGGAGTGTCGGCGGCCGACCTCAACCGGGAGTAGACCGACCGTGACTGCCCACGTCCAGCCCACCGAAAGCCCCGTGGCGCGGGAGTTTCCCGAGGGGCTTCCCCTCGGCGACCACTGGGTGGAGGCACCCGCCACCGAGGAGGTCCGCTTCCCCTACGACGGGACGCTCGTCGCCCACGCCCCCGTCGGGGACACCGGCCTCGCACACCACGCGGTGGAGGCGGCCCTCGCGGTCCGCGAGCAGGTCGGCCGGCTCCCCTCGCACACCCGCAGAGCCGCGCTGCTCGCCACTCACGAGGCGATCGCCGACCGGCGCGCGGACTTCGAGCGGCTGCTGGTCCTGGAGACCGGCAAGCCACTGGTCGACTGCCGTGTCGAGGTGGACCGCACCCTGCTGACCCTGCTGACGGCGGCCGAGGAAGTGGCCCGGCTGCACGGGGAGACGGTGCCGCTGGACCTGCTGCCCTCGGGTGAGGGGCTGCTCGGCTTCTGGACCCGCAAGCCGATCGGTGTGGTGGTCGGCATCTCGGGCTTCAACTACCCGCTGCTGCTCGCCGCGCACAAGCTCGCGCCCTCGCTGGCCGCCGGGTGCCCGGCCATCGCCAAGCCCGCCCCGCAGACGCCGCTGGCCACCCTGTGGCTGGTGCACCTCCTGCGCGAGGCGCTGCGCGCCCACGGCGCGCCGCGGGCCGCGGTGCAGCTGGTGACCGGGGGTCCCGAGGTGGGCGTCGCGCTGACCACCGACCGGCGGATCGGGGCGGTGTCCTTCACCGGTTCCGCCGCCGTGGGCCACCGGATCGCCCGGGACGCGGCCCCCACCAAGGTGCTGCTCGAACTCGGCTCCAACGCCGCCCTGGTGGTGGCCGCCGACGCCGACCTCGACGCCGCCGCCGACGCGGTGGTACGCGGCGGCTACTACGCGTCGGGCCAGGCGTGCATCAGCGTGCAGCGGGTCATCGTGGTGGACGCCGTGCGGGAGGAGTTCGTGGCCCGCCTGACGGAGCGCGTGGCGCGGGTGGCCATGGGCGATCCCCGCGATCCGGCGACACGTGTCTCCGCGCTCATCGACGAGCGGTCGACCGAGCGGGTGTGCGCGTGGCTGGACGAGGCCGTGGAGGCGGGGGCGTCGCTGGTGGCCGGGGGCAAGGTCACCGACGGGGTGATCGAACCCGCCGTGCTGCTCGACGTGGACGACGCGCTGGCCCTCTGGGACGAGGAAGTCTTCGGCCCGGTGGTCGCCGTACGGTCCGTCCCCGATCTGGAGACGGCCTTCGACATGGTCAACGCCTCGCGCTACGGACTGCAAGCGAGCGTCTACACCAGCGCCCTCGACACCGCGTTCGCCGCTCTGGACCGCCTGGAGGTGGGCGGAGTGGTCGTCAACGAGGTGCCCGGCTTCCGGTCCGACGTCATGCCGTACGGCGGTGTGAAGGACTCCGGGGCCGGACGGGAGGGTCCGAGGTTCGCCATCGAAGAGCTGACCGTGACCCGCATGGCAGTGATCCGCCCGACGACAACGAAGCCGTGAGGACCACATGCAAGCTAACGACCGCACCGACGCGGTGGACGCGTACTCCCGCCTGTTCCGGCTCGACGGCCGCAAGGCCGTCGTGGTGGGCGCGGGCAGCGGGATCGGCCGTGAGAGCGCCTTGGCGCTCGCCGCGCACGGCGCCACCGTGGTGTGCGCCGACCGCGACCTGACGGCGGCCGAGGAGTCGGCGTCGATGGGGCCGAACCTCCTCCCGTACGCGCTCGACGTGCTCGACGGGGAGGCGGTGGCGCGCGCCGCCGAGGAGCTCGGCCCCGTCGACGTGCTCGTCTTCACCGCCGCGACGAACGTGCGCAAGTCCCTGCTCGACTACACGGCGGAGGAATTCGAGCGGGTCGTGGCGCTCAATCTGCGCGCGTCCTTCGACCTGGTGCGCGCCTTCGGCCGTGGCATGGCCGAACGCGGGGCGGGAAGCATCATCGGCTTCAGCTCGATCCGCGCGGTGTCCGTCGAGCCGGGACAAGGGGTGTACGCGGCCACGAAGGCCGGGCTCGTGCAGATGCTGCGGACCGCGGCGGCCGAGCTGGGCCCGTCGGGCGTACGGGTGAACACCGTCGCCCCGGGCGTCGTGGAAACCCCGCTGACCGCGCAGATCAGGGCCGTACCGGAGTGGTCGGAGGCCTACGCCTCCAAGAGCGCCCTGGGCCGCTGGTCCCGGCCCGACGAGTTGGCCGGCGCCGTCGTCTACCTCGCTTCGGACGCGTCGTCCTTCGTCACGGGGAGCCAGCTCTTCGTGGACGGAGGCTGGACGGCCATCGACGGGCGCTACACACCGCCCAGCTGACCGCGCCTCACGCACACTTCGGGCCCCTCTCCCTCGGGTTGTTCACCCGGGAAGAGGGGCCCGAAGGCCGTTTCAGTCGATGCGCTCGAAGGGCTCCGTGCCCTCTTCGTCCGGCGCGACCGTGAAGACGACCTTCTCCAGCGCCCCGGTGAACGCGAATTCGCCGTCGTAGCTGGGCGAGGAGGGCGACAGGGTGTCCCGGCCGACGTCGAGGCCCTGCCACCCCAGGAAGTGCGGGAGGACCCGCGGAATCTCCTCGGTGCCGACCGGCCTTCCCGATACGTACAGGTGGCCGACGCCCCGCATGTCACCGGTCTTGACGAACGCGAAGGCCAGCTCCGCCGGACCGGTCGGGAGTTCCTCCGCCGAGGTCACCGTGTACCGGGTGCCGAGGAAGTTGTACTCGTAGACCAGCCGGTTGTCCTTCACGTACAGCACATAGCCGCTGCTGATGCTGCCCAGGGACACCAGCACACCCTCGTCCGACGCGGTCGCCCGGTCGACGTAGGCGGTGATGCGGTGCGCGCGGTTCATCACCGGTGGCACCGCGGCGATGGGCAGATGGGCCATGCCGGGGTAGTAGGTGAAGGTGGTGCGCATGCGCGGCGAGCCGGGACGCGGAATCTTCGCCCGGTACGCGAACCCCTGGTCGTCCAGCGGCAGCACACCGTACTTCCCCGCCTCCACCCAGAACCGGGCGAGCATCTTCTGCAATTGCTCGGGCCGCTCCTGCGCCAGGTCGTGGCATTCCGAGAAGTCGGTGTCGTGGTGGTACAGCTCCCACTGGTCCTCGTCGAAGGGCGTTCCGCGCTGGTGGAACGCGACGGCCTTCCAGCCGTCGTGCCAGATCGCGCGGTGCCCGAACATCTCGAAGTACTGGGCTTCCTTGCGCGTCGGCGCGGTCGGCGAGCCGAAGGTGTACGCCATGCTCACGCCGTGGACGGGCAGTTGCGGGATGCCGTTGTAGACCACGGGAGCCCGCACACCGAGCACGTCGAAGAGGGTCGGGAGGAGGTCGGTGACATGGTGGAACTGCTGCCTGACCTCGCCGGTGCGCGGCAGCCCGCGGGGCCAGTTCACGATGAGCGGGCAGCGGACACCGCCCTCGTGGGTGTTCTGCTTGTAGCGCTTGAACGGCGTGTTGCCCGCCTGCGCCCAGCCCCACGGGTAGTTGGCGTGGGCGCGGGTGGTGCCGATGTCGTCGATCCGCGCGACCATCTCCTCGAAGTCCTCGGGGATGCCGTTCTGGAACGCGGTGGGGTTGAGCGACCCCTTCTGCCCGCCTTCCTGACTGGCCCCGTTGTCCGAGAGCAGGATGGTGATGGTGTTCTCCATCTGGCCTATCCGCTCCAGGAACTCCATGAGCCGGCCGATGTGGTAGTCGGTGTGGTCGACCATCGCCGCGTACGCCTCCTGGAGGCGTACGGACAGCTTCTTCTCGTCGTCCGACAGCTCGTCGAACGGAACGACTCCGGGGTTGCGCGGCGCCAGGTCGGTGCCGGGTGGCAGGATGCCGCGTTCGATCTGGCGGGCGTGCCGGGTGGCGCGCTCGGCGTCCCAGCCGTGGTCGAACCGGCCCCGGTACTTGTCCAGGTATTCCTGCGGAGCCTGGTGCGGGGCGTGGGCCGCGCCGAACGCCAGGTAGAGGAAGAAGGGCTTGTCCGGAGTGACCGATGTCTGGTCGCGGACGAATTCGATCGACCGGTCGACCAGGTCCTCACTGAGGTGGTAGCCCTCTTCCGGGGTCTTCGGCGGGTCGACGGCGTGGTTGTCGTAGAACAGCTCCGGATAGAAGCTGTCCGTCTCGGCTTCCAGGAATCCGTAGTAGCGCTCGAATCCGCGGGACAGCGGCCACTGGGTGTACGGCCCGGACGGGGTGGTCTGCTCCATCGGCGCCAGATGCCACTTGCCCACGGCCATGGTGTTGAAGCCGTTGTCGCGCAGCACCTCGGGCATGGTCGCGGCCGCCGTGGTGATGCGGCCGCGGCCGCTGGGGAAGCCGGTGTCGAAGTTGGACAGCATCCGCATGCCGACGGAGTGGTGGTTCCGGCCGGTCAGCAGGCAGGCGCGGGTCGGCGAACACAGCGTGGTGGTGTGGAAGTTCGCGTAGCGCAGGCCGTCGTTGGCAAGGGCGTCCATGGCCGGGGTGTCGATGTCCGAGCCGAAGCAGCCGAGGTCGGAGAAGCCGACGTCGTCGAGGACGATGACCACGACATTGGGCGTGTCCTCGGGGAGCGTCTGCTGCTCCGGCCACCACGGGGTCGACTCCTCGTAGGTGGTGCCGATCGTGCCTTGGAAGGTCCCGCTCGCGGACGGCGGATGCGGGGAGGCGTTGGTCATCCAGGACGCTCCTTTGCGTGGCATTCGCGCGCCGTGTCGGCAGCGGGCCCGCAGTCTCCGAGGAAGGATCTGTGTTAACTGGTTTTACCAGTAATCTGCGCGCAAGTTTCGCCCGCTCCGTTGCCTGTGTCAACCACTGAGGCCCTCGTCCGGGGCCCGGGCGGACGGGTCAGCGGGGCAGGTCCGCCGCGCAGCGGAACCCCATGTGTCCGGTGCTGCTGTCGGGTGTGTTGGACGTGCGCGCGGCCACGCGGTAGCGGTTGCAGTACGACGCGTGGCACAGGTAGGAGCCGCCGCGGATCACCTTCGCCTCCCCGGTGGGAGGCCCGGCCGGGTCCTCGCGGGCCTCCGGGCGGTCGGCCGCGTGCCATGTGGTGCTCCACCAGTCGGAACACCACTCCCACACATTGCCCGAGGTGTTGTACAGGCCGAGGTTGTTGGCTCGGTACGCCTTGACGGGCGCGGTCCCCAGATACCCGTCCTCGCCCGTGTTGACCTGCGGGAACTTCCCCTGCCAGATGTTGCAGCGGTGCTGCCCCCGGGGCAGCAGCTCATCCCCCCAGGGGAAGCGGGAGCGTTCCAGACCGCCCCGCGCCGCCCTCTCCCACTCCGCCTCCGTGGGCAGGCGCTTGCCCGCCCAGTGCGCGTAGGCGGACGCGTCACGCCAGGAGACATGGACGACGGGATGGTTCGACAGGTCGGTCCATGACGACCCCGGCCCGTAGGGGGCCCGCCAGCACGCCCCGTCGACCCCGAGCCACCACGGCGCCTGCGCCACCGTGCCGTCGCGCACGCTGCGCCGGGCGCCGGGGAGGACGAGTGCGTAGAACACGAACGACCAGCCGTGGCGCTCGGCGTCGGTCCGGTAGCCGCTGCTGCGCACGAACGCCGCGAACTGCCTGTTGGTGACGGCCGTCGCGTCGATGAGGAACGGCGACAGCCGCACCGCCCGGACCGGGCCTTCACCGTCCTCGGGAAACGCGTCGGCGTCGTCACCGCCCATCGCGTACGTACCGCCGGGGATGCGCAGCATGGCGCGCAGCCCCTGCTCCCGGTCCCGCTCCGGGGCCAGGGGCCCCGGAGCGGTGGACGGCTGCTCGGGGTTCTCCTGGCCGCCCCCTGAGCTGGGGGCGCAACATGCGCCTGACATGGTTCCTCCGACCGTGGCCGCTGTTTCCGTGAGCCCGAGCGTACGGCCCGCCGCGGCCGCGAGCGCCCGCGCACCGTCGCGGGCTCCGCACGGGGGAAAATGGGTGGTAGCCGACCAACGCCCGCCGTACCAGGAGAGTTACCGCCTTGTCAGAGCACACCACCCACACCACCCACACCGCCCACCCCGACCTGCAAGCCGACTGCGGGAACTGCTTCGGCCTGTGCTGCGTGGCGCTGCCCTTCGCGCGCTCGGCGGACTTCGCCGCGAACAAGGCCGCGGGCACCCCCTGCGGCAACCTCCAGGAGGACTTCCGCTGCGGCATCCATGACCGGCTGCGCGACAGCGGCTACCCGGGCTGCACGGTGTTCGACTGCTTCGGGGCAGGGCAGAAGGTCTCCCAGGTCACCTTCGAGGGCCGCAGCTGGCGCGAGAAGCCGGACTCGGCCCGCACGATGTACGAGGTGTTCCCCGTCATGCGGCAGCTGCACGAGCTGCTGCGGTACACCGCCGACGCGGCGGACCTCGCGGCGGCCCGGCCCGTCCACCGGGATCTGCGCCGGGCCTACGACCAGCTCGACGCGCTGACCCGGGACACCCCCGAAACCCTCCTCGCCGTGGACGTGGCGGCGCTGCGCGAGGAGGTGAACACGCTGCTGCTGCGCGCGAGCGAACTCGCCCGCGCCGCCGTGCCCGGCAAGAAGAGGAACCACCGGGGGGCCGACCTCATGGGCGCGCGCCTGCGCGGCGCCAAGCTGCGCGGGGCCAGCCTGCGGGGCGCCTGTCTCATCGCCGCCGACCTCTCCGGCGCCGACCTGCGCACCGCCGACCTGATCGGCGCCGACCTGCGCGACGCCAACCTGTGCGGCACGGATCTGACCGGCGCCCTCTTCGTCACCCAGCCCCAGCTCAACGCGGCCAGGGGCGACCAGGCGACCAGAATCCCGGCGAGCCTCGAACGCCCGGCCCACTGGGCCTCCTGAAGGCCGACGCCCCGTCTAACGCGCCGCCTCCGCCTCCACCGGCTTGGGGATGAGGAAGGACGTCACAAAGGCGGCGGCGATGAGTACGGCTCCGGTGACGATGCCCGCACCGTATCCGGTGGTGGACGTCTTGTCCGCGGGCTCGGCGGCGGTCTGCGCGGCGTAGACGAGGGCGAAGCTGAGGCCCGCGCCGAGATTGAAGGCGCCCGCGTTCAGGCCCGGCAGGAAGCCGGGGTTCTCCTGCGGGGACAGGACGATGCCGAGACCGTTGAGGACGATGTTGCCCACGCCCGCGTACGTGATGCCGATGAGGACCGACGCCGCCAGGAGGAGCGGGCGGGAGCCGGTGTTCAGGGTGAGGAGCATCAGAGCGAGGGTGGCGGCCGAGCCGATGAGACCGAGGCGCAGGAGGCGGCCGTAGCCGTGCGTGGCGGCGAGGCGCCCGGCGAGAGGGCCCATGGCCAGGCCCGCGAGCGCGTACGGGATCAGGGTCCACCAGGCGGACTGTTCGGCGGTCATGCCGAAGCCCGCCTGCCCGTCCTGGGCGAAGGCGGGGATCATGCCGTTCATGACGGCGAACACGCCCGTCATGGTGAGCACGGTGGTCAGCAGCAGTGCCCAGGTGGAGCGCTGCCGGAGGTGGCGGGTGGCGACCAGGGGGTGGCTGCTGCGGTCCTCGGTGCGCCAGAACAGGGCGAAGGCCAGGGCGGTGACGACGAACAGGGCGGCGACGAGCGGCCAGTTGGCGTCGCCGAGCTTCCCGGCCTCGTTCAGGGCGATCAGGGCCGCTCCCACCGAGACGACCAGGAGGGCGACCCCGGGCCAGTCCATGCGGCTTTCGGTGGCCCTGGTGGCGACCGACTCGGGGGTGAGGGTGGCGACCAGGACGGTGGCGAGTGCGGCGACGGCGGCCATGGTCCAGAAGATGGACGGGAAGCCGTGGTGGTCGGCGAGGTATCCGCCCGCGAGGGAGTCGACGCCTGCGATGCCTCCGTTGACGGCGGTGATGATGCCGAGCAGGGTGCCGTACTTCTTCGGTTCGTGGACTTCGTCGCGCAGCATGATCAGGCAGAGCGGCACGGTGGGTCCGGATACGCCCTGGACGACGCGGCCCGCGAACAGCACGGGGATGCTCCCGGCGAGTGCGGCCGTCACACAGCCGACGACCATGAGCGCCAGCATTCCGGCCAGGACCCGGCGTCGGCCGATGAGGTCGCCCAGACGGGGCAGGAAGAGCGAGAAGAGGGCCGCCGAGGTGAAGAACGCGGTCTGGGTCAGGCCGACTTCGGCCGATGTCGCCCCGAGGGAGTCCTCGATGTCCTTCAGGGCGGGGCTGAGCATGCTCGCGTTGAGCTGAAAGGCGAAGCAGGCCGTCAGAAGTGCGGTGACCAGGACCCAGATCCGGACAGGGCGTTCGCCGCTCGGGGCGGCGGCCGGGGCGAGGGCCGGGCCGGTGGAGGGGGTGTTCATGCGCGTACGTCACCGATCCGCTCGAGGGCGTCCACGATCAGGTCCCAGAAACGCTGGTGGTCGAGGCTGACCGCGACCTGGGTGTGGCAGTCGTCGGGGGCGGGTCCGCGGAGGTCGGCGACGGTCATGCCGAGGGTGAGGGTGCCGATGAGTTCGACGTCCACGGGGGCCTTGCGGACCGTCATGACGGTGGGGTCGATGACGTACGCGACGGCGCACGGGTCGTGCACCGGGGGGTGTTCGAAGCCCTGTTCCTTGAGGTACATGGCGCCGAAGAAGTCCAGGAGTTCGTTGACGAAGGTGGCGGGCGCGGTGCCGACCCGGGCGATGCGGTCGGTGACCTCCGGGGTGGCGAGGGCCTGGTGGGTGAGGTCGAGCCCGACCATGGTGACCGGCCAGCTCTCGTTGAAGACGATGTGGGCGGCCTCGGGGTCGATCTTGATGTTGAACTCGGCGACGGGGCTCCAGTTGCCCGTGTGGTAGCCGCCGCCCATCAGGGCGACCTCCCGTACGCGCTGGGCGATACGGGGCTCCTTGCGCACGGCCAGGGCGATGTTGGTCAGGCCCGCGGTGGGAACGATGGTGATCTCACCGGGCTCGTGAGCCATCACCGTGTCGATGATGAGGTCGACGGCGTGGCGGGGGTCCAGGGCCAGGGTGGGCTCGGGCATCACAGGGCCGTCGATACCGCTCTCGCCATGGATGTCGGCGGCTGTTTCGACGGTGCGCACCAGCGGGCGGGGACAGCCCGCGGCGAAGGGGACACCGGTGATGTCCGCGATACGGGCGACCGAGAGGGCGTTGCGGGTGACCTTCTCCAGCGTCTGGTTGCCGACGACGGTGGTGACGGCGACCAGCTCGACGTCGGGGTTGCCGTGCGCCAGGAGCATGGCGATCGCGTCGTCATGCCCCGGGTCGCAGTCAAGGATGATCTTTCGCACTGGTTCCCTCTTGAATCGTGTTGAACGCCGAAGCCGACACGGGGAGGTCCGCACCCCGAGCTGTCAGCTTCACACCGTAACGCGATAGGGTCCGCCGCGTTTCACCGCGCCACCTGCGGCGATGGCGCGGTATTCGCGTACCCCGCACCGCGCCCCGCGGACGGCATCGGCTACACCTGCCGCATGGGGACCTGGACGGACGAGTTCATCGCTCCGGCACGGCCGGTGCTGATCGCAGCCGAATCATTCGCCGCACTGGCAGCGGATCTGGTGCGCGAACGGGTGGTGCGCACCCCATGGCTGCTGACCGCGGGAGACCTGTGCGCCAACGCCGAACTCCCCTACGTCGGCGTCCTGGGCCGCGCCCGTCGGGACGATCCCCCGGTGGGAACCCGGCTGGAGTCCGATCTGCCGCTCTGGGCCGACGAGGACGACGACGCGCCGCCGTGGGGCTGGGCCCGGGAGTCGGCGACGGTCCTCGCCAAAGGCGACGACGTCGGCACACTGGCGGAAGCTCTCGCCTCGGCGCCGTACGGCCAGGAGGACATCGGGCTGGTCTTCCGCGGTCTGGACTTCACCCATCGGGAGATCGACGACCACTACTTCGGTGCCGACAGCCGCATCCTGCTCGCCTGCTTCGCCCTGGCCCGCCCGCAGACGCGTCCGATGGACACCGACTCCGGCACCATCCCCGGCGGCCCCTTCCACCCGGTACGCACCTTCGTCTCCACCGGCTTCAAACTCGGCCACAACGGGCCTTGTCCACCCCTCGCGGCCGTGCTGCGCCGCCATCTCGGCCCGGACCTGGTCTGCGGGAGAACCCGCGGCTGAGCGGGCCTGTCCCGCGCTTGCGGGGGTGCTGTCTGTGAGTTTCTGTGAACTTCCGGCCAGCCGGCTGCCGTGGTCTGCCGGTTTCCACCGGGCGGGACTCCCGATTCACGTGAGCCTCCCAGACTCGTGCAGATCCCTCCCAGAACAGCGGATCAGTGTGAAGTGACGCGCACGACGACAGCGCGCACCGCACTCACCCCTCTGGAAGGACGCCTTGACCGACGCAAGCGACACCAAGGTCCTCATCATCGGAGCCGGGCCCACCGGTCTGACCCTGGCGTGCGACCTCGCCCGCCGCGGCCATCGCGGACGGCGACCCGTCGAGCCGGGTCCCGGAACTGGCCGCTTCCCGTACCGAACTCGGCCGTCTGGCCACGGCGCTCAATGGCATGCTGGACCGGATCGAGGCGGGTGACGCCGCGATGAGCCGCATCGAGCGGGAAGCGGCACGGCTGGTCCGGCTGGTCGAGGACCTGTTGTTGCTCGCCCGCCTCGACGAGCTCGACGAGTACGCCACGACCGCGGACCTCCCGCTCCGTCTCACCCCCATGGACCTGCGCACCCTGGCCGCCGATGCCCTGCACGACCTCCGCGCGCTCGATCCGGAGCGTCCCGTCACCCTCACCGGTCCGGGCGGCGGCCCACCGGGCGGCGCGCCGGTCCTCGGTGACGAGGCGAAGCTGCGCCAGGTGACCTCCAACCTCGTCGGCAACGCGGCAGCCCACACCCCGCCCGGCACTCCGGTCCGGATAGGCGTCGGCACGGAGGACGGCCTGGCGGTTCTGGAGCTCCACGACGAGGGTCCGGGGATGTCCGAGGAGCAGGCCGCCCGTGCCTTCGACCGCTTCTACCGCGCCGACGACGCCCGCGGCCGCACCGAAAGCGGAGGCGCGGGGCTCGGCCTCGCGATCGTCGCCTCCCTGGTGACGGCCCACCACGGCCGGGTGGACGTCCGCACGGCCCCGGACGAGGGTGCCACCTTCCGTATCCTCCTCCCCCGGCACCGCTGACCGCCCCACGGCTCACTCACCCTCGTGGCGGTTCCGCCGTGGACCAGCCGGTCAGGGCGCCGCGCAGGGCGGCCATCAGGCGGGTGGCGGCCTCCTCCTCGGTGCGTCCGCTCTTGATGAGGTCGAGGATGTCGCGTGGGTCGAACAACGCGTTCCACAGGTACAGCGCTTCGTCCCCGAGGTCTCCGAGGCCGAGTTCCTCGGTGGTCTGCCGCAGTGGCTCGGCGAGCGCCTCGGCCTGCGGGGCGAGGTAGCCGGTCCCTTCCCGCAACCGGTCGAGGTAGCCGCGGTGCGAACGCATCTGCGCCATCGCCCCGCCGTGTTCGAGGACGAGGGAAACCCAGCAGCGCGATACCGCTTCGAGTCTCGCCATGCCCCGCGTGGTCTGCCGTGCGCTGAAGTCGCGCAGTTCGGAGCCCACTTCGGCGCGGAAGGCGTGCAGGATCTCCTGGACGGAGGAGAAGTGCCGGTAGGCCGTCGCGGTGGACACCTCGGCGTGCCTGGCGATCTCGGCCAGACTGACCGGCGTCGGCGAGTTCTCGAACAGCCGGGCGGCGGCCTTGATGAGGTACCTGCGGTTGCGTTCGGTGTCACTGCGCATGGGTCGGCCCCCCGTGACCTGCGAGACGGCGTTCACCGAAGAGCCGAGAGGCCACGGGCCAGCCGGCGGACGCCCTCGGTGATGGATTGCGGACCGGCGGCGTACGACAGCCGGAGGTGCCCCTCGCCCCGGGCTCCGAACTCGCTTCCGGGCCGGACGGCGACGCCGTGGGTGCGCAGCGCCGCGACGACCTCCACGGAGGGCAGGTCCAGGTCGTAGCGCGGGAATTGGTAGAAGGCGCCTTCCGGTGCGCTGAGGGTGAGGCCGGGGATCGCGGCCAGTTCCGTGCGCATGATCTCGCCGCGCTCCTCGTACGCGGCGCGCATGCGGGCGATGTCCTCGTCGCAGCTCTGTACCGCGGCGAGCGCGGCGTCCTGGATGACGGTGTTCACGGAGCCGTTGAAGGTGTTGTGGATGCGGGCGGACGCCTGGATGAGCGGCGACGGTCCCCAGAGGTAGCCGACGCGCCAGCCGGTCATCGCGTAACTCTTGGAGAAGGTCTGGCAGTAGACGGTGCGGTCGCGCAGGCCGTCGATCGAGATCGTCGAGGTGAAGGGCGCGCCGGTGTAGTCGAGGTCGGAGTACGCCTCGTCGGAGATGACGATCGTGGAGGTGCCGTCGAGCAGCCCCGCGAGCGCGTCGAGTTCGTCGCGGCTGTGCACGATCCCGGTCGGGTTGCTCGGGTTGCAGAAGACGAAGAGCTTGGCGCCGGTGAGGGCGTCGGCGAGCCGGTCGAGGTCCCAGTGCAGATCCGGCGCGAGGGGAACGGGTACGACCGTGCCCCCGGCCATGCTGACCAGGTCCGCGTAGAGGGAGTAGGTGGGGTCGGGGATGACCACCTTGTCACCGGGGTCGACGATGCCGAGGATCGAGGCGGCGAGCCCGGCGGTTCCGCCCTGGGTGATGAGAATGTCGGAGGCGGAGGCCGGTGTCCCGGCGATGCCGGTGAGCTTTTCGGCGAGCGCTTCGCGCAGGGCGGGTTCGCCGAGCAGCGGTGAGTAGTGGGTGCGTCCGGCGCGCAGCGAGGCGTGGGCCGCCTCGGTCACCGCGTGGGGTGTGTCGAAGTCGGGTTCGCCCATGGCGAGGGAGACGAGGTCGCCCCGCGACTGCGGTTGCTGCGTCCGGCGGGAGGCGGCGGCGATCCGGGCGACGGCCTCCGCGGTGGCGAACAGGGGCGGCTGCGTGGTGATGGTGGGCGGCATGCGCTCCTCCTGGTGACGGGGTGGTCAGTCCTGCGGTGCGGCGTCGGCGGGCGCGCCCGCCCAACGGCTGATCTCAAGGTCGGCGGAGGTGTCGCGCTGGCGGGTGGGGGCGACGACGATCTCCTGGAGGACGACGCGCTGGGGCAGGGTGACGGCGAGGCGGATGGCCTCGGCCACGTCCTCGGGCCGCACCATGCCCGCGCGTTCCTCCGGCGCCGGGGGCCGGGCGCGGTTGTCGAGGATGGGGGTGTCCGCCTCGCCGGGCAGCACGGTGATCGCCCGCAGCCCCTGGTTGCGGAAGGTGTTGTGCAGGAACGTCATGAAGTTGCGGACCCCGGCCTTGGCCGCGCCGTAGGCGGCGCCGCCGAGCAGGTTGGGGTTGACGGCGGCGAGCGAGGAGACGGTGACGATGGTCCCGGTGCCGCGGTCGAGCATGTCGGGGAGCACGGCCTGGGTGAGCTGGAAGACCGCCGTGAGGTTCACGTCGAGGACCTGGCGCCACTCGTCGTGCGGCAGCCACTGCGGGTTGAGCACCGACGAGGCGCTGCCCGCGTTGTTGACGAGGACGTCGACCGGTCCGAGTTCGGAGTGGACCCGGTCGAGGACGCGGGTGACGTCGTCCGCGCGGGTGATGTCCGCGGCGATGGCGAGGGCGGTCCCGCCCTCGGCGCGGATCGTGGCCGCGACGTCGTCGAGCGTCTCCTGCCTGCGGCCGGTGAGCACGACGGCGGTGCCGTCCCGGGCGAGCAGCCGTGCGGTTTCGAGGCCCATCCCGCTGCCCGCTCCCGTGATGAGCGCGGTCCTGCCGGCCGACGTCGTCACCGTTCCTCCTCCATGACTGACTCCATACTGAAGTGAGATGAACTTTTCAAGTGAGAATACATTCTCATCTAGTCCCGGACAAGGGTCTTTGAGGGCGCCGTGAAGCCGAGAGCGCCGAACGCCTCCGTGGCCGCGTGTTCGAGTGCGCGCACCTCCGCCTCACGCCGTGCGAACCGGCGCAGCGAGCACTCGCTGTCGGTCCAGCGGAACCGCAGCTCCCGCCCCGGACCGGCCTGCCCGAGCAGGGGCAGGGACGCCCGCGAGGCGACGCCGACGATCGGATAGCCCGCGGTCAGGCTCCGGTAGCGACCGAGCACGATCAGCTCGTCCGCGTGCGGGATCTGCAGTGCGCCGACGGGCACCCCGTGCGACACGATCTCGGTGTCGGTGTCCGGGTGGCGCACCGGCCCGTCGAGCCGCAGTCCGACGTGGTTGGAGCGGGTGGTGACGACGTAGGTCGCCTCCTCGATCACCTCACGGATACCGGCGATCGTGTCGATGCCATGGCTGGGGACGACATCGATGACCCAGGGCCCGGCGTCGAAGCGCGGGACCGGAACGGGAAGCCGGAACAACGGCGCCTCGAAGAGGCGTCGGCGGAACCCCCGGAACTCCGTGTCCAGCAGGACACGCGAACCCCGGCCGACGGCCTGCCCGAACCCCATCCGGGCGTCCGGCGCGGCGCTGCCCAGCAGGGTGTCCGCGGTCAGCGCGCCGTTCACGGCCAGATAGGTGCGGGTCCCCCGGCTCAGGTCCCCGTGTATCCGTACCTCCTGGCCCGCCGGTACGACCAGCGGAGACCAGCTCTCGACGGGCCCGCCGCCCACGGTGACCCGGCTGGCGGCGCCGGTCACGGCGAGCAGGACGTCGGCGTCGGGCACGAGCGCCAGTTCCCCGCCGAGGTTCTCGATCAGGGTCGCCCCGCGGGGGTTGCCCACGAGGAGGTTCGCGACGGCCGCCGAGTGCTGGTCGGCCGCGCCGCCGGTGGGGACACCGCGCCGTTCCGTGTCACGACGGCCGAGGTCCTGGAACGTCGTGATCCATCCCGTGCTGGTGATCTCGAGCGCCACGGTCTTCATACGGACTCCCCCAACGGCAGCAGGAACCCGGCTCCCAGGACCGCGGCCTCGTCCCGTGTGACGGGGACGAAGCGCACGATGTCACCGGTGCCGAACGAGACGGGGTCCGGCCGGGAGATGTCGACGATGGTGCGCGGGGTGCGCCCGACCACGCGCCAGCCGGTCGGGCCGGGGAACGGCTGGATGATCGCGTTGGTACCGGCGATCATGATCGCTCCGGGGGCGACATCGGTCCGGGGCTCGGCGAGCCGGCGCACCGGCCTGGGCACCTTGAGCCCGTCCATCATCGGGGCCATCGCCGCGCCGAGGAGGGAGATCGTGAAGCTGGACTCCGCGATCGCCTCGACGACCTCGGCGGGGGCCAGGCCCATGTCGTCGGCGACGGACGCCAGATCGGGGCCGGTCTCGTCATCGAAGACGACGGGAATGGCGAACTTCCGCACCGCCCGCGCACCGTCCGGACCGGCCGACGGCGCCGGGGCCCACTTCGCCAGCAGCCGGGCCGCGTACTCCACGTGCTGGAGCGCGGTCCGCAGCGGGTCGAACTCGATGAGCAGGGATTCAAGACCGGAGACGACGTCCAGCACGCCGTGGGGGCGGTGGGCCAGGAAACGCTCGCGGAAGGCGACGATCCCGGACCTGCGGATGGCCTGGTCGGCATGGGGGATGGTCACCATCACCGCCGAGTCCCCGAAGGGCTCGACGGTGATGGCACCGTACTGTGCTGTGGTCATCGCCTCGTGGGCCCGGCCCTCAGCGGGCGAGCGCGACCTCCGCCTTCTCCGCCAGGACGTCCCGCAGACCGGCGACGCGGATGTCCGCCGCGCCGAGCGCGGCCCGCACCGCGGTGCCGTTCTCGAGGACGGAAGGGTGGTCACCGTGCAGGAGCAGGACGTCGGCGTCGTGTCCGAGCGGCACCACGTTGCCGTTGACCGAACGTACGGTGCCCTCCCGCACGACCTGGACCGAGCGCCGGCCGATGAGCTCGGGGTCATGGATCAGGCCGCCTTCGTGGGAGCGGGAGACGGGCATGCCGTCGTCGCCGTATCCCCGGTCGGCCAGGAACACGTAGCCGACGTCGAGTCCGCGCTTGCGCGATTCCTCGGCCAGCAGCCCGCGCTGACAGATGACGACGTAGTCGGTGTTGTACGCGGCGATCGCGTCGGTGATGGCCCGCGCGTGCTTGGCGTCGGTCTGCGCGATGGAGCCCATCCGGCCGTGCGGGGCCACATGGCTGATCGTGCCGCCGTGCACCCTGGCGAAGGCGTCGAGTGCGCCGAGCTGGTAGAGGACGTCGGTGCGGATCTCCTCCTCGGTCGCCTCGATGAGACGGCGGCCGAAGCCGACGAGGTCGGGGTATCCGGGGTGGGCGCCGAGCTCGATGCCGCGCTCGACGCAGTCGGCGACGGTCCGGTCCATGATGCGCGGGTCACCGGCGTGGAAGCCGCAGGCGATGTTCGACGAGGTGACGAGCCCGAGCAGAGCGCTGTCGTCGCCGATCGTGTAGTTGCCGAAGCTCTCACCGAGGTCGGCGACGACGGCTACGGAGTTGATTCCCATGGTGTCTCCCGGGGTGTTTCAGCTGGAGGCGAGGGGCTGGCCCTTGGTCTCCCGCACGAAGGCGATGGAGACCAGGGTGATCAGCGCGGTGATGATGGAGGCGAAGGCCGGGATCAGGTTGGAGCCGGTCGACTGGATCAGCTCGGTCATCAGGAGCGGGGCACTGCCACCGAAGATGATCGTGGAGATGCTGAAGCCGATGCTGTAGGCGGAGTAGCGCACAGTGGTCGGGAACATCTCGGCGAGGACGGTGTGGACGACGGCGGCGTGGCCCGAGAAGGCGACCGCGAGAACGATGGTGCCGATGCAGGCCAGACCGAACTCTCCCGTGGTGATCAGCCGGAACATCGGGTAGGAGACAAGGGCCATCGCGACGGCGGAGAAGGCGAGGATGGGCTTGCGACCGATCCTGTCCGACAAGCGTGCCATGAGCGGGATACAGATCGCGATGGCGATCAGGCTGAACGCCGTGACCGTGAGTGCCCGCAGCATCGAGAAGTTGTGCGCGCCGAGCGAGGTCTTCAAGTAGGTGGGCATGTACACGAACAGCAGGTAGTAGCCGGGACCGTTGAGCGCGGGGAGGAAGATCGTGAGCGCGATCGCCTTCAGATGGCGCGGGGAGGTCAGGGCGTCCCTCAGCGGGTTGCGCGCGACGGTCTTCTGCTCGCGCAACACCTTGAAGTGCGGGGTCTCCTCCAGTCGGCTGCGGATGTAGAAGCCGACGTAGCCGAGCGGGACGGCGAGGAGGAACGGCACCCGCCAGGCCCACGAGGTCATGGTGTCCTCGCCGAGCGTCGTGATGAGGAGGGCGGAGAGGGCGCTGCCGAACATCAGGGCGATGAACGAGCCGACGGCGATGAAGCTCATCATGTAGTTGCGGCGTGCGTCCGGGGCGTACTCGCCGACGAAGGACATGGCACCGGCCACTTCCCCGCCCGCCGAGAAGCCCTGGAGCACCCGGAGGAGGACTAGGAGGACGGGTGCGCCGACACCGATGACGGTGGAGGACGGGATGAGACCGATGGCCGCGGTCGCGGCGGAGATCAGCACCAGGAGGGTGGCCAGGAGGCCCTTCCGCCCGATCTTGTCCCCGAGGTATCCGCAGATGACGCTGCCGAACGGGCGGGCGATGAAGCTGACCAGGAACCCGACGTTGGTGAGGAAGAGATTTCCGGCGTCGGCCTCCCCCATGATGTTGATCGCCAGGTAGGTGACGAGCAGGCCGTAGATGCCGTAGTCGTACCACTCGACGAAGGAGCCGATCGCCCCGGCGACGGTGGCCTTGCGGACGACCTTGCCGTTGGCGGAGGTGGCGTCGACCGCGGTCGCGCCGGACTCCTCCGGCGCTGTCCCGTGACGATCCGATGTTCTGTCAAGCCGATCTGACGTTGCCATTCGCGTTCACTTTCGGTGTCGCGGACTCCGGAACGGCGTCCTGAGAATCATGCGCTGAGCGCATCTCGGGGTAGGTGTGTGGCTTCGGTGCTGTTCAGGAACCCGCCCGTCCAGGGCCTGGGGGCTCGATGCCGGACACACGGCTGGCCGCAGAGCAGCCCCGACATCAAAGTTGCGACTTGAATCGCGAATGAGAATAGATTCGCATTCTGAGAGCGGTCAAGGGTTTGCGTTGCCCCGACGTTCACCTTGCGCTCCGGTCACGCTTCCATCCCGGATCGCCAGGGTTCCCCCCGCCGCCACGTGGCCGGTCCCGGCAGCCGGAGGGGCACCCCACCCCTTGCCCTGCGACACGTAGGGATGCAGACTGTCCCTCGCAAAACGCGAAAGCTTTCGCATTTTCTGGACCTGGAGGAGCCTGCGATGACTCAGGACAACGTACGCGTGAACACCGCGTGGGAGCGCGTCGAGGAGCAGGTGCTCGATCAGTTCCGCGCCCACTCCGTGGCCAACCTCGGCGACGCCCTCGACCGGCTGAACATCGTCGACGGGGGCATCGCCCCCATCTGGAACGGCGCCAAGGCCGTGGGCACAGCGCTGCCGGTCCTCACCGTCGCGGGCGACAACAAGGCCGTGATCGCGGCGCTCGAGCACATCCGCCCCGGGGACATCGTCGTCATCAACGCCTTCGGCCACGACGGCCGCGCGATCATCGGCGACAACCTCGCCCAGCGGTTCGCCGCGTACGGCGCCGCGGGGGCGATCATCGACGGATACGTCCGCGACGCCGCGATCATCGAGGAACTCGGCATCCCGGTCTTCGCCCGGGGGCTCACTCCCGCCGGTCCGTTCAAGAACGGACCGGGCACGATCGGCGAACCGGTCGCCATCGGCGGCGTCGTCGTGAACCCCGGCGACATCATCGCCGCCGACGGGGACGGTGCCATCGTCATCCCGCCACACCGCGCCGAAGAGGCCCTGAAGTCGGTAGGCGAGATCGTCGCCCGCGAAGCGGCGCTGGACGCCGAGGTCGAGGCCCTGCGGAGCCGGACCGCCTGACGCCAGGGCGTCGCGCCCCCACCTCGGCGCGCTCCGAGCGGGGCGCGCTCGAAGACGGACCTACCCGAAGACGGACCTCCCGGGCGGCCCGGTGGATACGCCGCCGTGCGCACGGGGCCTCGACGTCATCAGCTGAGTCGGCCACCCCTCGTCAGCTGCTGGAGTTTTAGCTCTTCGGCAGTAGCCGGAAGTCGTCAAAGTCGAAGCCGGGCGCAACTACGCAACTGACAAGCACCTCTTCATCACTGGCCGGGCGAGCAGCCTGCCAGTGCCCGGCCGGCACGAGAGCTTGCGGCCGTTGTCCGCTCGCGAGATCGGGACCCAGCAGTATTTTCGTAGGCTGATCCTCTGGCCTCTCACCGGAACCACCCAGCGATAGCAGCAAGGGACCACCCCGGTGCCACAGCCACAGTTCCGGCGAACGCACGGTGTGCCACCGGGATTCCTCGCTGGGAGGCAAGAGGAAATAGATGGCTGAGCAGATAGACCTCCGCCCCGGATAGCCGTCCGGCTGCACCTCGACGTCACTGCGCCAAGTTTCCTTGTACCAGCCCCCTTCGGGGTGTGCACTCATTCCGAGCAGACGGGCCGTATCGGGCATTTTCGGGTCGATCATGGGCTTCCGTTCCTCGAGTGAAATCCTGCTTGCGGTGCGGCAGTCACCCTCACGTCAGGTCAGCTCCGGGTGCCGGTTCCGCACGGGGCTGACCGTCTCGAGCGCGGCGCCGAGGCGCAGAAGGGTCGTCTCGTCGTACCAGCGAGAGACAAGCTGGATGCCGATCGGCAGGTTCTTGCTGGTGGCCCCGAACGGCAGCGACAGCGCGGGCAGGCCGGTGAGGTTGAACGGAACGGTCGCGCGCATGATGCCGCGTGCCGGGACGGTGACGTCTCCGACATCGAACGTCGACCGGGCGTGCGGTGGGGCGGGGATGGGGCATACGGGGCACAGCAGCACGTCGTAGCGCTCGAAGTATCCGGCGAACAGGGAGCCGAGCACCTCGACCTGCTGTTGCGCCGCGATGTAGTCGGCCACTGTCACCTCCGGCGCCGTGATCGTCCGCTGGATGACGCTGTGCACCTCGGATGCGCGGTCGGCGACGACTTGCCGGAAGTACGGCACGACCTCGGCGGTGTACAGCACCGCGCTCAGCGCGGTCGTGTCGAGGGTCTCCAACTCCCCCAGTGGAGCGGGATCGACGACACAGCCCAGCGTCCGCAGCGCGTCGGCCGCTGCCGTGATGGTGGCCGTCACCTCGCGGTCCACTGGTCCGAAGGCAGGCTCGGCCGCCCAGCCCACCCGCAATCCGTCCAGGTCGCCCGGCTGATCGACCGGTCGCGGCGCGTGCTGTACGTAGCCGTCGACGCCGTCGGGCCCTGCGAGGATCTTCAACGCGGTCATGATGTCCCGCACGCTGCGGGCCATCGGGCCGACGTGCCAGTAACGGCGGGGAGCCTCGGGCCAGTGTCCGGTGATCGGTATCCGTCCCCGGGTCGCCTTCAGCGCGACGATGCCGGTGTCGTGGGCCGGTCCTCGCACCGAAAGGGCAACGTCGCTGCCCAGCCCGAGCGGCGACATCCCGGCGGCGATCGCGGCCGACTCTCCGCCGCTCGAACCACCCGGAGTCCGCTCGCTGTCCCAGGGGTTGAGGGATCTGCCGGTGATCGCGTTGTCGGTCTCGGTCCAGTAGGAGAACTCGGGCAGGTTGGTCTTGGCCAGCGGAATCCCGCCGACCGCCCGGAGCCGGGCCACCGCGGTCGCGTCCCGCACGGGAACATGGTCCCGGAACAACGACGAGCCGCGTGCGGCCACGATCCCCCCGACATCCAGCGAGTCCTTGACCGTGAACGGAACACCGTGCAGCGCACCCACGGTGACGCCCGTCGCCACCGCTCGATCGGCGGCGCGCGCCGCCTCGAGCGCCTGCTCGGCGGCCAGGGTCACGACGGCGTTGACCCTCGGGTTTACCGCCTCGATGCGGCCCAGGTGCGCCCGCATCACCTCCGCCGCGGAAAGCTGCCGTTCGCGGATCAGCTCCGCCAGTTCGGTCGCGTCCCGGTAATAGATCTCGTTCTCGCCCATCGACACCCGCCCTTCCGCCGCACAGCAAGATCACGATACGCGCAGAACAAACGCGACGTGGGCGTGGCGATCACTGCTGGCGCAGGTCCTTGACGCGGCGGAGTTTGCCGAGCGAGCGCTCCAGGGTCTCCATCTCGACGATCGCCACCTCGGCGGTGACGCCGACGCCGTTCTTGACGCCCTGAACGATCTGTTCGGCAGCCGCCTCCCGCTGCTCGTTGCCGACGCCGGGGCGGGCCTCCACGCGGATGGTCATGTGGTCCATGCGGCCGCGCCGGGTGAGCTGGATCTGGAAGTGCGGGGCGACGCCGGGGGTGCGCAGCACGATCTCCTCGATCTGGCTGGGGAAAACGTTCACCCCACGCAGGATGATCATGTCGTCGCAACGGCCGGTGATCTTCTGGATGCGGCGGAAGGCGGGCCGGGCGGTGCCGGGCAGCAGCCGGGTCAGGTCGCGGGTGCGGTAACGGATGACCGGCAGGCCCTCCTTGGTGAGGGAGGTGAAGGCCAGTTCGCCGTCCTCGCCGTCGGGCAGGACGTCGTCCGTGAGGGGGTCGACGATCTCGGGGTAGAAGTGGTCCTCCCACACATGCAGGCCGTCCTTGGTCTCCACACACTCCTGGGCGACGCCGGGGCCGATCACTTCCGAAAGGCCGTAGATGTCGACGGCGTGGATGTCCATGCGCTCCTCGATCTCGCGGCGCATCTCCTCCGTCCAGGGTTCCGCGCCGAAGATGCCGACCTGGAGGGAGGTGGACCGCGGGTCGACGCCCTGCTTCTCGAACTCGTCGAGCAGGGTGAGCATGTAGGAGGGGGTGACCATGATGATCTCGGGCTTGAAGTCCTGGATGATCTGCACCTGGCGTGCGGTCATGCCGCCGGAGGCCGGGATCACCGTACAACCGGCCCGTTCGGCGCCGTAGTGGGCGCCGAGGCCACCGGTGAACAGGCCGTAGCCGTAGGAGATGTGCACCTTGTGGCCGGGGCGGCCACCGGCCGCGCGGATCGAGCGGGCGACGACGTCCGCCCACAAGGAGAGGTCCTTGTCGGTGTAGCCGACGACGGTGGGGCGACCGGTGGTGCCGCTGGAGGCGTGGACGCGACGGATATGGTCCATGGGCACGGCGAACATGCCGAAGGGATAGGTGTCGCGCAGGTCGGCCTTGGTGGTGAAGGGGAAGCGGGCCAGGTCCTCCAGTGAGCGGCAGTCCTCGGGCGCGACACCGGCGTCGTCGAACTTCCTGCGATACAGCTCGACGTTGTCGTACGCGTGCCGCAACGTCGTTCGCAGTCGGCTCAGCTGAAGGGTTCTCAGTTCCTCGCGGGGCATCCGCTCCGCGTCGTCCATCAGGTGAACAGGGAGAGGCTCGCCACGGCGGGCCGCGGCGGTCAGCGGGGTCTCGACTTCGCTGGTCATGGCGACTCCTCGAGGTGCGTGCTCCTGATGCTGCGGCTGCGACCGCGGAACTCCGCGATCACCTCATCGCCTCGCCGGACGCTCACGTCGTAGATGCCACATCCGCTCGACGGGGCCCTGTGCCGCGTGAGTGGCTTGCGTCACTGATTCCACCACCTACATCCCGACCGAACATTCGGTTACCGAGCGCACGGCCAAGTAATCCAGCCAGATCACTGCCTGTCAAGAGGGGGAATGGATGCCGTGGAAGATCCCTCCCCCGGACTCGAAAAGCCATGACGGCGCAGGTGGCGGCGGTCCGGCAACGCACCGCCGATCTTGCCCACGCGCCGGTGATCCTCCATGGGGATGTTCCACATGGTGCGGCCTCAACCGGTATGCGGTTCCCCCATTGTCCCGTGCGTTCGCTCCCCGTCAGTATCTTGCGCACCTCGCCCTGCGATGGATGAACAGGAGCTCCGTATGACCACGAACCCCATCAAGACATCGGAAGCGGAGGTGAGCCGCGGTGAGACCTGGCTTGCCCGCCTGGCGTTGCGGTTCACCCGCTTCTCCGAGAAGTGGCTGCCCGACGCTCTCGGCTTCGTCCTGATCGGCACCTTCGTGGTCCTCGCCCTGGGACTCCTCTCAGGGGAAAGTCTGCTCGGCACCACGCCGAGCGACCCGGAAGCGACCACCGGCTTCGGCCTCGTGGACGCATGGGGCAAAGGATTCTGGTCGCTCATAGAGTTCACCCTGCAGATGGCGATCATCGTCATCGCCGGCTACGCGGTCGCGGTCTCGCCGCCGGTCGCCCGCCTTATCGTCTGGCTGGCTGCCCTGCCCCGGACTCCGCGCGGCGCCATCACGTTCACCGCCGCCGTCGCCATGACCACCGCCTACGTGAACTGGGCCTTCAGCCTCGTCTTCACCGCCATCCTCGCCAAGGAGATCGCCCGCCGACTGCCCGGAGTCGACTATCGCGCCATCGGAGCCATGGCCTTCCTCGGGCTCGGCACTGTGTGGGCCCAGGGCCTGTCGGGATCGGCCGCGCTGCAGGTGGCCAGCGCGACCTCCAGCCCCGCCGCGGTGCAGAAGATCATCGCCGAGGAGCGGGGCAGCGGGGTCATTCCCCTGACCGACACCATCTTCCTCTGGCAGGGCATCGTGGCCACGGCGGTCGTCTTCGCGGTCGCGGTCACCATGGCGTGGTTCCTGGCCCCGTCTCCGGAGCGTGCGATGACCGCGGAGCGCCTCGGCATCGATCTCGGTCCCGCGCTCCGCACGAAGAGCCCGAGTTCCCGACGCAGCCGCCCCGGCGAATGGGTCGAGTTCAGCCCGACCCTCACGATCGCGCTCTTCGTTCTGGGCGTGTGGTATCTCGCCCGCCACTTCGCGCAAGCCGAGGGCAATCCGCTCAACGCGCTCGATCTGAACACCGTCAACCTGATCCTCATCCTGCTGGCCCTCATCCTGCACTGGCGGCCCGTCCACCTCGCCCGCGCCTTCAGGGAGGGAGCACCGGCCGCCTCGGGCGTGTTGCTGCAATTCCCCTTGTACGGCGGCATCTTCGGAATGATCGCTTTCACCGGACTGCACCAGACCATCGCGGACTGGCTGGTGTCGGTGTCGAACGAGCACCTGTACCCGGCCCTCATCGGTATCTACAGCTGTGTGCTCGGGGTGTTCGTACCCAGCGGCGGTGGCAAGTGGGTGGTCGAGGCACCCTATGTCCTCGGGGCGGCCAACGAACTCCATGTGAACCAGGGATGGATGGTCGTGGTGTACGACCTCGGCGAGGCCAGCGCCAATCTGCTCCAGCCGTTCTGGATGCTTCCCACCCTCGCGATCCTCGGTCTGAAGGCGCGCGACATCATGGGCTACACCTTCGCCATGTTCCTCGCGTTGTTTCCCACGGTGCTCGTCCTCGTGACGCTGCTCGCCCAGACCCTGGCCTTTCCCTGACGGATCACTGCTCGGCCGAGCTCAGCGCCCTGATTGCCAGGAGGGTGCTGCCGGGGCTGCGTCCGTCAGCGCGCCGGGCCGGTCGATCCGCGGACCACCAGGTGGGGGGCGAGGCTGAATTCCCGGGCCCGCTGAAAATCCGCAGTCTGACCATCGGTGTCAGCGTCCTCGTACTGTGGCTCGCCAACGCCATCGTGGCCTGGGCGTTCCCCCCGGTTGTGGAGGCACTGGGCATCTCCAGCACCTTCTTCGTCTTCGCCGTCCTGGGCGTCGGCGCCATCTGGTTCGTGGCCCGGGCCGTGCCCGAGACCCGGGGCACGTCCCTCGAAGAACTCGAGGCCCGGTTCCGCCGCGAATACGCGTAGCCGATCCCCTCACGCCAGGAACGAGCCGAGGCAAACCTCGTCTTCGGGCGATGGGAGATCGGCTGGACCCTGCCCGAGGCGACTTCATCAGCGAGACCCGTGCGGATGGCCTCCTGCTGTGACGATGATCAGCGGTGGATCGTCACACCGTGGGCTTGAGGAGACCTGCGGCCACCAGCCCCGCCAAGCCCAGGTCCATATCGGTGAGCCGACCGCTCAGGATATGGGCCACGTACTGGTCGCGTGGCAGCGTGACCAGTTCGAGGAATTCCTCGGCGTCCGGCGTGGGATCGGTGACCTTACGGCACTCCCGGGCCAGTACCGCGTACCGCACATGGGTGGCATAGGAGGCCAGATAGGTGGTCGCGACGACCTGGAGCGAACCGGCCTCGTACCCCGTCTCCTCCACCAGCTCGCGCGCCGCGCCGACCATGACTTCCTCGCCGTCGGCGACCAGGCCGCCGGGCAGTTCCGCCAGCACCGTGCCCGGCCCGGGCCGGTACTGGCGTACCAGGATGCCCTGCCCGTCCTCCGTCAGGGCGACCACCGCGACCGTGCGCGGGCCGACGAGAATGTCCCAGTCGGATTCTCGGCCGTCGGGCTGCACATAGGTGCGGCAACGCACCTTCAGATATCCGGCCGACTCGGGACGCTCGCTCTTCAGCGTCCACTTCAACAGGTTGGACTCCTCCGTCACGTTCGGCATCTTATGCAACGCATGGCGCCTCGTTGCCCCATCAGGGAAGTAGCTCGGGCAATCGTCAGCGGGACGGGGCGATGTCCATGTGTGAGCATCCCTGGCGTGCCGCGAGTGGCCAGGGCCCGAAGCCGCCCGCGGGCAGTTCCACGAACGTGCGGGGCCACGACTGCGGAGGGCAGCCGCCCGTTCCGCGGACGGATCTCGATCGTCATGAGCCGGTCGAGGCTCTCGTGGACCGTGGATCGGCTCCGTTAGCCGTGTCCAGGCCGGTAGTTGAGCGTTCGGTCCGGTGTGAGGACGTCGCCGTGGATCGTGTCGGATGAGCTGTGGGACCGGCTTGAACCGCTGCTGCCGCAGCGTGAGCGCAGGTTCCGTTATCCCGGCCGCAAGGCATTGCCGGACCGGGAAGTGCTGCGCGGGATCTCCTGTACGTGCTGCACACCTGGCTCCGCTCGCGGTCCTGCTGACCGGCGGCAACCGCAACGACGTGACCCAATTGCTACCGTTGCTCGACGCGATCCCGCCGGTCCGCGGCCGGGTCGGCCGTCCGCGACGCAAGCCGGACTCGTTGTTCGCCGACCGCGGCTACGACCATGACGTCTCCCGTGACCAGGTCCGCGCTCGCGGCATCGTGCCCGCGATCACCCACCGACAACTCGGCTCATTGTCCAATGCGACCGAGCCTTGAGGGAGGGGCCGGCGTCGGGCTGGGTGCTGCGCTGAGCCTGTCCCTCGGAGTACTGGTATCGGCGAGATCTGGAACGCGACGATCCAGCTGTCGACTATGAAGGCATGGCACATGTACTCGTCACGGGCGGAACCGGGTTTCTGGGTTCCCACACGATCGCGCAGCTCCTGACCGCCGGGCACACCGTCACGACCACGGTGCGCTCCCTGGCACGGCGGTCCGACGTCGAACGGATGCTCATCGTCGCCGGATGCCCGCATACGGATGCCGTCTCCTACGTGGAGGCGGATCTGACCTCTGACCGGGGCTGGGACCGGGCCGTGGCGGGAGCCGACTACGTCCTGCACGTGGCCTCGCCGTTTCCCGGAGCGCGGCCGAAGAGCGAGGACGAGGTGATCGTCCCGGCCCGTGACGGGACGCTGAGGGTGCTGCGCGCCGCCCGGGGCGCGGGCGTCCGGCGCACTGTGCTGACCTCCTCCTTCGCGGCGGTGGGTTACGGTCACGGGCGGACCGGACGGACGTTCAGCGAGGACGACTGGACGCAGACCGACGGGCCGGGGGTGTCCGCGTACATCAGGTCCAAGGCGGTGGCCGAGCGGGCCGCCTGGGACTTCGTCGAGAGCGAGGGCGACGGCCTGGAGCTGACGGTCGTCAACCCCGTGGGAATCTTCGGGCCAGTCCTCGGACCGGACTACTCCGCGTCGATCCGTATCATCCACGCGATGCTGACCGGCGGAATGCGGCCGCGCCGCCGATCTGGACCAACACGGTAGACGTCCGAGACGCGGCCGACCTGCATCTACGTGCCATGACGGCGCCTCAGGCGGCCGGACAGCGGTACCTGGCGCTCGCGGGCGAGCCGATCTCCTTCCACCACATCGCCCTGGCGTTGCGCACGCGGCTGGGCGAGGCCGCCGCCAAGGCCCCCACCGGCTCGGCCCCGGCCTGGCTGCTGCGCATGCTGGCCACGGTCAACCCGGCGCTGCGAGAGACGGTGCCGCAGCTGGGCGTGGTGCGCCGCGCCTCCAACGCGAAGGCCCGCAAGGAGCTGGACTGGTCCCCTCGTTCCAACGAGGACGCCGTCGTGGCCACCGCGGAGAGCCTGGTCCGCCTCGGACTGCTGAACGGTTAGCGTCGAGAACATGACACGCGAGACGGCCGACACTCTGGGCGAGTTCCTGCGGGCCCGGCGCGGGCAGATCAGCCCGCAACAGGTCGGGCTGCCCGCCGGCGAGCGGCGCCGGGTCCCCGGACTGCGGCGCGAGGAGGTCGCCCAGCTCGCCGGCATCAGCCCCGAGTACTACCTGCGCCTGGAACAGGGCCGCAACCTCAACCCCTCCGACCAGATCCTTACCGCCCTGGCCGGCGCGCTCCAGCCAGACGAGGACGCCGTCGCCTACCTGCACCGCCTCGCCCACCCCGCCCCGCCCGCGCGCAGGCCGCGCAGCCGCGCCCGTACGGACCAGGGCGACCTTCAACCACTGCTGGACAGCTGGCCGCAGACCCCCGCCTACGCCCAAGGGCCCAGCGGACGCGTCGTCGCGGCGAACCGGCTGGCCGTGCTCCTGTGCCCCTTCTTCGTCATCGGCCACAACCCGCTACGGGCCGCCTTCCTCGAACCCGAGATGCGCGGCCTCTACCCGCAGTGGGACGACATGACCGCCAAGGCTGTCTCCGGCCTGCGCGCCATGATCGACGTCGACGAGGCCGACCCGGAGCTACTGGAGACCATCGGCGAACTCACCGTCGCCAGCGAGCGGTTCAGCACCCTGTGGACCCGCCGCGAGGTCCGCCGCCGTGACACCGGCCTCACCCGGCTGAACCACCCGCTCGTCGGCGAACTCGACCTGCACTACGAGAAGATGGTGCGCCCCCAGGCCCGCCAGCTGATCGTCGTCTACTACGCCGACCAGGGCTCCACCAGCGCCGAGCGCCTGGCACTCCTCAGCAGCCTCTGACAACGTGCGAGGACGACGAACCCCACGACAGCGAGGAGAGCGCCTGCCACTCGTACATCGATCACACACGCTAAACGTTAAGCGGCACAGGACCTACCGCCTGAACCAGTGGCTCGCGGCCAAACGCCTGCGGCTCAAGCCCACCACATGGGTCCGCTACCGCGACTACGTCCACCACGGCCTGATCCCCGCCCTCGACCCGATCCGTCTGGACGAGCTCGCCTACGAACACATCCACCACTACGTACAGGCCCAGCTCGCCGCCGGACGCGGACCCCCACCGTGTGGCACATCCTCTCCAGCGCGATCGGCGACGCCGTCCGCCAGCACCCGACTCCCCGCCAACGTCGTCCGGCCCACCGTGATCCCGAACCCGGCCTCCGGCGAGCGCACCATCTTGACCCCGGCCCAGGCCATCCGCTTCCTGCGCCACTGCCACGCGAACGATCCGGACTTCGCCGACCTGACCGAGTTCCTCATCGGCACCGGCCTCCGCAAAGGTGAAGCCCTCGGCCTGCACGGGGACGACATCCACCTCGCCGAACACACTATCTACGTGCGCTGGACGCTCTCGGCGATCGGGCCTTGACCCGGAATCTTGGACACGGGCTATGCGGCTTGGGCCAGGTTAGTTGATGTTGTGTCAAGTGCTGTCTCGTAGGCGATGGGACTGCG
>NZ_JBEXVE010000028.1:0-131249 GCF_040629205.1 Streptomyces sp. NPDC005962 | reverse complement strand
TACTGCAGGGGGGACCCTGTGGGAGAGTAGGACGCCGCCGAACAATCTTTGGAAAAGGCCCTGTTGGGAGCTTGAAGCTCCCGACAGGGCCTTTTTGTATATGTCCCCTCCCCGGTGAGGGCCCCAGGTGGCACTACCGGTAGAGTCATGGGGCATCATCGGCTGATTCCCTCACAGGAGGCCCCCGGGTGGAGGTTCAGGAGACACGCGTCCAGACGGATCGTGTACTCACCATCCCGAACATCCTCAGCACCGCTCGCCTCTTCGGCGTACCGCTTTTCCTGTGGCTGATCCTCCGGCCCGAGTTCGGCGGTCCCAACAGCGACCTCTGGGCCCTGCTGGTGCTGGCGCTCAGCGGGGTGAGCGACTATCTGGACGGCATGCTGGCCCGCCGCTGGAACCAGATCAGCAGCCTTGGCCGCATCCTCGACCCTGCCGCCGACCGGCTCTACATTCTGTCCACGCTCATCGGCCTCACCTGGCGGGACATCCTGCCGTTGTGGCTGCCCGCGGTTCTCCTCGCCCGCGAGGTGGTGCTCGTCGCCATGGTGTGGGTCCTGCGTCGCCATGGCTATCCGCCGCCGCAGGTGAACTTCCTCGGCAAGGCGGCGACCTTCAACCTCATGTACGCCTTCCCCTTGCTCCTTCTGAGTGATGGAAGTGGCCCACTTCACACGACCGCCGCTATTTTCGGATGGGCGTTCGCCGGATGGGGTACAACACTCTATTGGTGGGCAGGAGTCCTCTACGTGGTTCAGGTCCGCCGTCTGGTGAAGGCGGACGCCGCGGCCGACTGAGTTCGCCGTCGTGGGCAACCCAGGACCGGGTGCCCGTAGCGATTTCGTGGGCCATCGGGCGTGCGCGGTCGGCATGACCGTCGTCTCTTTCGAGGAGGACGCTTCCGACATGAAGGCCGTCGTAATGGCAGGGGGCGAGGGAACTCGTCTGCGCCCGATGACCGCGACCATGCCCAAACCGCTGCTGCCCGTGGCCAACAGGCCGATCATGGAGCATGTGTTGCGGCTGCTCAAGCGGCATGGCCTGTCCGAGACCGTGGTGACCGTGCAGTTCCTCGCGTCTCTGGTCAAGAACTACTTCGGGGACGGCGAAGAGCTCGGCATGGAGCTCACGTACGCCAACGAGGAGAAGCCGCTCGGCACCGCGGGCAGCGTCAAGAACGCGGAAGAGGCGCTCAAGGACGATGCCTTTCTGGTGATCTCGGGTGATGCCCTGACCGATTTCGACCTCACCGAGCTCATCAATTTCCATAAGGAAAAGGGCGCACTGGTCACGGTGTGCCTGACCCGCGTCCCCAATCCGCTTGAATTCGGCATCACCATCGTCGACGAGGTGGGCCAGGTCGAGCGCTTCCTCGAAAAGCCCACCTGGGGCCAGGTCTTCTCGGACACGGTCAACACCGGCATCTATGTCATGGAGCCCGAAGTCTTCGACTACGTCGAGGCGGATGTGCCCGTCGACTGGTCCGGTGATGTCTTCCCGCAGCTCATGAAGGAGGGCAAGCCCATCTTCGGCTATATCGCCGAGGGCTACTGGGAGGACGTCGGCACGCACGAGAGCTATGTGAAGGCCCAGGCCGACGTGCTGGAGGGAAAGGTCGACGTCGAACTCGACGGTTTCGAGATCTCGCCCGGCGTCTGGGTCGCCGAAGGCGCGGAAGTGCACCCCGAGTCCGTGCTCCGCGGCCCGCTCTACATCGGTGACTACGCCAAGGTCGAAGCCGGAGCCGAGATCCGGGAGCACACCGTCGTCGGCTCCAATGTCGTCGTGAAGACCGGCGCCTTCCTGCACAAGGCCGTCGTCCACGACAACGTCTACGTGGGCCAGCAGTGCAATCTGCGCGGCTGTGTGATCGGCAAGAACACCGACATCATGCGCGCCTCCCGCATCGAGGACGGCGCCGTGATCGGTGACGAGTGTCTGATCGGCGAGGAATCGATCGTCCAGGGGAACGTGCGGGTCTATCCGTTCAAGACCATCGAAGCGGGCGCGTTCGTCAACACCTCGGTCATCTGGGAGTCCCGGGGACAGGCCCATCTCTTCGGCGCCCGGGGCGTGTCCGGGATTCTCAATGTGGAGATCACCCCCGAGCTGGCGGTGCGGCTGGCGGGTGCGTACGCCACGACCCTCAAGAAGGGCTCCACGGTCACCACGGCGCGCGACCACTCGCGTGGTGCCCGCGCTCTGAAGCGGGCCATGATCTCCGCCCTGCAGACCAGCGCCATCGACGTCCGGGACCTGGAGAACGTGCCGCTGCCGGTGGCCCGCCAGCAGACGGCCCGGGGCAGCGCCGGCGGCATCATGATCCGTACGTCCCCCGGCGTTCCCGATTCCGTGGACATCATGTTCTTCGACGAGCGCGGCGCCGACCTGTCCGCGGGCGGTCAGCGCAAGCTGGACCGGGTCTACGCGCGCCAGGAGTACCGCCGGGCGTTCCCCGGCGAGATCGGCGACCTGAGCTTCCCGTCGAGCGTCTTCGATTCGTACACCGGCTCGCTGCTGCGCGCCCAGGACGTCAGCGGGATCGCCGAGTCCGGTCTCAAGGTCGTGGTGGACGCCGCGAACGGCAGCTCCGGGCTCGTCCTCCCCAGCCTGCTGGGACGGCTCGGCGTGGACGCGCTGACGATCAACCCGGGGCTGAACGAATCGCGCCCCACCGAGACCGCCGACGGCCGCCGCTCCGGGCTCGCCCGGCTCGGCGAGATCGTCGCCTCGGCCCGCGCGGCCTTCGGCGTCCGCTTCGACCCCGTCGGCGAGCGGTTCTCCCTCGTCGACGAGCGCGGCCGCATCGTGGAGGACGACCGGGCGCTGCTGGTGATGCTGGACCTGGTGGCCGCGGAGCGGCGCAGCGGGCGGGTGGCGCTGCCGGTGACCACTACCCGTATCGCCGAGCAGGTCGCGGCGTACCACGGCACCCAGGTGGAGTGGACGACGACCGCGGCGGACGATCTGACCCGGGTCGCCCGGTCGGAGACGACGATCTTCGGCGGCGACGGCCGCGGCGGCTTCATCATCCCCGAGTTCAGCAGCGTCTTCGACGGTACGGCCGCCTTCGTCAGGCTCATCGGACTGGTGGCGCGCACCCAGCTGACGCTCAGCCAGATCGACGCGCGGATTCCGCGGGCCCATGTGCAGCGGCGCGACCTGGCCACCCCCTGGGCGGTCAAGGGCCTGGTCATGCGGCATGTCGTGGAGGCCGCCGGAGACCGGTCCGTGGACACCACGGACGGGGTTCGGGTGGTGGAGGCCGACGGCCGCTGGGTGATGGTGCTGCCCGACCCGGCCGAGGCCGTCACCCACCTGTGGGCGGAGGGCCCGGACGACGCGTCCGCGCAGGCGCTGCTCGACGAGTGGGCCGGTGTCGTGGACAGCGCGGGGCGCTGATCACGAGGTCTTCCGGCGGCTCTTGATCCCGTTTGAACACGTTGGGGCGCCGCCTCCCGGCCCCGTATCCGGCACGCCGGTGGGGCCATTGGGAGACGGCGCCGCCGACGTGCGACGATGTGCGGCATGTCGCAGCCGCCCCCCGTTCGGAGCACAACGACGCCGAGCCCGCGCCCGCGCCTCGACGCGTCCATGTCGCTGCTGACCAACGTGATGGACCACAGCCTCGACGACGGCTACGCCGAGGCGGCCGAGCGGCGTGGCGAGACCGGCCGGTCCCGTCTGCCGCGGACCCTGCGCGGCCGGGTGACGATGGCCCTGGGCCTGGTGATGGTGGCGGTCGTGGTCACCATCGGAGCCGCGGAGGCCCGGATATCGGCGCCGACGCTGGCCAAGGAGCGGGGAGAGCTCATCGACCGCATCGAGTCGGGGAACGCGAAGGCGGACGGGCTCGCCAAGAACGTGGACAAGCTCCGCGGCGACGTGGGGGAGAAACAGCGGCAGGCGCTGCAGAAGCACGGGGGAGCCAAGGGCGCTCTGGTGGCGCTGCTCTCGGGGGCGACCGCGGTGACCGGTCCCGGCGTCAAGCTGGTGGTCGACGACGCCAAGCAGTCAACGTCGGGGAGCGGCGGCGGCCCCAGGGAGAGCAACGACTTCTCCGACACGGGTCGGGTACGCGACCACGACATGCAGCGCGTCGTCAACGGCCTGTGGGAGTCGGGCGCGGAGGCTGTCTCGATCAACGGACAGCGGCTGACGGCGCTGTCGGCGATCAGGGCCGCGGGAGACGCCATACTGGTCGACAACAAGCCGCTGGCGCCGCCGTACACGGTGCTCGCGGTGGGGAACGGGCAGCGGCTGAGCACCGCCTTCCAGGACAGTGCCGATGGGCAGTACCTGCACGTGCTGCAGGAGAACTACGACATCCGCACCAGCATTTCCGCCCAGGACACGGTCCGGCTTCCGGCCGCGCCGAGCCTGATCGTACGTAGCGCAGAACCCATAGTCGGCGGCGCCGACAAGGGTGGTACCGAAACAGGGAAGGGCACATCGTGATCGCCGTATTGGGCCTCATTGTGGGAGTCGTGGTCGGGCTTGTGGTCCGACCCGTGGTGCCGACGATGGTCGAGCCCTATCTGCCGATCGCCGTCGTGGCGGCGCTCGACGCCGTGTTCGGTGGCTTCCGGGCGATGCTGGACGGGATCTTCGACGACAAGGTCTTCGTCGTGTCGTTCCTGTCCAATGTGGTGGTGGCCGCGCTGATCGTCTTCCTCGGTGACAAGCTCGGCGTCGGCGCCCAGCTGTCCACCGGGGTCGTGGTGGTCCTCGGAATCCGTATCTTCTCCAACGCTGCCGCGATCCGTCGGCATGTGTTCCGGGCGTGAGGCCGATGACGAGCGACGACACCCCTGAGAACCCGGGGCGGCGCGAGACGCCGCGTGAGCCGGAGCAGGCCGGGAAGTCTGAGCAGCCTCAGCGGGCTGAGCGGGCCGAGCAGCCTGAGACGCCGCGCGGGCCGGAGCGGCCCCAGAAGCCCGAGCAGGCCGAGCGGTCCGGGAAGCCCGAGCAGCCCGAGCAGCCTGAGCGGTCCGGGAAGCCCGAGACGCCGCGTGGGCCGGAGCGGCCTGAGCGGGCCCCGCAGTCCGGTAAGCCCGAACAGCTCGGGGGTTCCCGGCAGACCCCGAACCCCGAGCGGTCTGAGCGTCCCGCGACGCCGCGCGAGTCCGAGAGGCCCGAGCAGACCGCGAAGCCCCGGTCGGCCGAGTCGTCCGAGCAGCGGGCCACGGCGGAGAAGCCGACGCGTGACTCCGAGCGGCCCGCCGTGTCCGAGCAGCCCGGCGAATCGGCGCGCCGGAGCGGCCCCGAGCGATCTGGCGACTCCGAGCGGCCTGCGACGTCCCGGCAGCAGAGCCCGTCAGATGGGCCTGGCGGCCCCGAGCGGCCCGCGAAGCCGCAGTCGCAGGGCGCGCCCGGGCAGCCTGGGAAGCCGCGGCAGCAGGGTGTACCCAGGCGGCCTGGTGCGTCCGAGGGACCCGGGCAGTCGCGGCAGCAGGGCGCACCCGGGCAGTCCGGCGTGCCCGGGAGGTCGCGGCAGCAGGGCCCATCCGGGCGGCCTGGCGAATCGGCGCAGCAGGGCGCACCCGGGCAGCCCGGTGCGCCCGAGGGAGCCGGGAAGCCTCGGCAGCCGCGTGCGCCCGGGCAACCTGGGCAGGCGCGTACGCAGGGTGGGCCGGGGCGGTCGTCGTTGCCCAAGCCGCCGGAGAAGCGCGCGGAAGCGGGCGGGAAGCCCGAGCGCCCCGAGGCGGCGGAGGGGCGCAAGGCCGCCCCGCTGAAGCCTCCGGCGCCTCAGGCATCGCGTCCCGGAGCGGGTGGGCCGGGCGGTCCCCGCCCTGCCCTCAGGACCCCGCTGCCGCAGAACGCCCCGCCGCGCGGTCCGGCCCCTCAGGGGCAGCCTCTCAAGGGCGTACCGCCCCGGGGTCCGGCACCCCAGGGTCAGGCACCCCAGGGCCCGCCTCCCAAGGGCGCGCCGCCCCGGGGGCCGGGCGGCGCGGGGCTCCCTTCCGGTTCGGTGCCGAACGGGCGGCGCCCGTCCGAGGGCGCGGCGGGGAGCGGCGCCGGGTTCGCGCCCGGGGGGAAGCCCGGGGGCGCGGAGGAGGAGGCGCTGACCGGTCGGCAGCGTCTGCTGAAGGGCGTATGGCCGCCCCGGGTGACCCGGGCGCAGCTGATCGTCGCCGTGCTGCTGTTCGGGCTGGGGCTGGGCCTGGCCATCCAGGTGCGCTCGACCAACGAGAACAGCGTGCTGCGCGGGGCCCGCCAGGAGGACCTGGTGCGGATTCTGGACGAGCTGGACGCGCGCACCCAGCGGCTGCAGGACGAGAAGCGCCGTCTGGAGAATCAGCGCACCGAGCTGGAGAACAGCTCGGACCAGGCGGAGGAGGCCCGGAAGCAGACGCTCCAGAAGGAACAGCAGCTGGGCGTGCTCGCGGGTACGGTCGCCGCGCAGGGGCCGGGAATCACGATCACCATCAACGATTCCCAGGGCTCCGTGGAGGCCGACATGCTGCTCGACACGGTGCAGGAGCTGCGGGCGGCGGGTGCCGAGGCGATCCAGATCGGCTCCCGGCGGGTGGTCGCCGACTCCTACTTCTCGGACGCGGGCGGCTCGGTCGAGATCGATGGACGGAAAGTGACGCAGCCGTACGTCGTGAAGGTGATCGGCAAGCCGGAGGATCTGGAGCCGGCGCTGAACATTCCGGGCGGAGTGGTGCAGAGTCTGGAGAAGGAGCAGGCCACCGTGTCCGTTCGGCGGGAGAAGAAGATCGTTGTGGACGCCTTGCGGTCGGGGAAGCGCCCTGACTACGCTCGGTCGTCATCACGGTGAGGCGGTTCGATATGAGGGTCTCTTGGCGAGACCATGTGGATGCGGGGGGTCGGCGCACCAGAAGAGTCGCGCGTGATGGAAACTGTCTGGTGGTCACGGACGTTGTGAGGATGTCCGGACCGTCTGCTGGTGTGTGCATCGAGGTTTTGTCCTGCCCCACGGGCGGGTCTGTTTCAGTCAAGGGGAATCGCCCGTGAAGTTGTTCGGGAAGTTGTTCGGGAAGAGTGCACGCCAGGATGGCGGCAGCAGCACCGCTCGCCACCGCGCGGGGCGTGCTGCGGACGAGAGCGGAGGGGGGAGCGAGGAGCGCCCGCTGTTCCGGGATCAGATCGGCGGCCAGGGCGGTGACATTTCGGGCGGCCAGGGCGCGTCTTCTGTTGACCCCTCGCAGGCCGGGCGCATAGGTTTCGAGGAATCATCGGCCTCGCGGAGTGGTGGAGGTCCCGGATTGCCTGTTTGTACGAGGTGCGGGCATCGGAACGCGGAGGACAGCCGGTTCTGCTCCAACTGCGGCGCGCCGCTGCGGGGCCAGGCGCCCTCCGAGCGTGCCTCGGAGACCACCTCGACGATCTCCATCTCCGGCATCGAGGCGTACGACTCCGAGGTGACCGGGCAGAACCCGCTGCCGTCGCTCAGCCCGGAGGCCCAGGCCGCCGTGGAGGCGCTGCCGCTGGGTTCCGCGCTGCTGGTCGTCCGCCGCGGGCCGAACTCGGGCAGTCGTTTCCTGCTGGACAGCGATCTGACCACGGCCGGCCGCCACCCCCAGAGCGACATCTTCCTGGATGACGTGACGGTCTCCCGCCGCCATGTGGAGTTCCGGCGCGGCCAGGACGGCAGCTTCACCGTCGCCGATGTCGGCAGCCTCAACGGGACGTACGTCAACCGGGAGCAGATCGATGCGTCGGTGGTCCTGACCAGCGGCGACGAGGTGCAGATCGGTAAGTACCGGCTGGTCTTCTACCCGAGCCAGCGGGGCGTCGGCATCTGACCCGCCAGGGGAGGTCCGTCCATGCTTCAGACACCGTCGGGCGGTGCCGGTACCGGCACCGCCCCCGCGGGCGCCCCGGGCGGCCGGTCCGGCCGGTCCATGAGTATCGGCACCGTGCTGAATCTGCTGCGGGACGAGTTCCCCGAAGTCACCATCTCCAAGATCCGCTTCTTGGAGGCCGAAGGGCTGGTGGAGCCGCGGCGCACGCCGTCGGGCTACCGCAAGTTCAGTCAGGAGGATGTGGAGCGGCTCGCTCTCATCCTCCGCGTGCAGCGTGACCACTACCTGCCACTCAAGGTCATCCGGGAGCATCTGGAGGCCCTGGAGCGGGGTGAGCGGCCGCAGCTTCCTGCCGTTTCGCCGGGAGCGCGGCCGCATGAGCTGCTGGAGCCCGGAGCCGACCAGGGGGCCGTGCTCCCTGAAGGTCCGACGGTGGCCCGGCTGGGCCGGGCCGAACTGCTGGCATCCGCCCAGGTCAGCGAGGCGGAGCTGGCCGACTGGGAGTCGTACGGCCTGATCGCGCACGACGAGCGCGGCGGCTATGACGTCGAGGCGGTGACGGTCGCCCGGCTGCTGGCCGAGCTGGGCCGCTTCGGTCTGGAGCCACGTCATTTGCGGATCATGAAAGCGGCCGCCGAGCGTGAGGCCGGGCTCGTCGAGCAGGTGGTCGGACCGCTGCGGCTGCATCGAAATCCGCAGACCAGAGCGCATGCGGAGGCCAGTGCGCGGGAGCTGGCGACGCTCTCCGTCCGGCTGCACGCGGCCCTGGTGCAGTCGGCGCTGCGCGCGGCCGCGCACTGACCGATCCGGCCCCGACTATCCAAACCGGCCGGGCACGTCCTAGGGTTGCTGTGTGAACGAGCTCGACGTCGTGGGTGTCCGGGTGGAAATGCCCTCCAACCAACCGATCGTGCTCCTGCGTGAAGTGGGAGGCGATCGCTACCTCCCTATCTGGATCGGACCAGGGGAGGCGACCGCGATCGCCTTCGCACAGCAGGGCATGGCTCCGGCACGCCCGCTGACCCACGACCTTTTCAAAGACGTACTCGAAGCGGTCGGCCAGACGCTCACGGAGGTCCGGATCACGGACCTGCGGGAGGGGGTCTTCTACGCCGAGCTGGTCTTCGCCAGCGGTGTGGAGGTCAGCGCGCGGCCGTCCGACGCCATAGCGCTCGCGCTGCGCACCGGGACGCCGATCTACGGCAGCGACGGCGTGCTCGACGACGCCGGTATCGCCATCCCGGACGAGCAGGAGGACGAGGTGGAGAAGTTCCGCGAGTTCCTCGACCAGATCTCGCCCGAGGACTTCGGAAGCAGCAGTCAGTGACGCGGTCTGCCGGTCCTCGCTAGCGCATTCGAGTAGCCTTTCCCGGACGAGGGACACGGGAAACCACTCTCAGGGTGATTATCACTCGGCGTGCCGAGTGTGGCGATCGTTGACGCACCCCGGGTGACTGCCTACCTTCGAGGAGGCAGGTCGAGGACGGAGGTCGGCGTGAGAAGCACCGGCGACGGCACGGCAGCCGGCGGTCCGTATACGCTCCAGGGGAGCGCACCGGCCGATCCGGCACTGAAGGCTCGGGTCGCGGCACAGCCCACGGCACCACGCGAGCCCGCCGCGGGGGGCACGGAGACGGTCGGCTATCGCGGACCCACCGCGTGCGCGGCCGCGGGCATCACCTACCGCCAGCTGGACTACTGGGCGCGCACCGGCCTGGTGGAGCCCAGCGTCCGGCCGGCGTACGGGTCGGGCAGCCAGCGGCTGTACAGCTTCCGGGACGTGGTCGTCCTGAAGATCGTCAAGCGGCTGCTGGACACCGGTGTGTCCCTGCAGAACATCCGGGCGGCCGTGCAGCACCTGCGCACCCGGGGTCTGGACGATCTGGCCCAGATGACGCTCATGAGCGACGGCGCGACGGTGTACGAGTGCACCTCGCCGGACGAGGTCGTGGACCTCCTCCAGGGCGGCCAGGGCGTCTTCGGGATCGCCGTGGGCGTGGTGTGGCGGGACGTGGAGAGCGCGCTGTCCCAGCTGCACGGGGAGCGGGTGGACACCGGCGAGACCCTGGTCGGTCACAACCCCGCCGACGAACTCGCCCGGCGCCGCAACCGGGCGGGCTGAGAGCGCCCCCTTCCGCCGGTCGTCGGTGCCGATTGTCAGTGGCATGCGGCAGCATCGGACATGTGAGGGGTGCGCCGACGATTCTCCATCTGGACATGGATGCCTTCTACGCCTCGGCGGAGCAGGCATCCAAGCCCAGCTTGCGCGGAAAGCCAGTGATCGTGGGGGGTCTCGGGCCGCGCGGGGTCGTGTCCACCGCGTCGTACGAGGCGCGGGTGTTCGGGGTGCACTCGGCCATGGCGATGGCCCAGGCCCGCAGGCTCTGTCCGAACGCGGCCTACCTCACCCCCCGCTTCTCCCTCTACCGCCGGGTCAGCGACCAGGTCATGGGGCTGCTGCGGACGCTGTCCCCGCTGGTGGAGCCGCTCAGCCTGGACGAGGCGTTCGTGGACCTGGAGGCGGGCGGCACCGAGGCCCGGGCGGAAGCGGCGCGGGCCGTGGGGGAGCGGCTGCGGGCCGACATCCGCGCCGTGACCGGGCTGACCGGCTCGGTGGGCCTGGCCGGTTCCAAGATGCTCGCCAAGATCGCCTCCGAGCAGGCCAAGCCGGACGGGATGGCGGTCATCCCGCCCGGCACCGAGCGGGAGCTGCTCGACCCGATGCCGGTGCGCACCCTGCCGGGCGTCGGCCCGGCCACCGCGGAGGCGCTGCGCCGGGCGGGTATCCACACCGTCGCCGAGACGCGGGAAGCGGGCGAGGCGGAGCTGGTCCGGCTGTTGGGCCGGGCCCACGGGACGTCGCTGTACCTGATGGCCAGCGGGCGGGACGAGCGGCCGGTGGTCGCCGAGCGGGACGCCAAGTCCGTCTCGGTGGAGGACACGTTCGACGTCGACCTGACCGACCGCACCCGGGTGCAGCTGGAGGTGGCGCGGCTGGCCGACCGCTGTGTGCGGCGGCTGCGCGAGGCGGGCCGTTCCGGGCGCACGGTCGTGATCAAGGTGCGGCGGTACGACTTCTCGACGCTGACCCGTTCGGAGACCCTGCGCGGGCCCACCGACGACCCCGGCGTGGTCAAGGAGGCCGCGGCGCGGCTGATCGACGGGGTGGACACGACGGCGGGCGTGCGGCTGCTGGGGGTGGGCGTGACGGGGCTCGCGGACTACACGCAGGAGGATCTCTTCGCCCAGGCGGCCCAGGCGGCCCAGGCCGCCCACGAGGCCCTGGAGGGCCCGGGGAGGGCCCCGGGCTCCGAGGCGCCGGAGCCGGAGAGCCAGGGCCTCTCAGGGGCCGCTGAGGACGCCGGGAGGCCGCGCGTCTGGCTGCCGGGGACCGATGTGCGGCACACCGAGTACGGGGCGGGCTGGGTGCAGGGCAGCGGGGTGGGACGGGTGACCATACGGTTCGAGGAGCCCTGGTCACGCCCCGGCCGGGTGCGGACGTTCGCCGTGGACGACCCGGCCCTCGAACCAGGCGAGCCCCTCCCGCTGGTGCGACCCCCCGAGAACGGCGAGGCCGAGACGGAACAGCCGGACACCGGCCAGGTCGCCGCCTCGCCGCCGAACAGCACCGACGCGGGGCAGGGCGGCGCCGACGCGGGCAAGGACCGTGGCGCGAGGGCGGGGCAGGGCGGCGGCGCCGGGCCGGAGACGGGCGCGGGGCCGGGCCGTGGCGGTGTGGGGTGGGAGACAGCCGCGGGGCGGAATCGCGGTGGCGAGGACGAGGACCGTGGTGCGAAGCACGGCGCGAGTTCGGGGACGGGCGGCGGTGCCAGGCGGGAGTCGAGCGCGGGGCGGGGCAGCGGAGGCGAGGGCGAGGACCGTGGCGCCGGGCAGGGCGCGAGTGTGGGGCCGGAAAGCGGCGACGCGAGCAAGGACCGTGGCGCGGGGTGGGACGTAAGCGTGGGGCCGGTCAGTGGCG
Source organism: Streptomyces sp. NPDC005962 (assembly GCF_040629205.1). Lineage (NCBI taxonomy): Bacteria > Bacillati > Actinomycetota > Actinomycetes > Kitasatosporales > Streptomycetaceae > Streptomyces > Streptomyces sp. NPDC005962. The sequence continues at coordinate 119,498 of NZ_JBEXVE010000028.1, read as the reverse complement.
TTGCAGGGCGGGAGACAGGCGCAGGACGGAACCGTGATGGCGAGGGCAAGGGCCCTGACGCGGGGCAGGGCGCGAGCGCGGAGCGGGGCAGCGGTGGCGAGCGCAAGGGCCGTGGCGCGGGGCAGGGCGCGAGCGCGGGGCTGGGCAGTGGTGGCGAGGGCGAGCGCTGTGGCGCGGGGCAGGGCACGAGCGCGGGGACGGGCGGCGGGGCCGTGCGGGAGTCGAGTGCGGGGCGGGACCGCGGTGACGAGGGCGAGCGCCGTGGCGCGGGGCAGGACGCGAGTGCGGGGGCGGACAGTGGCGACGCAGCGCAGGCCCCCGGGCGTGGGGCGGGACACAGAGGTGGGGCGGGGCGCCGGGATGGGTGGGGTCAGCCGGTTACGTCCAGGCCGTAGTGGTGGTACAGCTGCAGCTCCTGCTCCGGGGAGAGGTGGCGGCCGACGCCGAGGTCCGGGGCGTCCTTGATCAGCGCCCGGTCGTACGGGACCCGCAGCGCGTCGCCGACGACCTCGCTGGGTTCGAGCGGTACGAAGACGTCCCGGCTGAACAGGCCGGTGCGTACCGCCGCCCACTCGGGCTCGCCGGTCGCGTCGTCGAGGTAGACCTCGTCCACGGTGCCGATCTTGGTGCCCTCGCGGTCGAATGCCTTGCGGCCGATCAGGGTCCGCGGGTCGATGTCCGTCTGCACGCTCTCTCCCACAGGTGGCGGTGATCCATTGATACCTACCAAAAGCCACATCCCCGTACGCGGCCACTCGAGCACCCGGCGCCCAACCCCTCCCGGTGGTAGACGCGCTGGTACGCTGGCTGTGGCTGCAGACCCCGTGCGGGAGAGTCCTTCGACAATGATGTCGGAGGCGCCGAAGGAGCAAATCCTCCCCGGAATCTCTCAGGCACACGTACCGCGCGGGTGAGGTCACTCTGGAAAGCAGGGTGGGCCACGGGGAGCACAGCTCCGGAACCCCTCCTCACCGACGGTGAAAGCCGGTCAGGCCATACGCGGACCGGTGAAGCTCTCAGGTTGAGATGACAGAGGGGGAGGCCGTCCGGGCACCCGCAGCCGCGGTGCCCCTCGCCGGTCGTGCAGACCAGGAGGCCCCCGCAGATGACCACCCACCGCATCTCGCTCGCCGATCTGGAGCGCGGTACTCCATTCGAGCAGCGCCATATCGGCCCCGACGCCGGAGCGCAGGCCAAGATGCTCGCCCAGGTCGGCTTCGGCTCCCTCGACGAGCTGACCGCCGCCGCCGTACCCGAGGTCATAAAGAGCGCCGAGGCGCTGCGGTTGCCGACGGCCCGCAGCGAGGCCGAGGTCCTGGCCGAGCTGCGCGCGCTCGCCGACCGCAACCAGGTGCTGCCGTCCATGATCGGCCTCGGCTACTACGGCACCTTCACCCCGCCGGTGATCCTGCGCAACGTCCTGGAGAGCCCCGCCTGGTACACCGCCTACACCCCGTACCAGCCGGAGATCTCCCAGGGCCGGCTGGAGGCGCTGCTCAACTTCCAGACCGTCGTCGCCGACCTGACCGGCCTGGACACCGCCGGTTCCTCGCTGCTGGACGAGGCCACGGCCGCCGCCGAGGCCATGGCGCTGTCGCGGCGCGTCGGCAAGGTCAAGGAGGGCGTCTTCCTGGTCGACGCCGACTGTCTGCCGCAGACCATCGCGGTCATCGAGACCCGCGCCGAGCCGACCGGCGTCGAGGTCGTGGTCGCCGACCTGACCGACGGCATCCCGGACGAGATCGCCGAGCGCGGTGTCTTCGGCGTGCTGCTCCAGTACCCGGGCGCCTCCGGCGCGGTCCGCGATCCGCGCCCGGTCATCGAGCGGGCCCATGAGCTGGGCGCGATCGTCACCGTCTCCGCCGACCTGCTCGCGCTCACCCTGCTCACCTCGCCCGGTGAGCTGGGCGCGGACATCGCGGTCGGCACCACCCAGCGGTTCGGCGTGCCGATGGGCTTCGGCGGCCCGCACGCCGGGTTCATGTCCGTGCGCGCCGCCCACGCCCGCAGCCTGCCCGGCCGCCTCGTCGGGGTCTCGGTGGACGCCGACGGCGACAAGGCGTACCGGCTCGCGCTGCAGACCCGCGAGCAGCACATCCGCCGCGAGAAGGCCACCAGCAACATCTGCACCGCGCAGGTCCTGCTCGCCGTGATGGCCGGAATGTACGCCGTCTATCACGGTCCGGACGGGCTCGCGGGCATCGCCCGCCGCACCCACCGCTACGCCGCCGTCCTCGCCGAGGGGCTGCGGGCGGGCGGCGTCGAGCTGGTGCACGGCGCCTACTTCGACACCCTCACCGCACACGTCCCCGGCAAGGCCGCCGATGTCGTCGCCGCCGCCCGGGAAGCCGGGGTCAACCTCCGGCTGACCGACGCGGACCACGTGGGCATCGCGTGCGACGAGACCACCGGCCGCGCCCAGCTGGCCGCCGTGTGGTCCGCCTTCGGCGTCGACGGCGGGGACGGGTCCGGCGTCGACGAGCTGGACGCCGCGGCGGCCGACGCGCTGCCCGAGGGGCTGCTGCGCTCGGACACGTACCTGACCCATCCGGTCTTCCACCAGTACCGCTCCGAGACCGCGATGCTGCGCTACCTGCGGCGGCTGGCCGACCGGGACTACGCCCTGGACCGGGGCATGATCCCGCTCGGCTCCTGCACCATGAAGCTCAACGCGACCACCGAGATGGAGCCGGTCACCTGGCCCGAGTTCGGCGCGCTGCACCCCTTCGCGCCGATCGAGCAGGCCCATGGCTATCTGACGCTGATCCGCGAGCTGGAGGAGCGGCTGGCCGACGTCACCGGCTACGACAAGGTCTCCCTCCAGCCGAACGCCGGATCGCAGGGCGAGCTGTCCGGGCTGCTGGCGGTGCGGGCGTACCACCGGGCCAACGGTGAGCCGCAGCGCACGGTGTGCCTGATCCCGTCCTCCGCGCACGGCACCAACGCGGCCAGCGCCGTGATGGCGGGCATGAAGGTCGTCGTCGTCAAGACTGGCGAGGACGGCGAGGTGGACGCCGCCGACCTGCGCGCCAAGATCGAGCAGCACGGCGACCAGCTGGCCGTCCTCATGGTCACCTACCCGTCCACCCACGGGGTGTTCGAGGAGCACATCACCGAGATCTGCGCGGCCGTGCACGACGTGGGCGGCCAGGTGTACGTGGACGGCGCCAACCTCAACGCGCTGGTCGGGCTGGCCGAGCCCGGCCGGTTCGGCGGCGACGTCTCCCACCTCAACCTGCACAAGACGTTCTGCATCCCGCACGGCGGCGGCGGCCCGGGCGTCGGCCCGGTCGCGGTGCGCGCGCACCTCGCGCCGTACCTGCCCAACCACCCGCTGCAGCCCGCCGCGGGCCCGGCCACCGGCGTCGGCCCGGTCTCGGCGGCGCCGTGGGGCTCGGCGGGCATCCTGCCCATCTCCTGGGCGTACATCCGGCTGATGGGCGCCGAGGGACTGCGCCACGCGACCCAGGCCGCGGTGCTCGGCGCCAACTACATCGCCAAGCGGCTGGAGCCGCACTACCAGGTGCTCTACACCGGGCCCGGTGGGCTGGTGGCGCATGAGTGCGTGGTGGATCTGCGGCCGCTGACCAAGGCGACCGGGGTCACGGTCGACGATGTGGCCAAGCGCCTGATCGACTACGGGTTCCACGCGCCGACGATGTCGTTCCCGGTCGCCGGGACGCTGATGATCGAGCCGACGGAGAGCGAGGACCTGGCGGAACTGGACCGGTTCTGCGAGGCGATGATCGCGATCCGTGCGGAGATCGACAAGGTCGGCTCGGGGGAGTGGACCAAGGACGACAACCCGCTGCGGAACGCGCCGCACACGGCCGCGACGCTGAGCCGGGCGTGGGACCACCCGTACAGCAGGGAAGAGGCGGTCTACCCGGCCGGGGTCTCGGCCGCCGACAAGTACTGGCCGCCGGTGCGGCGGGTCGACGGGGCGTTCGGGGACCGGAACCTCGTCTGCTCGTGCCCGCCGATGGAGTCGTACGACAGCTGAACACAACGATGGGGCCGGTGCGGCGGGTGCTCGCCGGGCCGGCCCCTGATTATGCCATTCGCCGCTGAGGTTGGTCAGCCTAGGCGGCGGTCACGACGTGCTCGGTGGCGAGCGGTCGGCACGGAGCGATGATGCGCCCGTCCGGCAGCAGCTCACCGGTGTCCTCGAAATGCAGGACACCGTTGCACAGCAGGCTCCAGCCCTGCTCCGGATGGTGCGCCACGAGATGGGCGGCCTCCCGGTCGGCGGATTCGGCTGACGGGCACGGTGGTTGATGCTGGCACATGGCGAGGTTCTTTCGCTGCGTTGAGGTGTCGTATGTCCTGCTGCTCGCTGCGGCGTTCATGTGGGCCGCCCCCCGTTGTGTGTCGGTCGGATGCTCCCAGTGTTGTCCTGTGGCACGGAATCCGCAGGGATTTCGCGGCACCGGTCCTGCTAGATAATGACGCATCACCCGACCGGACGGTTCACCGTGGCGGGACTGTTACCCGGCCGCAGCGCGGCGCCCCGTGGCCCGCCGGGCCACAGGGCGCGCCGTCCGTCGCGGAACGGGCAGGTCAGGCGGGCGAGCCCAGCAGCGGAGCGGGGGTCAGCCGATGGGTGAGGACGGGCAGCAGATCGGCCGCGGGGTGCGGGCGGTGGGCCGCGATGCCCGGCGGGGCCGGGGCCAGCGGCACCAGCAGATCCCCGGCGCCGAGGCCGCCCTCGGCGGCGTCCGCGGCGGGGTCGCCGTGCAGCCACAGCGCGACCATGTACAGCTCGGGGATGGACAGCAGCCGCGGCTGGTACGCGGTGGGCAGCGACTCGGCCTGGCGCAGGGCGAGTTCGGCCGATGCCACGTACGGCCCCTCGGAGAAGTGCGAGAAGGCCCAGCCGTCGGCGGTGAGCATGGCCTCGGCTGCGGCCACCGTACGGTCGCCGTCGCGGAGCACGAAACGCCAGCCGGTGAGCCTGACCCGCGGCGGGCCGGCGGGTGTGGTGATGCCGTCCATGACGTGGACGGGAAGCGGGAGTTCGGGTTCGAAGGGGCCGGGAAGGGAGCTGAGTGCCGGGGTACGGACCTCACGGACGGCGGTGGGGGAACCAAGGGCCGTGAGGACGCTGCGCAGGGCGGGCGCGGGGGCCGGGGGCACGAGCAGCGGCATGGTGGGTCGCCTCTCACTTCGGAGACACGGTGGAGCGATAGCGGGCGAGGGTATGGACGCGCGCTGTCGGTGTACGTAGCTCGGTACGCGGGTCAGAGGGGGCCGGGACGAACTGTCCGGGCGTTATCTCTCCGCCTCGTAAAGCGAGTTTATACGACTCATGTTCCGGGCGTGTTTCGGGTAGCCGTCCCAGATATTGTGCACAAGGTGATTTCCGGTCCGTGTGGGCGCGGGGATTTCCCCCGATTCGGTGTCGGATGCACGGATATGACCTGGCGGTTTACGGCCGCCGCGGTAGGCTGGATCTCACCGCTCCATTTTCATGACGCAATGTGCCGCTCTTGGGAGCGTACCGGCTGGGCGGGCCGCGCGGGGCGTTATCGATCACATTGGCGGGCATCATCGAGCGTGGTGTGCTCGCTGCGGGCGCCGATGATCCACTCAAGGAGGTAGCTCCGATGGGGGAGAAGGTCGTAGCCGGTGAGTTCGATCCGTCGGGTCGGCAGCGGCAGCGCGGACGGTTGCGGCAGTGCCTCGACGCGCTGTCCCGGCTCCTGGCCGACAAGCGATTCGACCGCCCGAAGAATCTCATGGGGCTGGAGATCGAGCTGAATCTCGCAGGCGCCGACGGGCTGCCGAGGATGATGAACAGCGAGGTTCTGGAGCGCATCGCGAGCGACGATTTCCAGACCGAACTCGGACAGTGCAATCTTGAAGTGAACATCGTGCCGCACCGTTTGCACGGGAGGGTTCTCGACCAGCTCTCGGAAGAGCTGCGAACCGGGCTGTCATATGCCGACCGCAAGGCGCGCGAGGTGTCCTCCGAGATCGTGATGATCGGAATTCTTCCGACCCTGGCCGCCCGGGATCTCGGCTCCGCCAACCTGTCCTATGACGACCGCTACAAACTTCTCAACGAACAGATGCTGGCCGCCCGCGGCGAGGATTTCCTCATCGATATCGAGGGCCGGGAGCGCATCAGCTACGCGAGCGCCACCATCGCCCCCGAGGCCGCCTGCACCTCCGTCCAACTGCATCTCCAGGTCACCCCCGGACGCTTCGCCGCCGTGTGGAACGCGGCGCAGGCCGTGGCCGCCGTGCAGATCGCCATCGGCGCCAACTCCCCCTTCGTCTTCGGCCGCGAGGTGTGGCGCGAATCCCGCCCGCCGCTGTTCCTGCAGGCCACCGATGTGCGCGCACCGGAATATGTGACCCAGGGGGTGCGGCCGCGCACCTGGTTCGGCGAGCGCTGGATCACCGACGCCTACCAGCTCTTCGAGGAGAACCTGCGCTTCTTCCCGCCGCTGCTGTCCACCGGCGCCGACGAGGAGCCGCTGCGCGTCCTGGACGAGGGCGGGGTGCCCGACCTCCAGGAGCTGGTGCTGCACAACGGCACGATCTACCGCTGGAACCGGCCCGTCTACCAAGTCGTGGACGGCGTGCCGCATCTGCGGGTGGAGAACCGGGTGCTGCCCGCGGGGCCCACCATCACCGACGTCATCGCCAACGCCGCCTTCTACTACGGGCTGGTCAGGGCGCTCGCCGAGGAGCCCCGCCCGGTGTGGACCCGGCTGCCGTTCAGCGCCGCCGCGGCCAACTTCGACGCCGCGTGCCGCCATGGCATCGACACGGTTCTGCAGTGGCCGAAGCCCGGTCGTTCCTCGGCCCTGGCCCGTACCCCCGCCGTACGGCTGGTCCTCGACGAGCTGCTGCCGCTGGCCGCCGCCGGACTGGACGCCTGGGGCGTCGAGCCCGCCGACCGCGACCGCTACCTCGGGGTGATCGAGCAGCGCTGCGCCCTGCGGGTCAACGGCGCGTCCTGGCAGGCCGAGACCTACCACCGGGCGCGGGACAGCGGGCTGGGGCGGGACGCCGCGCTCGCCGCCATGACCCGCCGCTACTGCGCCCTGATGCGGACCGACGCACCCGTACACACCTGGCCCGCCGACCTGTCCGCCTGACGCCGGAGATCAGACGCCGGACATCAGACGCGGGACCTCACCCCGCGCCCGCTTCTCCGGCGGCGACGATCGCCTTGAGCATGGCCGCGTTGATCTGCGCGGGGTCGTTCACCCGCTGTGCCGATCCGCCGGTCGCGCGGGCGATCTCCTGGCAGGCGTCCTGGTCGGCGTCCGGGCCGATCGCGATGGCGATGAGCGGTACCGGGCGGTCCGGGTCGACCAGCCGCTTCAGCTCCTTCACCAGCGCGGTGCGCGAGATGCCGTCCGGGTCCTGGTTGGCGCCGTCGGTGAGGATCACCACCGCGTTGAACTTGCCCGGTACGAAGGTGTCCTGGGCCTGCCGGTAGGCGGCCAGGGTGGTGTCGTACAGCCCGGTCGAACCCTCGGGGAGCGGCTTGAGGGCGTCGAAGGCGGCCGACAGCACGTCGCGTTGGCCGGTTCCGTCCGGGGTACGGGTCCCGAGCCGGCGGGTCGCGACCAGTTCCCGGTAGTCCCGGTCGCCGTCCAGCCCGGTCGAGAACTCCCACAGCCCGATCTCGTCCCGGGAGTTGAACCGCTTCATGGCCTGTCGCAGCGATGCCTTGGTGACGTCCATCAGGCTCTGTCCGCCACGGCCCGGCACCGGGTCGCTCATCGAGTCCGAGGCGTCGACGACCGTGTTCAGCCGGGCGCTCTGCACGGTGATGGTCCACATGCCCAGGGCCGCCTCCACCTCCCGGGCGGACGGCCCGGGGGACGGCGTCACCGCGTACGGCTGCGGGGTGCGGCCGCCCGCGGCCTGCGCCACGTCCTCGCCGACCTTCCCGTCCGCCGTCCGGAAGCCGTCCTTCCGCAGGGCCCGGCGGCCGCGCGGGTCGGTGAGCAGCGTCATGAAGCGGGTGGCGGCCCGCGCCCGTACGGTGGTCAGCTCGCGGTCGTTGAGCACCGTGTACGGATAGTCCAGCTCGGCCGTGCCGTCCTTCGGGTAGAACAGGTCGAGGCGGGACGCCTCGTCGGCCTCCGCGTTGTGCGCGAAGGCGGCCTGCTCGGACAGGACCACCGCCTGGTCGCGCCGGGGCAGCGACTTCCGCAGGGCGGTATCGGTCGTGGCGGCCCGCTGGGACAGCAGTTTGGCGTTGGCGGCGGCGCGCGTATCGGTCGCCGCCTTTCCGTCGCCCGCGGCCGCCTTCGCGATGGACCCGTTGATCCGGGCGAGGGCCAGCAGCCCGGTGGCGCTGCGTGCCGGATCGGCGGCGCCCAGCCGCGGGTTGTCGCCGCCGCTTCCCGCCTCGGCCAGCTGCGCCCAGTCATACGTCTTCTCCGGCCAGCCCAGCCGTTCGGCCGCCGTGGGCGTGGCGGCGACCGTGACCGGGGAGGAGGCGATCCCGCCGAGGGTGTCCAGGGGCGCGGCGCTGACCGGGGAGGTGGCCGCGCGCTCGACCCAGACGCTGGAGTCCGGCACCCACACCTGGAACCCCGGGGTGCGGTCCGCGTCGCCGAGCGCTTTGGCGACCTCGTGCGCCGGGCGGCTGGTGACCTTCACGTCCAGACAGCGGCCATCGGACCGGATGCCCGCCTTCCGGGCGTGGTCGGCCACGGTGCGTAAGCCCGGGGCGATGTCCGGGGACGCGGCCACGGTGAGCCGCACCGCGTTGCTGCGGCAGGACTCGGCGGACGGCAGCAGCCCGCCGCGTAAGACCACGACGGCACCGGTCGCGACGGCGAGCACCAGCGCTGTGGAGATCGCCACGGTCCGGCGTCGGGAGGACGCGCCGGGTCTGGACCCCGTATTGTCCGGTGCGGAGTGATCGATACGGCCAGAGCGATCCGTGTGGCCCGTGTGACCGGTGTGGTCGGCGCCGTCCATGGCGTCGAATATGCCGGAGTAGTCGGGACCGTCGGATTCGTCGGGCTGGCTGTGGCGTCCCATGGCGATCTTTCTCTCCTGGACGATGACGCTGTCAGGAGGGTCGGCGCGCCAGCGGATGGCGCCCGGCCCAGCCTGCTCGCGCGCGATCTCGGATGTGTTTTCGAGACCTTAGCGGGGCGGGCGCGCCGATGTGGTACGAAGAGCGGAAGTGGAGGCAGGAGTGCGGTCAGAGGCACGCGGGGCGGAACTGCCCCCGATCGAGGGCGACCTGCCGCGACGAATCCTGCGCAACGAGACGCTGCTCGTGCTGGCCCTGTCGCTCGGCGCGAGCGCCCTGTCCGCGCTGATCAGCTTTATCGGCTCGGTGACCAAGCCCGGCGGGCTCAAGGACCAGGCGGCCACCCTCAACGCCTCCCAGGCGCCCGGCCGCCCCTGGCTGGACCTCGCCTGGCAGCTGTTCGGGATCGCGACCGCGCTGGTGCCGGTCGCGCTCGTGGCCCATCTGCTGCTGCGGGAGGGTGTCGGGCTGCGCGCGATCGGCTTCGACCGCACCCGGCCGCGCTCCGACCTGGCGTGGGGCGCCGCGGTGGCGGCGGGCATCGGCGGCACCGGGCTGCTGCTCTACCTGGGCGCGCGGGCGGCGGGCGGCAACCTGACGGTGGTGCCCGAGGCGCTGCCCGACGTGTGGTGGAAGCTGCCCGTGCTCATCGTCTCCGCCGTGCAGAACTCCGTGCTGGAGGAGGTGATCGTGGTCGGCTATCTGCTGCGCAGGCTCGGGCAGTTGGGCTGGACCCCGATGGCCGCGCTGCTGGCCAGCTCGGTGCTGCGCGGTTCGTACCACCTGTACCAGGGGATCGGCGGCTTCTTCGGCAACATGGCGATGGGCGTCGTCTTCGTCCTGCTCTACCGCAGGTGGGGGCGGGTCGGGCCGCTGGTCGCCGCGCACGCGCTGATCGACATCGTGGCGTTCGTCGGCTACTCCCTGCTGGCGGGCAAGGTGGGCTGGCTGCCCACCGCCTGACCCGCGCCGTTCCCTGGCCAGTCGTTCAGGCTTCGGCGGGCCGCGTTCAGGCCAGCAGCTCGCCGTCGATGACGGTGACGGCCTGGCCGGTCAGCAGCGTACGGTCGCCGCGCAGCGCGGTGCGGACCAGTCCGGTGCGGGCGGAGGCCTGGAGTCCGGTCAGCTCGTCGCGGCCGAGCCGGGCGGACCAGAAGGGTGCGAGCGCGGTGTGCGCGCTGCCGGTCACCGGGTCCTCGTCGATGCCGACACCCGGCGCGAAGACGCGTGAGACGAAGTCGTAGCCGCGGGACGGGTCCTCGGGGAGCGCGGTGGCGATGACGGCCCGCTTGACGAGCCGCCCGAGCGCCGTGAAATCGGGGGTGAGGGCCCTTACGGACTTCTCGTCGGCCAGTTCCACCAGCAGATCGCCGACCTGGGGGCCGGTGTCCCGGGCGGACAGGACCGTGGCGCCGAGCGCGTCGGTCACCTCGGCCGGGGCCGCGACCTCGGTCAGCGGGGCGGTCGGGAAGTCCAGGGTGATCGTGCCGCCGGAGCCGCCGGTCGCGAGCAGCACCCCGCTGAGCGTGGCGAACCGTACGGTGCCGGTCGCGGCGCCCGTCGTACCCAGCACATGGGCGGTGGCCAGCGTGGCGTGGCCGCACATGGCGACCTCGGTGGCCGGGGTGAACCAGCGCAGCGCCCAGTCGGCCCCGGCCCTCTCGGGGAGCGGGTGGGCGAAGGCGGTCTCGGAGAGGTTGACCTCGGCGGCGACCTCCTGGAGCCAGGTGTCGTCCGGGAAGGCATCGCCGTCCAGGAGGACGACTCCCGCCGGGTTTCCGGCGAAGGGGCGGTCGGTGAAGGCGTCGACGATTCGCATGCGCATGGCCCGACCGTAGGCGGCGCGCGGGGCGCCGACCAGGGCCCATCCCCGAACGGTGGACCTGCCGTGTCGGCGATTCCACGGCTGCTCCCGGGGTTGGTGCCGGGAGCTCTCTCCGCTCGGGCATTGCTATCCGATCGGTTCCGATATATCGTTGAGTCATCGTGATGGATCGACGATGAAAGGAGCGTCACGATGAGACACCACCGTGGACATGAACACCGCGGACCCGGTCGGCGCGACCGGGGTGAGTTCGAGGAGCGGCGTGCGGCCTTCGGGCCGTTCGGGCCCGGGCCCGGCGGCTTCGGCGGACCCCTCTTCGGAGGGCCTCCGTTCGGCGGCCGGGGCGGCGGCGGACGCCGTGGCCGGGCGCGGCGCGGCGATGTGCGCGCCTCGATCCTGGCGCTGCTCAAGGACCGTCCGATGCACGGCTACGAGATGATCCAGGAGATCGCCGAGCGCAGCGGGGGAGCGTGGAAGCCGAGCCCCGGTTCGGTCTATCCGACGCTGCAACTCCTCGAGGACGAGGGGATGATCAGCAGCGAGAGCGACGGCGGCAAGAAGCTGTACGCGCTCACCGAGGCCGGGCGCGGTGAGGCCGAGGCGGGGTCGCAGGCTCCGTGGGAAGAGGCCGGGCGCGGCATCGACTGGGAGGCCATGCAGGAGGTCCGGCAGGCCGGATTCGGGTTGATGGAGGCGTTCGCGCAGGTCTGGAAGACGGGCAGTCCCGAGCAGCGGCAGAAGGCGCTGTCCGTCATCAACGAGTCGCGCAAGAAGCTGTATCTGATCCTGGCCGAGGACGACGAGGGGGACACGGCCGCCCGGTGAGGCCGCCGTCGACGCGCACCGTGGTCGCGCCACCCGGAGCGTTCCCCACGGGCGCACCGTCAGCCTGTGGGTTCCGGGCGGAGTGCCGTCGCAGCCGCGGCAGGCGGCGCGCCCGGGGCGGGTGGTTCAGCAGCCGGTCGACGTGTTCCCGGCGCAGCCCGTGCGCGGGGTCGACCGGCAGCAGCAGCCGGTCGCGCCGCAGGCGGGACCGGCTCACCAGTCGCTCCGGCATCACATCGTCCACCCACGCGAACGGGCGGCCCGCGGCGTACCGCAGGATCGGGGCCCACTTGCGGCCCGTGAAGAGGTCGAGGACCGGCAGCTTCGGATCGTCCGGCCGCGCCTCGTAGCCGGTGAACTCCACGACCGGGAGCCGGGGCAGTTCGAGGAGTGGCGCGATATGACGGTTGGCCTCGTGCTCCCAGGTCGTGGCCCAGACAAGTTCGTAGGTGGACGACAGCTCGCGCAGCCAGTCGGCGTGGGTGACGGAGAGCAGCACGGTGAAGTCGAGTATGTCGTGGGCGGTGAACCCGTCGGTCGGCAGAACCGGGTTGAGGACACCGTCGATGTCCAGAAAGAGCAGCGGCCGGGCGGTCATCGGACTCCTTGGCGGCACTGTGTGTGGCGGAAAGACGCGGTTGTGAGTGGGGGACGGCCCCCGGGGTCGCGGCGGTTGCGCGCCGCGGGAGTTTCGAGGGGTTTCGGAGTGGGGTTTCGGAGTCGGGAAGAAGGCCGGGTTCTCTCCTCCCCGAGGATGATTTCCGGTCATCCATGCCCAACTACGGTGGGATGCTTACATGCTTCCCGACGAGGATGCTTCGGCCTCAAGGGACTGATGGGGTGAGAGCGTGCGAAGTCCTACCCTTTCCACTTCCGTCGACCAGGCCGGTGCCGGGTTCGAGGACCGGCTCGGCGAGCGGCTGGCCGCCGTGGTCACCGGGGCCCGTCGGCGCGCCGTACGCGACGGGGACAACCAGCTCGACACGGCTCATCTGCTGCACACTGTGGTGGAGAACGACCCGCGGGTGTGGGGCGCGTTCGCCGGTGGCCCGCCCCAAGTGGCGCGGCTGCTCGGCTATCTGGTGCAGCGCACCATCGGCTACGGGCTCCGGTGGAGCGGCACCGTCGAGGTCTCCGCGACCGGCGCCGGTGACGGGCTGTCCGGCTGGTCTCCGGCGGCCGCGGCCGCGATGGCGGCGGCGGTCGGGCGCGCCGCGGCGCGGGGTGTGCCCCTCGCCGAGGGCCCCGACCTCCTCGCCGCGCTGACCTACGACCGGCAGTGCCGGGCCGCGGAGGTGCTGCGGCGGGCGGGGGTGGATGTGGATCTGCTGGTCACGGCGCTGGATGGCGAACCGTGCCAGTTGCAAACGTGGTGACGGTCCTGACATCGGACTGACATGATGGCCCGATGCACAGCACGCGAGGCCGGGGCCATGATCAGGGAAAGCGTGTCGGTCTGGGGCTCGCCCTGGTCTCGGCGCTCGCGTTCGGCGGCTCGGGCGTCGCCGCCAAGCCGCTGATCGAGGCGGGGCTCGAACCGTTGCAGGTCACCTGGTTGCGGGTGGCGGGCGCGGCCCTCGTCATGCTGCCCCTGGTCTGGCGCCACCGGCGGCTGCCGCTGCGGCGCCCCGGACTGCTGCTGGGGTTCGGCCTGCTGGCCGTGGCGGGCGTCCAGGCCTGTTACTTCGCCGCGCTCTCGCGCATCCCGGTCGGGGTCGCGCTGCTCGTCGAGTACCTCGCGCCCGCGCTGGTGCTGGGGTGGGTCCGGTTCGTCCAGCGGCGGCCGGTGAGCCGGTCGGCGGCGGTCGGCGTCGTCCTCGCCGTGGGCGGGCTCGCGTGTGTGGTGGAGGTGTGGTCCGGGCTGAGCTTCGACGCGCTGGGGCTGCTGCTCGCTCTCGGCGCCGCCTGCTGCCAGGTCGGCTACTTCGTCCTGTCCGACCACGGCAGCGAGGGGCAGGACGCGGCCGATCCGCTCGGAGTCATCGCGTACGGACTGCTGATCGGCGCCGCGACGCTGACGGTCGTCGCCCGGCCGTGGGAGACCGACTGGCCGGTGCTCGCGGGGCAGGCCGACCTCGCGGGCACCCGGGTGCCCGCGGCGCTGCTGCTGTGCTGGATCGTGCTGGTCGCCACGGTGATCGCGTATCTGACCGGCGTCCTCTCGGTGCGTCGGCTGTCGCCGCAGGTGGCCGGGGTGGTGGCCTGCCTGGAGGCGGTCGTCGCGACGGTGCTGGCCTGGGTGCTGCTGGACGAACACCTGGGCATGGTCCAGGTCGTCGGCGGCGTGCTGGTGCTGGGCGGGGCGCTGATCGCGCAGACGTCGGCGCCGAAGGCGGCGGGAGCGGAGCCGGTGGCGGCGGGGGCGCCCCCCGCCGCGCCCGCGCCCGCCGCGTCCGAGTGGGGGCACCGCCGGGCGGCGGCGGACGACGAATCACCGGAGGACCGCCCCGCCGACCCGGCCCCGTAGCGCGGCCGGTTGACGCGGCCGCCTAACGCGTCCGGGGGCCCGGACCGTGACGCGGCGCGGACCGGAGCTAGCCCAGCGACGCGAGATAGCCGGGTACGGGCGTGTCCGGCGCCAGGTCGTCCGCGGGGACGGGCGCGCCGTAGCTCCGGGCGACCGGGATCACGCCGCTCCAGTACGGGAGCGATATGTCCTCCGGCTCGTCGCTCGGGCCGCCGGTGCGGATCTTGGCGGAAACCTCGTCGAGGTCGAGGCAGAGCACGGCGGTGGCGGCCAGCTCCTTCGCGTTCGCGCGGCGGGAGTCGGCGGCCCGGCCCGGCACCACATGGTCCACCACCGCGTCGAGCGCCGCCGCGCGCTCGGCCTCGTCCCGCACCGGGCGGGCGGTGCCGTGCACCACCACCGAGCGGTAGTTGAGCGAGTGGTGGAACGCCGAGCGCGCGAGCACCAGGCCGTCGAGGTGGGTGACCGTCAGGCACACCGGCATCCCCGGGTCCTCGGCGCCCGCCATCCGCAGGGGGCGTGAGCCGGTCGAGCCGTGGACGTAGAGGCGGGTCCCGGACCGGGCGTAGAGGGTCGGCAGGACGACCGGGCCGCCGTCGCGCAGGAAGCCCAGGTGGCAGACGTATCCCTCGTCGAGGATCGCGTGCACCACGTCCCGGTCGTACGAGGCGCGTTCCCGGGCGCGGGTCGGGGTCGTGCGGTCGGTCGCGGCGTAGCCGGTGTCGCCCGGCTCGGTGGTCGTCTCGTCCGGCTCGGTGGTCGCACTCATTTGCGCACTCCATTGCATTAGTGCAAACTACGTTTTGTGCTAGGAGAATATCTGATCGAAGGGCGTGGCGCAGCCGAGATCGCGGCGAGTGTGGAGCGGGCGGTCGGCGCCGGGACCCTGTCGCCTGGCCAATCGCTGCCGCCACAGCGGGAGTTGGCCACGCGGCTGGGCGTCAATCCGAATACCGTCGCGGCCGCGTATCGCGTCCTGCGGGAACGGGGAGTGATCGAGACGGCGGGCCGCCGGGGGACCCGGGTGCGGGCGCGCCCCGCGAGTACGCCGCGCGAATGGCTCCGGGTCGAGGCCCCGGGGGCGCGCGACCTCGCGACCGGCAACCCCGACCCCGCCCTGCTGCCGCCGCTCGGCCCGGCCCTCGCGGAGGCCGCGGCGCGCGCCGCGGAGAACCCCACGCTGTACGGCGCGCCGGGGGTCGCCCCCGGCATCGGCGAGTCGGCGCGTACCGCCTTCGACGCGGACGGCGTGCCGGACGGGCCCGTCGCCGTCACCTCCGGCTCGCTCGACGCCATCGAACGCGTCCTCGCCGCCCATCTGCGGCCCGGCGACGCGGTCGCCGTCGAGGACCCCGGCTGGGGCAGTCTGCTCGACCTGATCCCGGCGCTCGGGCTGCGCACCGTTCCCGTCGGGCTCGACGACGACGGGCCGCTGCCGGAGGAGGTGGAGCGGGCGATGCGCCAAGGCGCGCGGGCGCTCGTCGTCACCGACCGGGCGCAGAACCCGACGGGCGCGGTGGTGAGCGCGGCGCGCGCCGGTGAGCTGCGCGCCGTCCTCGCCGGTCACCCCGGTGTGCTGCTCATCGAGGACGACCACGGCCACGGCATCGTGGACCTGCCCCTCCATCCGCTCGCGGGCGTTACGGACCACTGGGTCCTGGTCCGCTCCACCGCCAAGGCGTACGGCCCCGATCTGCGCCTCGCGGTGCTCACCGGCGACGCCGTCACCCTGGACCGCCTGCGCGGACGGCAGCGCCTCGGCCCCGGCTGGGTCAGCCATCTGCTGCAGGACGCCGTGACGCGGCTGTGGCGCACCGGCGCGGTGGACGCGGCGGCGGTCGCGGCGGCGTACGACGCGCGCCGCGACGCCCTGGTGGAAGCCCTGCGGCAGCGGGGAGTCGCCGCCCACGGGCGAAGCGGGATGAACGTCTGGGTCCCGGTGCCCGACGAGACGGGCGCGGTGGCCCGCCTCCTCTCCGCGGGCTGGGCGGTCGCCCCGGGCGCCAGGTTCCGGGTGGCCTCGGGGCCGGGCCTGCGGCTGACGGTCTCTCCGCTGCGCGCCGATGAGGTGGCCGGGCTCGCCGACGCGGTGGCCTCGGCGGTGGCGAGCCCGGCCCCGGCGGGACGGATGGACTGAGGCCGGTGCTCGCGGGAGGTCTAACGGCGCTGGGTGAGGGCCGCGCCGATGAGGATGATCGCGGCGCCCACGGGCGTGTTCCAGGTGAGGTGTTCACCGAGGATCAGCACGCCCGCCGCGGTGGCGATCACCGGGACGAAGTACGTCACCATCATCGCCGTCGTCGGGCCGACCTCCGCCACCAGGCCGTACTGGATCAGGAAGGCCACCCCCGTGCCCAGGGCGCCGAGCGCCAGCACCGACAGCAGGGGGAGGAGGGGATAGGAGCCCGGGGCCGGGGCGGCGAGCGGGGCGGCGACCGCGAGCTGGACCGTGCCGAGCAGCAACTGGCCGGAGGACATGGCCAGATGGGAGTTCCCGGTGTCCGCGAGGGTGCGGCGGACGTACGCCCAGCCGACCGCGTAGCTGAGCGAGGCGGTGAGCGCGAACGCCGTGCCCACCGGGTCCTGGCCGGAGAAGCCCTGCCACGCGCCCAGCACGATCAGGACGCCCGCGAAGCCGAGGCCCAGGCCCGCGACGCGCTGCCGCGTCGGGCGGTCGTCGGAGACGACGGCCACCGCGACGACCATGCCCCACAGGGGCGAGGCGGCGTTGCAGATACCGGCCAGGGTGGAGGGGATGGTCGTCTCGGCGTAGGCGAAGAGCGAGAACGGAAGCGCGTTGAGGAAGAAGGCGGCCACCGCCAGATGGCCCCACACCCGGGCCCCGCGCGGCAGCCGCTCCCGCCTCGCCACCAGCACCGCAAAAAGGACGGCCGTGCCGAACAGCATCCGCCCGAGCGTGACGTACAGCGGCGCGAAGGCCTCGGTGCCCACCTTGATGAACAGGAAGCTGAAACCCCAGACCAGGGTGAGGACGCCGAAGCGTATCCGCCAGTCGAACAGCCGTCGTGGGCGGGCGGCGGGTGCCGGGGGCTGCTCGGTGGCGGGGGTGGACGCCGCGGTGGTCGCTGAGGTCATGACACCCAGCTTGCTGGCTGCAACTTCTTAGAACAAGCGAGAATTCATGCGCATTATCGCGTAGCATCGCTTACATGAATCTGGATCGCCTGCGCACCCTGCACGCCGTGGCCCGGCACGGTTCCGTGAGCGGTGCGGCCGAAGGACTGCACGTCACCACCTCGGCCGTCTCCCAGCAGCTCTCGAAGCTGGAGCGGGAGACCGGGCAGCAGCTGCTCGCCAAGAACGGCCGCGGGGTGCGGCTCACCGACGCCGGGCGGCTGCTCTCCGACCACGCGGCGCGCATCCTGTCCCAGGTGGAGCTGGCCCAGGCGGACTTGGAGGCCCAGCGCGGACACGCCGTCGGCGAGCTGCTGCTCGGCGCCTTCCCGACCGCCGTCCGCGGCCTCTTCCCCGCCGCGCTGGAGCGCATCCGGGCCGACCATCCGCAGCTGCGGGCCCGGTTGCAGGAGATGGAGCCGGACGAGTCGGTGCCCGCGGTGGTGCGCGGCGACATCGACGTGGCGGTCGTCCTCGACTGGTACAACAAGCCGCTGCCGGTGCCCGGCGGGCTGGTCAAGGCCGCCCTGCTGGACGACCTGGTGGACGTGGCGATGCCCGCTGACCACCCCTTCGCCGACCGCTGCGCGGTCGAGCCGGAGGACTTCGTGGACGACGAGTGGGTGTCCTGGCCCGAGGGCGGGTTCTGCTACGACTGGCTGATGGTGACCCTGCGCGGCAAGGGCATCGAGCCGCACATCCGGCACACCGCACGGGAGCACCAGACCCAGCTCGCGCTGATCGCCGCCGGGCTCGGGATCGGCGTCGTCCCCCGGCTCGGCCGGGGCCCGGTGCCCGAGGGCGTGCGGATGGTCCCGGTCAGCCCGCCCACCATGCGCCGCCACGTCTACGCGGTCTGGCGCGCCGACGCCGACCGCAGGCCCTCCATCCGCGCGGCGGTGGAGGTCCTGCGGTCGGTGGGGGAGAAGATCGTCGACTGACCGCGCCCGGCTGGTGCGGCGCGCTCAGCCCTGGGGCAGCTTGCGGAAGTCCCAGGAGCTGACCGTGTCCGGGGTCAGCCGCAGCCATGCGTGGCGCCCGTCGTGCGGCATGGCGTCCAGCTCGAAGTACTTCGCCGCGAACATCCGCTCCGGCGCGTCGAGTTCGGGACACGGCGCGCCCGAACGCGGCGCCTCGCCGACGAAGACGGCGTCGCCGCTCAGCTCGGCGCCGCGCAGCTCACCGTAGTCGTGCCCGTCGTCGACGATGACCGAGAGCCGCGGATCGCCGCGCAGCTCGACCCAGCGGCGGCTGCGGGTCAGGGAGTAGAGCCACAGCGCCGTGCCGTCCCAGGCGAACCACAGCGCGCTGATATGCGGCCGCCCGTCCGCGGACACGGTCGCGACCCGGCAGGTGCGCTGTTCTGCGAGGAAGGTGTCCAGCTCGGACGCGGTCATCATGATGCGGCGTCCCCGCCGCTGGGTGACGGTCATCCGCACAGAATCGCGACTCTTCCCTCCATAGGCAATGGCCATTACCCTCCCGGCGCGAGAAGTCAGGAGGCCGCCGTGTCGCTACCCGAACTGCTCCGGCCCGAGGGCTGCGCCCTGCTCACCGTGGAGTGCCAGCGCGGCGTCGTGGGTCCGGGCAGCGCACTGCCCGAACTCGCCGCCGAGGCCCGGGAGTCCGGCGCGCTCGGGCGTGTCGCCCGGCTGGTGTCGGCCGCCCACGACACGCGCGTAACCGTGCTGCACGCGGTGGCCGAGCGGCGCGCCGACGGGCGCGGCGCGAACCGCAACGCACGGCTGTTCCGGGCCGCCGAGCGGCTGCCGGTCCAGCAGCTCACCGGGAGCGACGCGGTACGGATCGCCGAACCGGTCCCGGTCGGCGCGGAGGATCTGCTGGTCCGGCGGCTGCACGGCCTGTCGCCGCTCGCCGGGACCGGTGTGGACGCGCTGCTGCGCAATCTGGGCTGCCGCACCCTGGTCATCGTCGGCGTGTCGGCCAATGTGGCGATACCCAACGCCGTCTTCGACGCGGTCAACCTCGGCTATACGGCCGTGGTGCCCGCGGACGCCATCGCCGGGGTGCCCGCCTCGTACACCCCGGCAATGGTCCGTCACACCCTCGCCCTCGTCGCGACCGTCACCTCGACCGAGGACGTCATCGCCTGCTGGCAGGCGGTCAGGCCATCTTGATCGAAGTGCCCTCCACCGTGATCTTGGCGCCGGGCAGCGCCTTCGTGGCCGGTCCGCCCTTCGGGCTGCCGTCGCTGATGTCGAACTTGCTCTGGTGGCACGGGCAGTTGATGGTGCCGTCCGAGACGTCGCCGACCGAGCACCCCTGGTGGGTGCAGATCGAGGAGAACGCCTTGAACTGCCCGGAAGAGGGCTGCGTCACCACGACCTTGTGATCCTTGAAGACCATGCCGCCGCCCTCCGGTATCTGCGAGGTCTTGGCCAGCTCCATGCCACCTCCGCCGCCCCCCGACGAGTCGCCTGCCGCGCCCGACTGCCCGGACCCGGCCGACTCCTGTGCGGAACCGGCGTTCTGTGAGCTATCCGAGTCGCTGCTGTCTTCCTTACCGCAGGCGGTGAGGGCGGCGGCCAGCCCGGCCGCTCCGGCAGCGGAGACGACGGCGCGACGGGTGGTGCCCCATCCGGTGGTTTCCGGCTGCGTCATGGTGGTGCCTCCTGATCCAGGGACGTTTCGATTCCATACGCGGCCGGACGCTCACATGTTCAACCGTCGAGCGGTGTTGTTGGACGAGAGGGGTGGCCGGCGGTGGGCACCGTGCGGCCTGTCGGGTTTCCGGGCGGCGAGCGGATGCTCCGGCAGGTGCCCGCGCCGCTCACGCCTCGGCCAGGTCCGCGCTCCTGGTCAGTGCTTCGTTGGCGTCGATTTCGCGGCGCGTCCGGTCCAGCCGGGCGCGTGCTCCGGCGAGCGCGTCGGAGCCGAGCAGCAGCCGCCGCGGTGGGGTACCGGCGTTCACGGTCGTGGCGATCGCCGCGGCGGCCCGTCCGGGTCGAAGGTGGTCGCCGGAGCGCCGGGTACGACCAGCGCTTCTCGTGGCTTGCGAGGCCGGCGAGTTCAGTAGCCTGGCGAAACGCCGACCGAAGTCACGGCGACCCGATATGTCACGCCCTTGCGCGAGGGCGGGTCGCTCCCCGGCATCGTCGAGGCCGACGATCTCGGCACGTACGTCATGAAGCCGTCTACCGGGTGGCGCTGACCTGCGTCGAACTTCACAGCCGGGGTGATCCAGACGACGGCCCCTGGTGCTGCGCCGCGGAAGTTCCGCCGATGAGTTTCCGGCGGTTGTGCGGTCTATCCGTCGACGAAGGGAGCGCACCATGCGCAAGATCATCGTTTGCACGTTCCTGACGCTGGACGGCGTCATGCAGGCGCCGGGCGGTCCGGACGAGGACACCCAGAGCGGCTTCGAGCACGGCGGCTAGCAGAAGCCGGTGAGCGACGACGAGGTCGGCACGGCCATCGCCGGTTGGTACGAGTCCTCCGACGCGATGCTGCTCGGCCGCAAGACGTACGAGATCTTCGCGTCGTACTGGCCGACCGCCGATCTCGACAACCCGTTCACCCATCGGATGAACAGCATGCACAAGTACGTGGCGTCTCGGACCCTGACATCCGTCGAGTGGCAGAACTCCACGCTGCTGGAGGGCGACACCGTCGACGCCGTACGCAAGCTGAAAGCGTCCGACGGCGGCAACATCAACGTCGTGGGCAGTGGCGACCTCGCCCAGACCCTCATGCGCCACGGCCTCGTCGACGAGTACCGGCTGACCATCCATCCGGTGATCATCGGCACCGGCAAGCGGCTGTTCGCCGACGGAGCGATCCCCACTGCGCTGGAGCCGGTCAGCGTCTCGACGACGAACGGCGGCACCATCGTCGGCGTCTACCGGCCGAACGGTAAGCCCAGCCACGACAGCTACTAGGCGGCTTCGTTTGGATCACCGGGCCCGGACCCGGTTGCGATTCCCGGCCGCCCCGGAGGCGTCAACCCTTGATTGATCTATCGATATTCGATAGATTCCCATCGTAACTCGATGGAAGGATGAAGTATGGGACGGCTGGCAGTGCGTGCGCTTCGCGCCGTGCTCGTGGTGGTGCTCGCCGGCACCGTGTTCGTGCAGGCATTGATGGTGTGGGTATTGGTCAGCGGGAGCGACCCGGAGGGCGGGGCGCTCCCGCTGACCCCGCTGCGCGTGATCACGGTCCTGGGCATGGGCGCGGCCCAGGTCGCCCTGGTCAGCGTATGGCGGCTGGTGACGATGGTGCGACGCGGAACCGTGTTCTCCCATGCCGCCTTCCGGTACGTGGACGCCGTGATCGGCGCGATCGTGGCGGCTGCCCTCCTGTGGTTCGCGGTCACGGCCCTCAATGCGCCGGGCCAGCGGGACGACCCGGGCGTCACCGTCATCATGGGCGGGATTGGCCTGGCCATCCTGGGGGTCGCGCTCATCGTGCTCGTGCTGCGGATGCTGCTCGCCCAGGCCGTCGCGCGCGACGTCGAAGCGGCACAGATGCAGGCCGAGTTGGACGAGGTGATCTGATGCCGATCACGGTCGACATCGACGTGATGCTGGCCAGGCGGAAGATGTCCGTGGGCGACCTCGCGGACCGCGTAGGGATCACGCCCGCCAACCTGGCGGTACTCAAGAACGGCCGCGCCAAGGCAGTGCGTTTCGCGACGCTCGCCGCGCTCTGCGAGGTGCTCCAGTGCCAGCCGGGCGACCTGCTGCGCTGGGAGGCCGAGGACGCCGCGGGCGAATGACCCGGCGGGCGTGAAAACGCCTGGGAGGGTGGCGGACGAGTGCGCGGACATGCCTGAGGCTGGCAGCAAGGGGCGCACTGTGATGGACAGACTGCCGGAGAGGCGGGGGATCGACGTGTCGGCCGAAACTCCCCAGATTCTCCCCAGGGCTTATCGCGGCGGCTCTCCCGGCTTGTGTGCGTCTGGAGTAAATCGTGGATTGTAAGGCCAGTAAGTCGGATAGCCTGGGAAAATGTTGACCGAAGTCACCGCGACCCGATATGTCACGCCCTTGCGCGAGGGCGGGTCGCTGCCCGGCATCGTCGAGGCCGACGATCTCGGCACGTACGTCATGAAGTTCACCGGCGCGGGCCAGGGCCGGAAGAGCCTGGTCGCCGAGGTCATCTGCGGGCAGCTGGCGCGCCGCCTGGGGCTGCGGGTTCCGGAGCTGGTGCGGATTCAGCTCGATCCGGTGATCGGGCTGGGCGAGCCGGACGAGGAGGTGCAGGAGCTGCTCAAGGCCAGCGGTGGGCTCAACCTGGGGATGGACTATCTGCCCGGTTCGCTCGGCTTCGACCCGCTGGCGTTCGAGGTGGGCGCGGCGGAGGCCGGGCAGGTGGTGTGGTTCGACGCGCTCGTCGGCAATGTGGACCGGTCCTGGCGCAACCCCAACCTGCTGGTGTGGCATGGCGCGTTGTGGCTCATCGACCACGGCGCCACCATGATCTGGCACCACAGCTGGCGCGGTCTGGACGCGGCCGCCGCCAAGCCGTACGACGCCTCCGACCATGTGCTCGCCCCGTTCGCCCCGGATGTGGCCGCGGCGGCGGCCACGCTCGCGCCGCGGATCACCGAGGAGCTGCTGACCGAGGTCACCGCCGACGTCCCCGACGCCTGGCTGGCCGACGAGCCCGGCTTCGACGGCCCGGACGCGGTGCGCCGCGCCTATGTGCGCGTGCTGCTGGAGCGGGCCGCGGCGGTCGGTGACAGGATCACGCTCGCGGAGCGCTCCGGTGACGGGCCGTCGAAGGCTCCCGACTGGCTGCGCGTATGGGTCGACGGAAAGGCAGCGAAGTGAGCGGGCTGCACCATGGCCGGGATGTGTTCGAGTACGCGCTGGTGCGGCTCGTTCCCCGGGTGGAGCGCGGTGAGCTGATCAACGCGGGCGTCGTCGTCTACTGCCGTGCGACGTCGTTCGTCGCGGCCCGCACCCATCTGGACGAGACCCGGCTGCTCGCGCTCGACCCATCGGCGGACGTGGCGGGCGTACGGGCCGCGCTGCACGCGGTGGAGGGTATCTGCCGCGGGGGAGAGCGGGCCGGTCAGGCGGCCGGTGACGCCCCGGGGCGGCGGTTCCGCTGGCTGGTCGCGCCGCGTTCCACGGTCGTCCAGCCGGGGCCGGTGCACACCGGGCTGACCACGGACGCGGAGGCGGAGGTCGAGCGGCTGCTCGACCTGCTGGTGCGCTGACGGGCGAGGGTGAGCAAGGGCATCACAACGGGTCGTTGACAGTGGGCGGCGGGCCTCATAGCGTCTCGTCTGCTGAAGCGACTAAGCGGTTGCTCATCCCCGGGTGCCGGGACGGTGAGCTGCTACCCGAGGCGAGGAGAACCCGCATGTCCACCAACGAGCAGCGTGTCGCGATCGTGACGGGCGGGGCCCGCGGCATCGGCGCGGCGACCGCCGCGCGGCTGGCCGAGGAGGGCCGCGCCGTCGCCGTGCTCGACATCGACGAGGCGTCCTGCGCGGCCACCGTGGAGAAGATCACCGCGGCGGGCGGCAAGGCCATCGCCGTGGGCTGCGACGTGTCCGACGCGGAACAAGTGGAGGCCGCGGTCGGGCGTGTCGCCGAGGAGCTGGGCGCGCCGACGATCCTGGTGAACAACGCCGGTGTGCTCCGCGACAATCTGCTCTTCAAGATGAGCGAGTCCGACTGGGACACGGTCATGAACGTGCATCTGCGGGGCGCGTTCCTGATGTCGCGCGCGTGTCAGAAGCACATGGTGGACGCCGGGTTCGGACGGATCGTCAACCTCTCCAGCAGCTCGGCGCTCGGCAACCGCGGCCAGGTCAACTACGCCGCCGCCAAGGCCGGTATGCAGGGCTTCACCAAGACCCTCGCCATCGAGCTGGGCAAGTTCGGCGTCACCGCCAACGCCGTGGCGCCCGGCTTCATCGCCACCGACATGACCGCCGCGACCGCCGAGCGCGTCGGCATGGGCTTCGACGACTTCCAGAAGGCGGCCGCGAGCCAGATCCCGGTGCAGCGCGTCGGACAGCCGGACGACATCGCCAACGCCGTCGCCTTCTTCGCCGGGGACGCGGCCGGATTCGTCTCCGGCCAGGTCATGTACGTGGCCGGCGGCCCGCTCAACTGATCAGGAGCTTGACGAACCCCATGACCAAAGAGATCTCTTCGGACAGCGGCAAGGCGGCGCTCGTCACCGGGGCCAGCCGCGGCATAGGCTACGGAATCGCCGAGGCGATGGTGGCGCGCGGCGACCGGGTGTGCATCACCGGCCGCAACGAGGACGCCCTGAAGGAGGCCGTCGAGCGGCTGGGGGCGGACCGGGTGATCGGCGTCCCCGGCAAGGCCCATGACGAGGCGCACCAGGCGGTGGCCGTCGAGCGTGCGATGGAGGCGTTCGGGCGCGTCGACTATCTCGTCAACAACGCCGGTACGAACCCGGTGTACTCGCCCATCGCCGATCTCGACCTCGCGGTGATACGCAAGGTCTTCGAGACCAACGTCGTCTCGGCGCTCGGCTTCGCCCAGCAGACCTGGAAGGCGTGGCAGAAGGAGAACGGCGGCGCGATCGTCAACATCTCCTCGGTCGCCGGGATGACCCCCTCGCCGTTCATCGCCGCGTACGGCGTGTCCAAGGCCGCGATGATCAACCTCACGGCGCAGCTCGCCCATGAGTTCGCGCCCGGCGTGCGGGTGAACGCGATCGCGCCCGCCGTGGTGAAGACCAAGTTCGCCACCGCCCTGTACGAGGGGCGCGAGGAGGAGGCCGCCGCGGCGTATCCGCTCGGGCGGCTCGGCGTACCGGAGGACATCGGGGGCGCGGCCGCGTTCCTCACCTCCGACCAGGCCGCGTGGATCACCGGCCAGACGCTCGTCGTGGACGGCGGGGTCTTCCTCAACGCGGGCGTCGGCTGACCGCGACGCGGGTTTCGGCTGACCGCCCGCCATGGAGCGGCGCCGTCGACGCCTTCCGGCCCGGCACCCCGAGGGTGCCGGGCCGGGTGCGTTTTCCTCACGCCGCCCGACGCCTTGTCAGTGGTCGCCGGTAGGTTCGTGCTCGTAAACGGAACACGACCGGAGGTTGTTGACGTGGCCTACGTGCTGCCCGAGTCCTGGCGCGGTGTCCTCGGCGAGGAGCTGGAGAAGCCCTATTTCAAGGAGCTCACCGAGTTCGTCGAGGAGGAGCGGGCGAAGGGGCCGGTCCATCCGCCGCGCGACGAGGTCTTCGCCGCCCTGGAGGCCACACCGTTCGACCAGGTGAAGGTGCTGGTCCTCGGGCAGGACCCGTACCACGGCGAGGGCCAGGGGCACGGGCTGTGCTTCTCGGTGCGGCCGGGCGTCAAGACCCCGCCGTCGCTGCGGAACATCTACAAGGAGATGAAGGAGGAGCTGGGCCACCCCATCCCGGACAACGGCTATCTGATGCCGTGGGCCCGGCAGGGTGTGCTGCTGCTCAACGCGGTGCTGACGGTGCGGGGCGGCGAGGCCAACTCCCATAAGAGCAAGGGGTGGGAGAAGTTCACCGACGCGGTGATCCGCGCGGTGGCCGCCCGCCCCGACCCGGCCGTCTTCGTCCTCTGGGGGAACTACGCCCAGAAGAAGCTGCCGCTGATCGACGAGGAGCGGCACGCGGTGGTGAAGGGGGCGCACCCCTCGCCGCTGTCGGCGAAGAAGTTCTTCGGATCGCACCCCTTCACCCAGATCGACGAGGCGGTGAAGGCCCAGGGGCACACGCCGATCGACTGGCGCATCCCCGACCTCGGACCGTCTCAGCCCAGCGCGTAGTCGAAGGCGTAAGAGACGGCCGTGATGCCCTTCGGGGCGGTGAAGGAGCCCGCACCGGTGAGCCCGGCCAGCTCGCCGGTGCCCGAGCCCGGCACCACCTCGAAGGCGCACCGCACGGTGCCGTCCTCGCCGAAGGTGCCGTGCTCGGCGAGGACGAAGCTGCCCCGGCGGCCGTCGAGCTGCCCGTCCACCAGCTCATGGCCCGAGAAGGCGCCGGTCTCGTCGGCGAGGTAGACGATGGCGTACTGACAGGCGGTGCCGGACGCCGTGATCGCGCCCGAGAAGTTGTTGATCACGGTCGCGTGGGCGAGCTTCGTTCCGCCCGCCGCCTCCCCGACCGGCTTCTCCTGCCAGTCGGCGAAGGTGAACGTACCGGTGGCGTGCGCGGTCATGGTGGGGTGTGTCATGGCGGGTCCTTTTGATCAGGCCGTGCGCTGGTGAGCAGGGCGTGCGCTGGATGAAAGAGGACTCTGCCCGCCGTACCTGACATCTTCTGTCAGGTACGGCGCCACAATGGACCGTATGCGTGCCGACCGTCTGCTCTCCCTGCTCCTTCTGCTGCAGAACCGGGGCCGGATGACCGCGCCGGAGATCGCCGCGGAGCTGGAGGTGTCGGTCCGTACCGTCTACCGCGACATCGACGCGCTGAGCGCGTCCGGCGTGCCGGTGTACGCCGACCGCGGCCCGGCGGGCGGCTACCGGCTGCTGGACGGCTACCGCACCCGGCTGACCGGGCTCACCGGCGACGAGGCCGACTCGCTCTTCCTCGCCGGGATGCCAGGACCGGCCGCCGAACTGGGCCTCGGCGCGGACCTCACCACTGCCCAGCTCAAGCTGCGGGCCGCGCTGCCGCCCGAGCTGGACGAGCGGTCGCGCCGCATCCAGGAGCGCTTCCACCTCGACGCGCCCGGCTGGTTCCGGGACGCCGAGCCGGTGCCGTACCTCGCGGCGGCGGCCGAGGCCGTATGGCGGCGCCAGGTGCTGCGGGTGCACTACCGGCGCTGGCGCGGCGAGGTGCACCGGGATCTGCACGCGCTCGGCCTCGTCCTCAAGGGCGGCATCTGGTACCTGGTGGCCAGAGGGGAAGCGGGTCCTGAGGAGGACACCATCCGCAGCTACCGGGTGGCCCGCATCCTGGCCGCCGAGGTGCTCGGGGACGGCTTCGAGCGCCCCGCCGGGTTCGATCTCGCCGCCTACTGGCAGGAGTCGGCGCGCACCATGGAGGCCGCGCGGTTCCGGGGCGAGGCCGAACTGCTGCTCACCGAGCGGGGCCTGCGGCTGCTGCCGATGAAGTTCGGCGCGGTCGGCGCGGTGGCCGCAGCCGGGGCGGGCCCGCCCGACGACCGGGGGAGGGCGCGGGTGGTGCTGCCCGTGGAGTCGCTGCCCGTCGCCGTCGACGACATGCTGCGGCTGGGCACCGACGCCGAGGTGCTCGGACCGCCCGAGCTGCGGGCGGCCGTCGCCCGCGCCGTCACCGAACTGGCCGAGCGGTACGGGCCGCCGGACGGCCGGACCGACCCGCCGGACTGACGCCGCACTGACCCGCCGGACTGACCCCGTGGGCCCGCCTGACGGGGGTTCACCGGCCCCGCGGCTAGCGTCGGCCGCAGGCGGGGAGATTCGGCGGCGCAGGCGGGAGACCGGGATGGCGGACGTACGGCGGGAGGCGCCGGAGGACGACGCCGTGCTGACCCGGATCGGGCAGGCGGTCATGCTCCACCGGGGCGGTGACCGCGAGGAGGCGCGCAACCGGCTGGCCGCGCTGTGGCAGGAGATCGAGGGCGACGGCGACCCGTTCCACCGCTGCGCCCTCGCCCACTATCTGGCCGACACCCAGGACGATCCGGCCGATGAGCTGCTGTGGGATCTGCTGGCCCTGGCCGCGGCCGACCGGCCCGGCGCCCGCGCCGCCGCACCCCGGCTGCGCGCCCTCTACCCGGCCCTCCACCTCAACCTGGCCACCGACTACGCGAAGCTCGGCCAGGAGGCGGCGGCCCGCACCCAGCTGGCGCTGGCCCGGGCGAGCGCGGGCACGCTGGGCGACGACCCGTACGGCGACCGGGTGCGGGCCGCGATCGCCCGGCTCGGGCAGCGGCTCGCGCTCTGACGTCCCCTTGATCCAAACGACAGGCCTCAGTCGCCCGTGACGCCGTCGACGCGCTCGCGGATGAGGTCGGCGTGGCCGTTGTGGCGGGCGTACTCCTCGATCATGTGGAGGTAGATCCAGCGCAGGTTGTAGTCCCCGTGGCCGTGGTCGTGGCGGGTGACGACCTCGTCCAGGGAGTGGCCCGCCGCGGCCGCGCGGGCCTCGGCGACCTCGTCCCGCCAGACCGTGAAGGCGGCCTCGCCGGTGTCCGCCTCGGTGACCAGGAAGTCACCGTCCGGGTCCTCCTCGCTGTACCAGATGGGCGGCGCGTCCTGACCGTCCAGCACCCGCCGGAACCAGCTCCGCTCGACCTCTGCCATGTGCCGTACGAGCCCGAGCAGGGTCAGCCCGGACGGCGGCGTGGCGGCCTCGCGCAGCTGTTTGTCGTCGAGCCCCTCGCACTTGAGGGCCAGGGTCTCGCGGTGGAAGTCCAGCCACCCCTCCAGGCTGGTGCGTTCATCGGCGGTGCGGGGTGCGTCGCGGCGTTCGGCAGTCGTCATGACGAGCATCATGAGGCCCGGCCCTCCGCCGCGCCACGGGTTATCCGCGGCGAGCCTCCGCCCGGCCGCGCGGCTTCGACGGGATGGCCGGCCGGCCGTCCCCCGGGGCTCAGGGGACGCCACATCCCCGCCAGCCGTCCTGAGTAGGGTGGACCTGGCCACCGAACACCAGGAGGCATCGTGAGGGTCGGCTGCATCGGTCTCGGCGACATCGCGCAGAAGGCCTATCTGCCCGTGCTCATGGCGCGGCCCGGTCTTGAGCCCCATCTGCACACCCGCACCCCCGACACCCTCCGGCGGGTCGCCGACACCCACCGGGTGCCCGAGGCGCAGCGTCACACCGGCCTCGACTCGCTGCTCGCGGCGGACCTGGACGCCGCGTTCGTCCATGCCCCGACCGCCGAGCACGCCGGGCTCGTCACCCGGCTCCTGGAGGCCGGGGTGCCCACCTACGTCGACAAACCGCTCGCCTACGAACTCGACCGGAGCGAGCGGCTGGTGCGGCTGGCCGAGGACCGCGGCGTCGGACTGATGGTCGGCTTCAACCGGCGCTACGCCCCCGGATACGCGCAGTGCCGGGACCATCCGCGCGATCTGATCCTGATGCAGAAGAACCGCGTCGGCCTCCCCGAGGACCCGCGCACCCTCGTCCTGGACGACTTCATCCACGTCGTCGACACCCTGCGCTTCCTCGCCCCCGGCCCGGTCGACCACATCGACGTGCGGACCAGGATGCGCGACGGGCTGCTGCACCACGTCGTGCTCCAGCTGTCCGGCGACGGGTTCACCGCGCTCGGTGTGATGAACCGGATGAGCGGCTCCACCGAAGAGGTCCTGGAGGTCTCCGGCCAGGACACCAAGCGGCAGGTGAACAACCTCGCCGAGGTCGTGGACCACAAGGGGCAGCCCAGCGTGCGCCGCCGCGGCGACTGGGTGCCGGTCGCCCGGCAGCGCGGCATCGAGCAGATCACCGACGCCTTCCTCGACGCCGTACGCACCGGCGGGCGGCCGAGCGCGGAGGACGCGCTGCGCACCCATGAACTGTGCGAACGGGTGATCAGCGACGCGGTGAACGGCGCCTGACCACCCGCACCGCCCGCACTCCCTTCACGGCTTCCGTCACCCCGTACACGGCCAGCGCGGCCAGCGCCCCGTACACCGGCCACGGCCCGGCCTCCACATACGGGCTGGTGCCCTTCGCCAGCGGCACCGAGTACACCGTCGCCGCGCTCGCCCGCGTACCCAGCCGCCCGCCCACCGGCTCACCGCGCGGGCCGAACGCGGCGCTCACCCCGGTCAGCGTCGCGTGCACCATCGGCCGCCAGGTCTCCGCGGCGCGCAGTGCGGCCAGCGTGGCGTGCTGTTCGGGCGCCCAGCTGTGCTGGAACGTGGAGGTCGCCGACTGGACGACCAGCACCTGCGCCCCGCGCCGCGCCAGATTGCGGCTCATGTCCGGGAACGCCGACTCGAAGCAGACCAGCGGCCCGATCCGCAGACCGTCCGGCAGCCGCATCACCACCTGCTTCGTGCCGCGGTGCCGGTCCTCACCGGCCGCCTTGCCCACCGAGGTGGCCCAGCCCAGCAGCGGCCGGGCCGGGATGTACTCGCCGAACGGCACCAGCCGCATCTTGTCGTAGCGGGCGCCGGTGGGACCGTGCGGCCCGATCAGTACCGAACTCTTGTAGATCCCCGGCCGGTCGCTGCGCCGCGCGTCCACGTTGACCAGCAGATCCGCCCCCACCGAACGGGACAGCGCGCCCAGCCGCTTCGCCAGCCGCGGCCGGTCGCCCAGATCCGTGCCGACGCTGCTCTCGCCCCACACCACGAGGTCCGGATGGCGACCGGCCAGCCGCCGGGTCAGCTCGACGCCGCGCTCCAGCCGCGGCCCCGGCCCCTTGATCACCCCGGGCTGTACCACCGCGATCCGCGCGGTCCCGGTCTCCTGCGGCACCGGCGCCCACGCCCACACCCCGGCCGCTGCCACACCGCACGCGGTGAGCCCGGCCACCGCGACGGTACGGGCCCGGGGCAGCGTGATCAGCATGGTGAGCGCGACGTTCACCACGACCAGCAGGAAGCCGATCAGCCACACCCCGCCCACCGACGCCAGCCGCAGCGCGACCGGAACCTGCCACTGGCTCGCCCCGAGCAGCGCCCAGGGCCCGCCGAGGTACTGCCAGGACCGTACGAGCTCGGCCAGCAGCCACGCGGACGGAAGCAGCACCAGCGCGGCGCCCGCCCGGCCGGGCCCCGGACGGCCGTGCAGCAGCCGGAACGTCAGCGCGCCGAACGGCACCCACAACAGCCCCAGCAACAGCGCCAGCAGCACGATGAACACATGCAGGCTCGGCATCAGCCAGTGGTGCGCCGCCAGCAGGAACCCGGTCCCGCCCAGCCAGCCGTCGTACGCCGCCCGCCGGATGGTCGGCGCCGAGCGGGCCAGCAGCAGCCACGGCACCAGGGC
The DNA here is from genome assembly GCF_040629205.1 of Streptomyces sp. NPDC005962. Lineage (NCBI taxonomy): Bacteria > Bacillati > Actinomycetota > Actinomycetes > Kitasatosporales > Streptomycetaceae > Streptomyces > Streptomyces sp. NPDC005962. The sequence goes on along the minus strand of NZ_JBEXVE010000028.1, from coordinate 88,370 downwards.
GACGTACGCGAACCACCACAGCGACGGCGCGGGAAACGCCAGCGCGGGCAGCGCGCCCGCGCACGCCGTGACGGCGCCGCGTACCCACCGGGAGGCGAGCGGCCGCCTCCGCACATCCCCGTCGCCGACTCCTCCGCGCATGCCGGATGCCCCCCTCCCGTTGGCGTGGGGCCAGTGTGCGGGAGGAAACCGATCATGGGTAGGGCGGGGACGTGCCGGGGCGTGTTTCATGCGGCGTCCGGAAGGTCTTGTTCGGCCCAGATGAGCTTGCCGCCCTCGGTGTAGCGGGTGCCCCAGCGGCGGGTCAGCTGCGCGACGAGGAACAGCCCGCGGCCGCCCTCGTCGGTGGTACGGGCATGGCGCAGCCGCGGGGAGGTGTTGCTGGCGTCCGCGACCTCGCAGATCAGCACGTCATGGCGGATCAGCCGGAGCCGGATGGGGCCGGTGCCGTGCCGTATGGCGTTGGTGACCAGCTCGCTGACGATCAGCTCGGTGGTCATCACCAGCTCCTCCAGCCCCCATTCGGCGAGCTGGTGGACGGCGAGCGAGCGGGCGTTGGCGACCACGGCCGGGTCGGAGGGCAGGTCCCAGGAGACGACGTGGCCGGTGCCGAGCGTGTTCGTACGGGCCAGCAGCAGCGCCACGTCGTCCGACTGCGGACGGGTCAGCAGGGCGTCGATGACCGTCGAGCACAGCTCCTCCAGCGGCAGCCCGGGCTGGGCCAGGGCGTTGCTCAGCCGTCCGAGCCCGACGTCGATGTCCTGGTCGCAGGTCTCGATGAGGCCGTCCGTGAACAGCGCGATCAGACTGCCCGCGGGCAGCTCCAGCTCCGCAGACTCGAACGGCAGCGAGCCGAGCCCCAGCGGGGGACCGGCGGGCAGCGGCGGGTAGGAGACCGCGCCGCCGGGGTCCACCACCGCGGGCGGGGGATGCCCGGCCCGGGCCATCGTGCACCGCCGGGTGACCGGGTCGTACACCGCGTACAGACAGGTGGCGCCCAGCACCGCCGTGCTCACCCCCTCCTGGCCGGACTCCTCCTCGGTGAGCCGGATGACCAGGTCGTCGAGGTGGGCGAGCAGCTCCTCGGGCGGCAGGTCCATGTCGGCGAGCGTGTGCACGGCGGTGCGCAGCCGCCCCATGGTGGCCGCCGCGGTGATGCCGTGCCCGACCACGTCGCCGACCACCAGCGCCACCCGGGCCCCGGACAGCGGGATGACGTCGAACCAGTCACCGCCGACGCCGTTGCGCGCGTCGGTGGGCAGATAGCGCGACGCCACCTCCAGCGCCTGGCCGCCGGACAGGTCGTGCGGCAGCAGACTGCGCTGCAGCGCGAGGGCCGCGGTGTGCTCGCGGCTGTAGCGGCGGGCGTTGTCCAGGCACAGCGCGGCGCGCGTCACCAGCTCCTCGGCGAGGACGAGGTCGTCCTCCTCGAAGGGGTCAGGATGCCGGGTGCGGACGAACGAGGCCACGCCCAGGATGGCGCCGCGCGCGCAGATCGGGACCACCATCAGCGAGCGCATCCCGAACTCGTGGACCTTCCGCGTCCGGGCCGGGTCGTCGCCGGTCCACGCGCCCAGCGAGGCGTCCAGCTCCGGGTCGAGGACGGGCTCCCCCTCCAGGAAGCTGCACGCGAACGGCGACGTCGGGGAGATGGCGACCGCGTCGCCCGGGGACGCGATGGACTCCGGGCAGCCCTCGTGGATGGAGGCCTGGCCCGCCCGCCGGAACGGGGGGAGGGCCCGGGCCCGCTCGGCCGTGGGCTCCTCGCCGCGCAGGACGGAGTCCAGCAGGTCGACGGTGACGAAGTCGGCGAGCCGGGGCACCGCGAACTCGGCCAGCTCCTGCGCGGTGCGCATCACGTCCAGGGTGCTGCCGATGTGCTCGCTGGCCTCGCTGAGCAGGGCCAGCCGCTCCCTGGCCCGCCAGCGGTCGGTGACGTCGATGCCCATGTAGCAGACGCCGACCGGATGGCCGTCCGCGTTGTCGAGGCGGAAGAAGGACGTCGAGTACGCGTGCTCGTGGTGCGGCTCGGCCATGGTCCAGCCCCGGTACTCGTAGTCGATCACCGGCACGCCGTTCTCCAGCACCTGGCGCATCTTGGCTTCGAGGGCCGCGGTGTCCAGGCCCGGCAGCGAGTCCGCCATCCGGCGGCCCAGCCGCTGGTCGCGAGGGACGCCGCCGTAGCGCTCCAGGGTGTCGTTCATCCATACGTACCGCAGGTCCGGGCTGAGTACGGCCATGCCGATGGGGGAGCGGGTGAGGAACGCCTGGAGCAGCGATCCGCTGACCGCCCAGGTCGGGATCGTCGCCACGTCGATCGCCGAGATCAGCCAGCAGGTGCGGTCGCTCAGCCCGGCGACAGGGGAGACCCGCAGGCCCACCGCCAGCCGGTGGCCGTCCTGGTGCCGGACCTCCAGCAGCCCGCCCCAGCCGCCGTGCTCACCGCACCGCTCGGCGATGGACACCGCCTTCGCGGCGTCCTCCGACGCCGCCAGCAGCATCGCGCCGGGCTGCTTGAGCACCTCCGTCGCCGGATAGCCGAGCAGCCGCTCCGCCGCCGTGGTCCAGCCGACGACGGTCCCCGTCGCGTCCAGCAGGGCCGTCGCCGCGTCGGCCATGTCGAACGGAACATGCGCTTCGGTCGGCGCGATTCCCTCGGGGATGGCCATCGCACCCGTCCCATCTGCGAAGACATTTCCCTTAATACTATGACTCCTGGGCCTCCCTGGTCGTCAGCCGTGCGACGACCAGTGCGAGCAGGATGATCCCGCCGTAGATCGCCTCGATCCAGAAGGACGACACCTGGGCGAGGGTGAGCAGGTTCTCCAGCATGCCCAGCAACAGGGTGCCCAGCAGCGCGCCCAGCAGGGAGCCCCGGCCGCCGCGGAGGCTGATGCCGCCGATCACCGCGGCCGCGAACACCGTGAAGATCAGACCGCTGCCCTGGTTGGCGCCCACCGCGCCGACTCGCCCCGCGATCACCAGCCCGGCAAGCCCCGCCAGCGCCCCGCCGACCACCAGCACCGTCCAGCCCACCCGCGCGGTGCGGATGCCCGCCGCCCGGGCGGCCGGGGCGCTGCCGCCGATCGCGTACACCGCGCGGCCGAGCCGGTGGTAGCGCAGGACGAACCCGGCCAGCGCGAAGCACAGCGCGGTCACCCACACCGAGACCGGCACCCCCAGCCACTCCCGCGAGCCGAGCGCGAAGAACGCGTCCGGCGCGTTGAACAGCGTCCTTCCGGAGACCAGGCCGATGAGGACGCCGCGCAGCACGATGTTCATGGCAAGGGTCACGATGAACCCGTTGAGCCCCAGCCCCACGATCAGCGCGCCGTTGACCGCCCCGATCCCCGCGCCCGCCAGCGGGATGAGCAGCAGCCCCACCCAGGTGGGCAGCTCGGTGCCGAAGCCCGCGGAGGAGACCGGGATGACCACCAGGAAGCCGAGGGCCGGGGCGAGGCCCGCGATCGACTCCAGGGAGAGGTCCATCCGGCCGCTGATCAGGATCATGGCCTCGGCGAGCACCAGCAGCCCGAGCGCCGAGGACGCCCCCAGGATGTTCACCAGGTTGTCCCGGTCGAGGAAGTGGGGGTTGCCAACCGCGCCGATGATCAGCAGCAGGACGACGGCGGGCAGCAGTGCCAGATCGCGGACGCGGCCCGGGACGAGGCGCCGGGCCCGGCCCGTCCGGGGCGCGGCGAGGTCATTCATGGCCGAGGGTGACCCCTTCGATCGAGGCGACGAGTTCCCGGTCGGTCCAGCCCGCCCGGTGGGTGACGGTGACGAAGCCGCCCGCCATCACCAGCACCCGGTCACAAGCCCGCAGGTCCCCCAGCTGGTCGGAGACGATCAGCACCGCGCGCCCCTCGGCCCGGGCCCGCAGCGCGGTCTCCAGCAGATCGTGCTGGGACCGTACGTCCACCCCCGCCGTCGGGTCGATAAGCACCAGCACCCGGGGACTGGTGGCCAGCGCCCGGGCCATGACGACCTTCTGCTGGTTGCCGCCGGACAGCGCGGTCACCGGCTGGGCCGGGCCCCGGGTGGTGATGCCGAGCCGTTCGATGGCGCGGCGGGCCACCGCGTCCCGGGCGGACGGCCGGATCAGCCCCCGGGGGCCGAGCCGGCCGCCGATGGGCAGCGTGATGTTGTCGGCCACCGACAGCTGCGGGATCAGCCCCTGCGTCCGCCGGTCGCGGGGCACACAGCCGACCCCGGCGGCGAGCGCCGCGGTGACGCTGCCCAGCCGCAGCGGATGGCCGAAGACCTCGATCCGCCCGGCGGTCGGCCGGTGCAGCCCGGCCAGCGCCTCGCCGAGCTGATGGCTCCCGGAGCCCGCGAGCCCGGCCAGCCCCACCACCTCACCGGCCCCGACGGTGAGGCTCACGTCGTGGAAGTACGCCCCGCTGAGCCGCTCGACCCGCACTGCCACCTCGCCCCCGGGGCCCGGCGGGGGCGGTGGGCCGGGCCGGGCGGGCGCCGCCGGTTCGCCGGTCATCTCCTCGATCAGGGCCCGGGTGGGCAGCTCGCCCACGGGCGCGGTGACGATTTTGCGGGCGTCCCGGAAGACGGTGACGGCCTGGCAGACCTCGTACACCTCGCGCAGATGGTGCGAGATGTGCAGAAACGTGACCCCGGCGTCCTGGAGCCGCCGCATCCGCGCGAACAGCCGCGCCGTCGCCCGGCTGTCGAGCTGCGCCGTGGGCTCGTCCAGGATGACGAAGCGGGTGCCCCGGGAGAGCGCCCGCGCGATCTCCACCAGCTTGGCGTCCTCGACGCTCAGATCCCCGGCCCGCGCGCCCTCGGGTACGTCGACGCCCCAGGTGTCCAGCAGCGCGCGGGCCCGGCGGCGGGTCCGCCGCCAGCTGATCAACGAGGTGCCTGGGAGGACCGGCTGATGGCCCAGGAACAGGTTCTCCGCCACCGACAGCTCGTTGACGATCATGGACTGCTGGTAGACGCAGGCCACGCGGCGGCGCCAGGCCGCGCGGTCCGCGGCGACTGGGGCGGGCTCCCCCTCGAACCACACCGTGCCCGCGTCCGGCCGCTCCAGTCCGGTGAGCACGGCCACCAGCGTGGACTTGCCCGCGCCGTTGCGTCCGACCAGGGCGTGCGTCTCGCCCGTCCGTACGGTGATCCCCGCGTCCCGCAGGGCCACCGTCGGCCCGTACCGCTTGGTGATCCCGCGCGCCTCGCACAGCGGTGGCCGTCTGGTGGCCGTCCCCTCGGTGGTCATCCGCGATTGCCCCACAGCGCGGGGTCGTTCACATTGGCCCGGGTCACCAGCGGCGCCGGAAGCTGATCCTCCAGGATGCCCTCGCGTACCTCGACGATCCTGCTGCCGTGACCGGTCCGCCCCGTCCGGAACGGCCTCCCGGCCATGGCCTGCTTGATGTAGACCATGGCGTACCGGGCGTACAGATCGGTCGGCTGGGAGACGGTCGCGTCGATCCACCCCTTGCGGATCGCGTCCAGCTCCTGCGGGATGCCGTCGTTGGAGACGATCGCGATATGGCCCCGGTGGCCCGCCGGGTGCAGCGCCCCATGGCGCTGCAGTGTGCGCAGCGTGGGCGCGAGATACACGCCACCGGCCTGCAGATAGATGCCCTTGATGTCCGGATTGGCGCTGTAGAGCGCCTCCAGCCCGGCGGCCGCCTTGTCCGCCTGCCACCCGGCGGCGATGTCCAGGACCTTGATGTGCGGGTAGCGGCGCCGCACGCACCCGCTGAACGAGGCGGTGCGGTCGCGCCCGTTCACCGACGCCAGGTCGCCCTCGATCTGCACCACCTTGCCGCGCCCCCGCACGGCCCGCCCGAGGCTCCGGCACGCCTTCTCGCCGTACGCCCGGTTGTCCGCCCGCACCACGATCGCCACCTTGCCCCGGTCGGGGGCCACGTCGACGGCCACGACCGGGACGTGCCGCCGCTGCGCGGCCTGGAGGCCGGTGACGATGGCGGCGGAGTCGATGGGGGAGACGACCAGCCCGTCGACGTTCTGGGCGAGCAGATTGCGGATGTCGCCGACCTGGCGGCTCGCGTCGTTGTCGGAGTTCACCGTCGGCAGCACCCGGACCCCCACCTTGGCGGCCTGCCGGGGGATGTCATGGTCGTACGCCTCCCAGAACGGCGAGGTCAGGAACGGCACCACCACCCCGACCCGCCGCCCGCCGCCGGACCCCTCGGAACAGCCGGTGGCGGCCGGGCCGCAGACCAGGGCGAGGGCCAGGGCGGCGGTGGCGAGGCGGTGGCGCATCGTGCTCCCGGCTCCAGGTCGCGGAACGGCTGGCGAAGACCTCCCCGGCTGCGACCATACGACCGCCCGGCCCGCGCACCCGGCGGGCCACGCCGCGCAGCCGCGCCGCCGGGGTCAGGTGCGCTTCCCCACCCGCCCCTTCCCGAACCGGGGCTCTGCCCCGTGCCCCGGTCGTCAATCGCCGGACGGGCTGGTTTTTCAGCCCGTCCGGCGATTGAGGACACACGCCCGGAGGGCGTCCGGGGACCAGGGGCCGCCCCCTGGTTCGGGAAGGGGGGAGGGGGTAAACCACGCTCCTCACCGCCAGGCGGGGCCGTCCGGGTAGGCGTAGGTCCGCAGGGCCTCGGGGCGTAGGGCCGCGCTGAAGCCGGGGGCGGTGGGGGCGCGGTAGCGGCCGTCGGTGACGATCGCCGGATCGAGGAAGTGCTCGTGCAAATGGTCGGTGTATTCGACGGCCCGGTCCCGCCGGGTGCCCGAGACCGCGACGTAGTCGAACATGGCCAGGTGCCGGACCAGTTCGCACAGCCCGACGCCGCCCGCGTGCGGCCACACCGGAACCCCGAACTCGGCGGCCAGCAGCAGGATCGCGAGGTTTTCGTTGACCCCGCCGACCCGGCAGGCGTCCAGCTGCAGCACATCGAGCGCGCCCGCCTGCAGCAGCTGCTTGAAGACGACCCGGTTCGCCGCGTGCTCACCCGCCGCAACCTTCACGGGTGCGACGGCGCGCCGGATCGCGGCCAGCCCGATGATCTCGTCCGGGCTGGTCGGCTCCTCGATCCAGTACGGGTCGAACCGGGCCAGCGCCCGGGTGCGCTCGACCGCCTCGCCGACCTCCCAGCGCTGGTTGGCGTCGAGCGCCAGCCGGATGTCCGGGCCGATGGCCTCGCGTGCGATCCGGCAGCGCCGGATGTCGTCGCCGACGGAGGCGCCGACCTTGAGCTTGATCTGGGTGAAGCCGTCGGCGACGGCCGCCCGCGCGGTCCGGGCGAGCCGGTCGTCGTCGTAGCCGAGCCAGCCGCAGGAGGTGAGGTACGCCGGGTAGCCCTCGGCCCGCAGCCGGGCCTCGCGCCCGGCCTTGCCGGGGGCGGCGCGGCGCAGGATGCGCAGGGCGGCGTCGGGGGTCAGCGCGTCGGCGAGGTAGCGGAAGTCGGTGAGGGCGACCAGTTCCTCCGGGGTCAGGTCGGACAGCAGCTTCCACAGCGGCTTCCCGGCCCGCTTGGCGGTGAGGTCCCACAGGGCGTTCATGACCGCCGCGACGGCCATATGGGTGACGCCCTTCTCCGGGCCCAGCCAGCGCAGCTGCCCGTCGTCGGCGAGCGCCCGGTAGAGGCCGGCCAGACCGGCGGGCAGGGCGGGCAGCTCCGCGCCGACCAGCCGGGGGCGCAGCGCGTCGATGGCCGCGACCTCGACCTCGTTGCCGCGCCCGATGGTGAAGCAGAAGCCATGCCCCTCCAGGCCGTCCCCGGCGTCGGTGCGGACGATCACGTACGCGGCCGAGTAGTCCGGGTCGGGGTGGCTGGCGTCCGAGCCGTGGAGCAGGCGCGAGGTGGGGAAGCGGATGTCGTGGGTGTCGAGTGCCGTGATCCGCGCCCTCGTCGCCGTGCGGTGTGCGGTCCGCCGTATCGTCGTCATCGCGCCTCACACCCCGTCCCGTGGCACCCTCAGCCGCCCTCAGTCACCCCTCAGTCGCAGTCTCCGGCCTGGGCGGCGAAAAGTCCATATACGAATAAAGCGGGCATTTGCTGGCCGAATTCCTTCGCCGCGCGGCCGAATCATTTGCGGCATCAGAAGTCTTGACAACGCTTTGGCGCACGGCTGACGATCCTCGGGTGAACTTGTCAGACAGCCAGACAGGCGCTGAATCGTTTCCTCGCCGCGTGAGTGCCATGGAAGCGGTCCTCGGCCACCTCCGGGGCGCCATCGAGCGCGGCGACTACGCGGTGGGGGACAAACTCCCCTCCGAGGCCGAGCTGTGCCGTCGCCTGGAGGTGAGCCGACCCGTGCTCCGCGAGGCCCTGCGGGCCCTGCAGACCATGGGGCTCACCGCCTCACGCACCGGCAAGGGCACCTTCGTCATCTCCAGCGGTCCGGTGCAGGACCCCACCTTCGGGGACTACGCCGCGAGTGACCTGCTGGAGGTGCGGCGGCACATCGAGATCCCCGTCGCGGGATACGCGGCGCTGCGCCGCTCCGCCGAGGATCTCGACCACCTCTCCCATCTCCTGGACCGGATGGAACGGGAGACCGACACCACCGCCTGGGTGGCGATGGACACCACGTTCCATCTCGCCGTCGCCCAGGCGGCGCAGAACCCGGTCTTCCGCAGGGTTATCGAGGAGATTCGCGACGCCCTGGCACGGCAGTCGGCTTTCCTCAACGAACTCGGCGGCCGCCGGGAGCAGTCCAACCAAGAACACCGGGCGATCGTCGAGGCGCTCGCCGACGGTTCCGAACACGACGCGGTGGCGGCGATGACCCACCACCTCGAACGGGTCGAGACCACCCTGACCTCCATCGTGCGCCCCGCTTCGGCGGACGGCGCGTGATCACACCAACGTAAGGCGGACAGCAGGCGTGAGCGAGCAGTCCCTCCGGCAGGAAGAACGCCACGGCCAAGGGCCCGATCAGCCCCAGCATGTCGACGCCGGTGACGCCGGCTACAGCAAGTCCCTCAAGGCCCGGCATGTGAACATGATCGCCATCGGCGGTGCCATCGGCACCGGCCTGTTCCTCGGCGCCGGAGGACGCCTGAAGGACGCCGGGCCCTCGCTGTTCGTGGCGTACGCGGTCTGCGGTCTCTTCGCCTTCCTGGTGGTGCGGGCCCTCGGCGAGCTGGTGCTGCACAGGCCGTCCTCGGGCGCGTTCGTCAGCTACGCCCGGGAGTTCCTCGGCGAGAAGGGCGCCTACGTCGCCGGTTGGATGTACTTCCTCAACTGGTCCACCACCGGCATCGCCGACATCACCGCCGTCGCGACCTACACCCACTACTGGGGCATGTTCAGCGACGTCCCGCAGTGGGTGATCGCGCTGATCGCGCTCGCCGTCGTGCTGGCGGTGAACCTCATCTCCGTGAAGATCTTCGGTGAGATGGAGTTCTGGTTCGCGATCGTCAAGGTCAGTGCCCTGGTCGTCTTCATGGCGATCGGCATCTTCCTGCTGGTCAGCCGCCACCCGGTGGACGGCCACACCACCGGACCCAGCCTGATCACCGACCACGGTGGCCTGTTCCCGCACGGTGCGCTGCCCATGCTGCTGGTCATCCAGGGCGTCGTCTTCGCCTACGCCTCCGTCGAACTCGTCGGCGTCACCGCGGGCGAGACGCTGGAGCCCGAGAAGATCATGCCCAAGGCGATCAACTCCATCATGTGGCGCGTCGCCGTCTTCTACGTCGGCTCCGTGGTGCTGCTCTCCATGCTGATGCCCTCCGACTCCTACACCGCCGGTCAGAGCCCGTTCGTCACCGTGCTCTCCAAACTCGGCGTGCCCGCGGCGGGCGGCGTGATGAACCTCGTCGTCCTCACCGCCGCGATGTCCAGCCTCAACTCCGGCCTCTACTCCACCGGCCGCATCCTGCGCTCGATGGCCATGTCCGGCTCCGCGCCCAAGTTCACCGGCAAGATGAGCCGCACCCAGGTCCCCTACGGCGGCATCCTCCTCACCTCCGGCATCTGTGTGCTGGGCGTCGGTCTCAACTACGTCGTGCCCAGCGAGGCGTTCGAGATCGTGCTCAACTTCGCGGCGCTCGGCATCCTCTCGACCTGGGGGATGATCATGATCTGTCATCTGCTCTTCTGGCGCCGCGCCCAGGCCGGACACCTCACCCGGCCCGGCTACCGGCTCCCCGGCTCGCCGTACACCGAGATCGTCACCCTCGGCTTCCTCGCCTCCGTCCTGGTCCTGATGTGGGCCGACGGCGGACCCAGCCGGGTCACCGTCATGGCGGTCCCCGGGATCGCGCTGGCGCTGGCCATCGGCTGGTTCTTCATCAAGCGCCGGACACCCGCCCGCGACGACGCGGCGCCGACCAAGGAATAGCCCCGCGAGAAACAGCCCCGCCCGGCCGGGAAGCCACCCCGGCCGGGCGGATGAACCACCCATGACCCACCCCGACGACGGAGCAACACCACCACCATGAACTACACCCCCGGGCTGCACACCGACGACGCTCGCCACACCCCGGCCGAGCCCCCCGTCATCCGCGAACCCCGCCATGTGCCGCTCGCCCATGTCGTACGCGCCGGTGTCATCGAGGGCGTCCACCATGGGTCGGCGGTCGTGCTGGCCGCCGACGGCCGGGTCGGGTTCCAGGCGGGCGACATCGACGCCGCGTTCTACCCGCGGTCCGCGATCAAGCCCGTACAGGCCGTCGCGCTGCTGCGCGCCGGGCTGCCGCTGGACGGCGAACTGCTCTCGCTCACCGCCGCCAGCCACTCCGGCCAGGACAACCATCTGGCCGGTACCCGGCGCATCCTGGAGCAGGCCGACCTCACCGAGGACGAGCTGCGCAACACCCCCGACCTGCCGTACGGCTCCGCCATGCGCGAGAAGTGGCTGCGGGCCGACCTCAAGCCCTCCCGGCTGGCCCAGAACTGCTCCGGCAAGCACGCCGCGATGCTGTACACCGCGAAGCTGCGCGGCTGGTCGCTGGAGGACTACCTCGACCCGGCCCACCCGCTCCAGCAGGTGATCGCCGAGACCGTGGAGGACCTGACCGGACAGCGCGTCGCCCAGGTCACCGTCGACGGCTGCGGCGCGCCGCTGTTCTCCATCTCCCCGCTCGGCCTCGCCCGCGCCGCTGCCGCCATCGCCTCGGCCGCCCCGGACACCCCGGAGGGCCGGGTCGCGGACGCCATGCGCACCTACCCCGAGATGGCGTCCGGCGACGACCGGGACGTCGCCCTGCTGATGCGCAAGGTCCCCGGACTGCTCGCCAAGGACGGCTTCGAGGGCGTCCAGATGGTCGGGCTGCCCGACGGACGGGCCGTCGTCGTCAAGATCGCCGACGGCGCCGACCGCGCCCGGATGCCGGTGACCGCGGCCGCCCTCGCGCACTGCGGCATCGGCTCCGACGTCCTCACCGAGTTCGCCACCGCCCCGGTCGTCGGTGGCGACACCACGGTCGGCAGCCTCCGGGCCACCGACGTCCTCGCCCTGCCCGCCGCCTGATCCGCCCGCCCCATCCTCACCCAAGGAACCACCCACAGCCATGACCGCTGACCCCGGCACCCGCCGCGAACACGACCTGCTCGGTGACCGCGAGGTCCCCGCCGACGCGTACTGGGGCATTCACACCCTGCGCGCCTGCGAGAACTTCCCCATCACCGGCACCTCCATCGCCGCCTATCCGCATCTGATCAACGCCCTGGCAGCCGTCAAGGAGGCCGCGGCCCGCGCGAACGAGGACCTGGGCCTGCTCTCCTCGCTCAAGGCCGACGCCATCGCCGCGGCCTGCCAGGAGATACGCCGCGGCGAACTGCACGACCAGTTCACCGTGGACGTGATCCAGGGCGGCGCCGGTACCTCGACGAACATGAACGCCAACGAGGTCATCGCCAACCGGGCCCTGGAGATCCTCGGCCACGAAAAGGGCGAGCACGGCATCCTCCACCCCAACGAGGACGTCAACCTCAGCCAGTCCACCAACGACGTCTACCCGACCGCCGTCAACGTCTCCACGATCATCGCCGTCCGTGAACTGCTCGACGCGATGGCCGTGTTGCGGGAGGCGTTCGCCGCCAAGGCCGAGGAGTTCCGCGACGTCCTGAAGATGGGCCGCACCCAGCTCCAGGACGCGGTGCCGATGACGCTCGGCCAGGAGTTCTCCTCGTACGCGGTGATGCTGGAGGAGGACCAGAGCAGGCTGCTGGAGGCCTCCGGCCTGGTGCATGAGATCAACCTCGGGGCGACCGCGATCGGTACCGGTCTGAACGCTCCGAAGGGTTACGCCGAGGCGGCGCGTGGCCACTTGGAGGACATCACCGGGCTTCCGCTGATCACTGCCGCGAACCTGGTGGAGGCGACCCAGGACTGTGGGGCGTTCGTCCATCTGTCCGGTGTGCTCAAGCGCATCGCGGTCAAGCTTTCCAAGAGCTGCAACGACCTGCGGCTGCTCTCCTCCGGTCCGCGGGCCGGGCTGAACGAGATCAACCTGCCGCCGGTGCAGGCCGGTTCGAGCATCATGCCCGGCAAGGTCAACCCGGTGATCCCCGAGGTCGTCAATCAGGTGGCTTTCGAGGTGATCGGCAACGATGTGGCCATCACCATGGCGGCCGAGGCCGGTCAGCTCCAGCTGAACGCCTTCGAGCCGATCATCCTGCACTCGCTCTCGGAGAGCGTCACCCATCTGCGGGCCGCCTGCCTGGTGCTGGCCGACCGGTGCGTGTCCGGCATCACCGCCAACGTCGAGGAGCTGCGCGCCACCGTCGAGAACTCCATCGGCCTGGTGACCGCCCTCAACCCGTACATCGGCTACAGCGCGGCCACCAGCATCGCCAAGGAGGCCCTGGCCACCGGGCGCGGCGTCGCCGAACTCGTCCTGGAGAAGGGCCTGCTGCCCGCCGAACGCCTCGCCCAGGTGCTGAGCCCGGAGGAGGTGGCGGGCAGCCGCTGACGTACCCGGTCAGTCCCGCAGACGGTCGACCGCCGGGGCCACGCTGAACGGCAGGAGGTCCTGCCGCCGGTCCGGCTCCAGCACTTCGACGCGGATGTGGTCCGCGAACCGGTAGGGGCGGTGCGCGAGCACCGCCCCGAGCTGTCCGCGCAGCCGGGACAGCGCCGCCCGCACGGTGACCGTACGCGTCGGGTCGCCGAACAGGTCGTGGGCGAGCTGCGCCGCGGTGCGCCCCTCGGGGTGCGCGGTGAGCACCAGCAGCAGTTCGGCGTGGCGGGCGCTGAGCCCGTGGGTCCAGGTGCCGGAGGGGCCCGAGAAGGTCAGCGACCAGTGGTGCCGGTGGCGTACGTCCAGCACCAGATGGCCGGTACCGGCGGGCGCCCGGTCGCCGTCCTCGCCGTCGAGCACCCGCAGCAGATGGCCGCCGGGCAGCGGTTCCACCGCGCAGGTGCCCAGCGAGGGCAGCCAGACCGGCCCGTACGGCGCCTCCCGCGCCGCCTTGGGCAGCGGCAGCCGGTGGTCCTGCGGGCTGATGCCGGTGACGGCGGCGACCCAGCCGTGCCGGTCCACCACCGCGGCCTTGCCCGGGATGCGCGCGAGGACGGGCGCGGCGAGGGCGCGCAGCGCGTCCAGTTCGCGGCTGTGGGCCAGCCGCAGTTCGCCCTCGGCCCACCGGGCGGTGGCCGTCACCAGGGAGAGCACGGTGGGGTGGGCGGTGGGGGCGGGCCCGCTGATGTCGATGACGCCGAGCAGCTGCCCGTCCCGGGGGTCGCGGACCGGCGCGGCGGCGCAGCTCCAGGTGTGGAAGGCGCGGACGAAGTGCTCCGCGGAGTGCACCCGCACCGGGGCCCGGACGGCGAGCGCGGTGCCGATGCCGCTGGTCCCCGCGGTCTCCTCGGCCCAGTGCGCGCCCTCGGTGAGCGCGATCCCCTCGGCGTGGCGGCGGATGCCGCGGTGGCCGTCGATCCAGAGCACCCGGCCGTCGGCATCCGCGATGATCATGATGTGACGGGCCGCTTCCGCCGCCTCCAGCAGCCCGCTGTGCAGAGTGGGCAGCACATCGGCCAGCCGGGTCGCCCTCCGGCGCCGCTCCAGCTCGTCCAGGCTGAGCAGCCCCCGGTCGTGGCCGCGGTCCGGGTCGAGACCGAGCCGCAGCATCCGGTCCCAGGACTGGCCGATCACCGGGCGCGCGGGCAGCGGGAGCCTGCCGCGGCTCAGCGCGGCGTCCCGCATGACCGCCATCAGCCGGGCCGACTCGGCGGGGCTCAGCGCGGCCAGCGAGTCGCCGGGGCGCGTGGCTTCAGTTCGCATGGATTGCGGCCTTTCGTTCCGCCGCGAGACCCGCCACGGCGGCGGGCAGTAACGGCGTCCGCCTGACGCCGAATGCCATGGTGCAGCCTCAAGTCCTTCACGAACAGGGCTTCTCGCCGCTGATTGTAGTGAAGCCGGGGCGGGCCGGTGATCAGCCGTCCCCCGGGGTCAGGCTCTGCTCCGCCCAGATCGTCTTGCCGCTCCCGGTCTGCCGGGTGCCCCAGCTCCGGGTCAGCTGGGCCACCAGCAGCAGTCCGCGGCCGCCCTCGTCGAAGGTGCGGGCCCGGCGCAGATGCGGGGCGGTTCCGCTGCCGTCGGACACCTCGCAGATGAGGGTGCGGTCGTGGATCAGCCGCAGCTGGATGGGCGCCTTGGCGTGCCGTATGGCGTTGGTGATCAGCTCGCTGACCACCAGCTCGGTGGTGAACACGGCCTCGCCCAGACCCCACGCCTCCAGCTGCGCGGTCACGTCCCGGCGGGCCTGCGCCACCATCGAGGGGTCGGACGGTAGGTCCCAGGTCGCCACGTGGTCGGCGTCCAGGGACCGGGTACGGGCGAGCAGCAGCGCCACGTCGTCCTCGGGGCGGCTGGGCAGCATCTTGCTGATCACGACGTCACAGGTGGCGTCCAGCGAGTCGGCGGGCTGGACCAGCGCGGAGCGCAGCGTGTCCAGCGCCCGGTCGACGTCCTGGTCGCGGGACTCGATCAGACCGTCGGTGTACAGCGCGAGCAGACTGCCCTCCGCCAGCTCCACCTCGACCGTCTCGAACGGCAGACTGCCAAGACCCAGGGGCGGGCCGCCGGGCAGGTCGAGCAGGTCCACCGAGCCGTCGGGCGCCACCACCACGGGCGGCGGATGCCCCGCCCGGGCGATCGAACAGAGCCGGGAGACCGGGTCGTAGACCGCGTACAGGCAGGTGGCGCCGATGTCCCCGCTGGTGGCCCCCGTACTCGTCGGGCCCTGCGCGCTCTCCGCCTCCGCGGACAGATGGTTGACCATGTCGTCGAGATGGGTCAGCAGCTCATCGGGGGCCAGGTCGACATCGGCGAGGGTACGGACCGCCGTGCGCAGCCGCCCCATGGTCGCCGACGCCTGCACCCCGTGGCCGACCACATCGCCGACCACCAGCGCGACGCGCGCCCCGGACAGCGGGATCACGTCGAACCAGTCGCCGCCCACCCCGGCCTGCGGGCCCGCGGGCAGATAGCGGGAGGCGACGTCGACGGCCGCGCTGTGCGGCAGGGTCCGCGGCAGCAGGCTGCGCTGGAGGGCCAGCGCGGTGTTCCGCTCCCGGGTGTAGCGGCGGGCGTTGTCGATGCAGACCGCCGCCCGGGCCGTCATCTCCTCGGCGAGCAGCAGATCGTCCTCCTCGAACGGCTCGGGGCGCTGGTGCCGGGAGAACGTCGCCACGCCGAGGGTGGTGCCGCGGGCGCGCAGCGGGATGGCCATCGTGGAGTGGAAGCCGAACTGATGGATCATCGAGGCCCGGTCCGGGGCCTCCGCCGCCCACCGGGACACCGCCGGGTCCGTCACCGAGTTCAGCAGCCCGCGCTCCGCCTTCAGGCTTTCGGCGGCGGGGGAGAACTCGGGGTACGCGGCCACCTTCCCCACCTCCACCACGGCTTCCGGGGTGCCCGCGAAGACCGACCGGGCGGCGACCCGCCGCAGCATGACATGGCTGGTGAGGGGGCCCGGGCGCGGTTCGCTGCCGCCGTGCACCGAGGGCAGCAGATCGACGGTGACGAAGTCGGCCAGCTCCGGAACCGCCACATCGGCCAGCTCCTGCGCGGTCCGGTCGATGTCCAGGGTCGAGCCGATCCGGGTGCTCGCCTCGTTGAGCAGCAGCAGGCGCCGCCGGGCGGTGTGCTGCGGGGTCCGGTCGTGCGCGGACAGCATCACGGCCGCCACCCGGCCGTCCCCGTCCCGCAGCGGGGCCAGCGAGGTCGACCAGGCGACCGGGCGGTCGTGGCCGGGCATCCGCAGGAACAGCTCGATGTACTGCTCCTCGCCGGTCTCCAGCACCCGGAGCATCCGCTCCTCGGTCTCCTCCGCCTCGGGCCCGGGGGCGATCTCCGGCACCCGCAGCCCGCGGATCTCCTCCTGGGTGAGGCCCAGCACCCGCTCCATGTCCTGGTTCGCCCAGCGCAGCCGCAGCCCGGTGTCGTACACCGCCATCGTGCACGGTCCCTGGGTGAAGCAGTGTTTCAGCAACTCCTCGTCCGCCAGGGGCTGTTCCGGCCGGGGCAGCGGGGAGACGACGAGCCATTCGGTGGTGCCGCCGGGCGCGGCGACGCGGTGCGCGAGCAGTCCGGCCGTCACCCGGGAGCCGTCGCGGTGGAGCAGCGCGACCCGGCCGCGGAACCGGTCGGGCGGAGTCAGGGCGCGCAGAGTTTCGGCCACCGGACGCGGATTCGCCTCGTCGGCGAGCAGTGCGGCCGCCGACCTGCCGACGATCTCCTCGGAACGGTATCCGAGCAGCCGTTGGGCCCCCTCGTTCCACTGGGTGACGATGCCGTGCCCGTCGACAGTGGCCCTGGCTGTGGACGCCTCGTCGATGAGGTCGTCCGACCGGACGGGCTGCTCGTGCGGCGGCGTGTCCGGTCGCGTCATGTGGTCATCTCACCCTTGCCCTCGGACTTCCGCCATGGGCAGATGACGGCCTCCACCGCCGCGCCCCTGGCGGGGAGTAAACCCATTTGGTCGCGCGTTCAAGTATGCCATCGGTGGCCGAATATCGGCATACGCGGAACGGGATCGACGATAACGCTCAGCAGCCGTTCTACCACCCTCCCGCACGGCCCTTCCGAGGGGCCGACCGGGTGATGCCGGACGGCCACGGTACGGCCCCGGACCGGAGGAGGGGGAGTGAGCGGGCCAAAGGGAGGAACGGGAAGAAAGGAGAGAGACGACGAAAGGCGAGAGCACCGCATGAGCAGGGACGCGAGCAACAGAGCCGACGGCACGGCCGACGACGATACGACCGCCGACGGCACGCCCCGCGACAGCACGGCCCACGGCGGCACGCCCCACGACGGCACGGCCCGCGACAGCACGCCCCGCGACGACACAGCCCGTGACAGCACGCCCCACGGCGGCGACGTGACGGGGCCGCCCCCGGGCGCCACCGCGCGCGGCCACCCCCACAGCTCGCACTGGGGCGCCTTCGACGCCGCCGTCCGCCCCGACGGCAGCCTCGACGTCACCCCCGACCCCCGCGACCCCCACCCCGCCGCGCTGCTGCGCAACGTGCCCGCCGCGCTCGGCCCCCGCGACCGGGTGCTCACCCCTTACGTCCGCCGCGGCTGGCTGGAGCACGGCCCCGGACCCGACCCGGCCCGCGGCGCCGACGACCATGTGCCCGCCCCCTGGGACGAGGCGATCGGGCTGCTGGCCCGCGAACTCGACCGGGTCCGCACCACCCACGGAAACCGGGCGATCTTCGGCGGTTCGTACGGCTGGGGCAGCGCGGGCCGCTTCCACCACGCGCAGAGCCAGATCCACCGCTTCCTCAACTGCCTCGGCGGCTACACCCGCTCCGTCAACACCTACAGCCTCGGCGCCGCCACCACCCTGCTGCGCCACGTGGTGGGCGACGACGCCCCGATCAGCACCCCCACCCCGCTGTCCGTGCTGGCCGAGAACACCGGCCTCTTCCTCTGCTTCGGCGGGATGCCCGCCAAGAACACGCAGGTCAACGCGGGTGGCATCAGCCGCCACCGGACCGCGGACCTGTTGCGCTCGGCCCGTGGCCGGGGCGCCCGCTTCATCCTGGTGAGCCCCCTGCGCGACGACCTCGCCGCCGAGCTGGACGCCGAATGGCTGGCCCCCGTCCCCGGCACCGACACCGCGCTGATGCTGGCGCTGTGCCACGTGCTGATCGAGGAGGG
Organism: Streptomyces sp. NPDC005962; assembly: GCF_040629205.1. Classification (NCBI taxonomy): domain Bacteria; kingdom Bacillati; phylum Actinomycetota; class Actinomycetes; order Kitasatosporales; family Streptomycetaceae; genus Streptomyces; species Streptomyces sp. NPDC005962. The sequence continues at coordinate 70,312 of NZ_JBEXVE010000028.1, read as the reverse complement.
CCGGTACGACGCGGACTTCTGCCGCCGCCACTGCGAGGGCTTCGACACCTTCGCCGGTTACGTCCTCGGCCGGGACGGCTCCGCCGCCAAGACCCCGCACTGGGCCGAGGCGATCTGCGGCATCCCGGCCGCCCGCATCGCCGCCCTGGCCCGGGAGCTGACCCGGCAGCGCACCATGGTCTCCCTCAGCTGGTCGCTCCAGCGCGCCCACCGCGGCGAGCAGCCGCTGTGGGCGGGCATCGCGCTGGCCTGCCTGCTCGGCCAGATCGGGCTGCCGGGCGGCGGATTCGCCCACGGATACGGGGCGACCGGCGGCACCGGCGCCGGGACGCTCCCGTACAAGCTGCCCAGCCTGGACCAGGGCACCAACCCGGTCCCCGACTTCATCCCCGTCGCCCGGATCGCCGATCTGCTGCTGCACCCGGGCGAGACGTTCGCCTACGACGGGCAGCGCCACACCTACCCCGACATCCGGCTCGTCCACTGGGCCGGTGGCAACCCCTTCCACCACCACCAGGACCTCGGACGGCTGCGCCGGGCCTTCGCCCGCCCGGACACGGTCGTGGTCCACGAGCCGCACTGGACGGCCACCGCCCACCACGCCGACTTCGTCCTCCCCGCCACCACCACCCTGGAGCGCGAGGACATCGGCGGCGCCAAACAGGACACCGCGCTCATCGCCATGCACCGCGTCGCCGACCCGGTGGGCGAGGCCCGCGACGACTACCGCATCCTCAGCGACCTCGCCGCCGAACTCGGCGTCGGCCACGCCTTCACCCAGGGCCGCGACGCACGCGGCTGGCTGGAACACCTCTACGAGAGCTGGCGCCAGGGTCTGCCGCCGGAGTACGCGCCCGAGGAGGACTTCAAGACCTTCTGGCGCGCGGGCCGCGTCCCCCTGCGGTCCCTGCGCGAACAGCGCACCCTCTACGCCGGGTTCCGCGCCGACCCCGGCGCCGCGCCGCTGCCCACGCCGAGCGGCCGCATCGAGCTGTACTCGGCCACCATCGCCTCGTACGGCTACGACGACTGCCCCGGCCACCCGGCCTGGCTGCCGCCGGAGCCACCCGACCCGGGGTGCCCGGGCGCGTACCCGCTGCACCTGGTCGCCAACAATCCGCCCACCCGGCTGCACAGCCAGCTCGACCACGGCGAACTGAGCGCCTCCTCCAAGGTCCGCGGCCGCGAACCGGTCCGGATGCACCCCGGCGACGCGGCGGCCCGCGGCGTACGCGACGGCGACGTGGTGCGCATCCGCTCCACCGTGGGCAGCTGCCTGGCCGGGGCCGTGCTCAGCGACGCGCTGCGGCCCGGCGTGGTCCAGCTCGCCACCGGCGCCTGGTTCGACCCCTCCGCCCCCGAGGTGGCCACCTGCGTCCACGGCAACCCCAACGCGGTGACCCGCGACACCGGCACCTCCCGGCTCGCCCAGGGCTGCACCGGCCAGCTCGCCCGGGTCGAGGTCGAACGCTACGACGGACCGCTGCCCGCCGTCCGTGCCCACGACATGTCACCGTGAACAGGCATGGACGAAGCGCTCCCTGGGTATCGGACCGGGCCTTGATGCCATCTTGTGGACAAACGGAATATGAGTGGCGCATGCGGCGCTAAGCTGTCCGCTCATCGGACGACTTCCGGGAGGTCACGTTGTGTCAAGGGGGGCCTGACCGGGCCACGTTGATCGCCCGGCTGGCGAAGCTGTACCCGGAGGCCAGATCCGTCCGGCGGCTCATGGAGACGGCCGGAATCCCGAGCGACATGGTGGACTTCGGCGGCGGCGCGCGGGACGTGTGGCACGCCGCGCTGCGCGAGGCGGACAACCGGGGCAAGCGGGTGGCCCTGCTCACCACCGCCGTCGGCGAGTTCCCGGACGACGAGGAGCTGCGCCGGGCCCTGTCCCGGGCGCTCACCGACCCGGCGGCGGCGCCCACGGCCGCCCCGGTCGGCGCGGATGGCGCGGGCGGCGCGGTGTCCGTCGCGGGCGCCGAGAAGCTGATGGGCGCTCAGAGCACCCTGCTGCCCCTGGCGTTCCTGGAGAGCGGGCTGCGGGCGGCGCGCGCCGTCGGACTGCTCCGGGACGACGTGGAGGCCCTGGGCACCGGCTTCCTGGTGGCGGGCGACATCGTCGTCACCGCGGGCCATGTCCTCCCCGACGCGGCGGCCGCCGCCGGAGCCCGCCTCGTCCTCGGCTACCAGGAGGGGCCGGGCGGCGAGATCCAGGGCGGGACGTCCTGCGCACTCGCCCCCGACCTCGGCTTCGCCACCTCCGAGCGCCACGACCTCACCGCCGTCCGCGCCCGGGAGCCGCTGACCGAGGAGTGGGGCGCGCTCACCCTCGCCCCGCCCGGGGCGCCCAAGCCGCGACGGGTCAACATCGTCCAGCACCCCGGCGGCGCCCCCAAGAAGGTCGCGCTCTACCACAACGTGGTCACCCACGCCGATGAGCACCGGGTGCTCTACCTCACCGACACCCTCCCCGGCTCCTCCGGCTCCCCGGCCTTCGACGACCGGTGGCGGGTCACCGCCGTGCACCGCGCGGGCGGACACCTCCCGGCCCCCGACGGCACCGGGCACGTGTACAGCAACGAGGGCGTCCCCGCGCGATGGCTGGCCGAGCTGCTCGCCACCCTCACCACCTGAGGACACGGTGAGCGTGGCACTTCCCATCGGACCGGAGCGAGAGGTCCTGGCCGAGCGGGCGCGCCTCCAGTGGTGCCCCGACTTCGCGCAGGAGCTGGCCCGCCGCCTGGAGACCGCCGACCGCGCCCAGCTCCTGCTCGCCCGCGCGGGCATCGAGGTCGACTGGCCCGCGGAGCGCGGCGGGGCGCTGGGGCCGCTGCTGTACCGCGCGTTCCAGCACCGGGTGCACCGGCCCGACGTCATGCGGCGGCTGTTCGACGCGCTGGAGGAGGAGTACGGCGCGCCCTGGGTGATCGAGCTGCGGCACGGATACGACGCCCTCCCCGACGGCGCCCCGGCCACGCTCCCCGCCGTCGCCGCCGGGCTGCTCGACGCCGACGAGCGCCGGGACCTCGATACGCTGCTGGACGACCCCCGCTGCCCCACCGATCCGGACCAGCTGTGCGAGGCGCTGTGGGCCGCGGCCTCCTCCCTCGGACTCCTGGTGGCCAAGGACGGCCTGCTCGCCACCGAACAGGCCTGCAGCGTGACCGCCCTCGTCGACGACCTGGACACGCGCAACAGCCCCGACACCCGGATCCCGCCGCTGCTCGTCTTCCTGGAACACCTCGCCGCCCGTGCGGAGGACCCCGTGGGCGGCGAACTGCGGGCCTGGATCGACACCGTGGCCCACCGCCGCACCGGCCGGATGCCCGCCGCGCTGCTCACCGCGGAGCGCTCCACCGCCACCTCCGCGGCCGAGGCCCCGGCGCCCCCGTACACCAGCTGTCTGGTCCGGGCCGAGCGCTGCGACCCAGGCGGCGACCGCTACCGGCTCGCCGCCTGGCTCTACCGAGGGGGCCGCTGCCTGGGCATCAAGCTCCAGGACGACACCCCGCGCCCGGTGGAGGCGATACCCGCCGCGGCCGAGGAGCTGATCGCCCGGCTCCAGCCCTTCGTCCAGCATCTCGACCCCGAATCCCTGCTGTTCGAGTTCCTGCTGCCGTGGGAGGCGCTCGGCTGGCCGGTCGACGAGTGGAACCTGCGGGGCGGCGGCGAGCTGGCCGTCCCCCGTCCCATCGGCCGCTACGGGCCGGTCGTCGTCCGCTCCCTGGACCGGCTGCGGGACGGCTGGTCCACCGCCCAGTGGCTGGCCCGCTGGGAGCGGCTGCGCGAGCCGGGGGCGGACGAGGGACCTCCGCCCGGACCGCACTGGCTGCACGGCGACGGCACCCCGCCCGAGGAGACCGAACGTGGCGGCCCGGCCGACCCCGAGGGGGATCCCCTGACCGCGGACGCCTCCGCCCTCCAAGCGCTCGCCGGGCGGCTGGCCGCCCGCGAGGACATCAACTGCCTCTTCCTCACCTACCCCTACCCGCGTCTCACCGCCGTCCCGGACGCCCTGCTGTGCGCCATCCAGGAGGGCGTGCCCGCCGCCGTGTGGTGGCGGCCCGGGAGGAACGGCGCCGCCTCGCCCGGGCGGCCCGCGCGGGTGGCCAAGCTCGTCGTCGCGGACGGGGGCCTGGCCGGGCTGCCCGGCACCGTACTGGACTTGCGCCGACAGGCGGCGCAGTGCACGGAGGAAGCCCACGACGGCGCGGGGATCGCGGTGCTGTGGGACAACCCCGGCTGGCACCCCGAACGACTCAGACGACTCGGGGGCCCGCGGGCCCACCAAGGAGGCAAGCGATGAACGCGGACGACCCGCAGCCGCCCGTCACCACCGACGCCGAACGGCCCTCGCCGCCCGCCTGGTGGATCTACTACGGGGACGGCGTCCGCCGCACCGACTGGACCCTGCCCGAACCCCCGCCCTGGCGCCGCTTCGACGGTGTCCGCCCCGAAACCGGCGAGGACTCCGGGCCGGAGGCCGAACCCTGCTGCGACGCCCACACCGCCGAGGGTCCCGGCCGCACCGGCGTGGCCACCACCTACCGCGCCGAGCCCGAAGAGGCCCGGATGGTCAACGCCGCCATCCATCTGCGCCGCCCGCTCCTGGTCACCGGCAAACCCGGCACCGGGAAGTCCACCCTCGCCCATGGCATCGCCCATGAACTGGGCCTCGGCCGCGTCCTCCACTGGTCCGTCACCAGCCGCACCACCCTCGCCGACGGGCTGTACGCGTACGACGCCATCGGCCGCCTCCAGGACGAGAAGCGCGACCAGGGCGGGAAGCATGACGCGGGCGGGAAGCGCGACCAGGACGACAAGCGCGCCGCCGACATCGGGACATACCTGCGGCTCGGCCCCCTCGGCACCGCGCTGCTCCCCTCCGACCGCCCCCGCGTCCTGCTCATCGACGAACTCGACAAGGGCGACGTCGACCTGCCCAACGACCTGCTCTCGGTGCTGGAGGACGGCCAGTTCACCATCCCCGAACTCCAGCGGTACCCCGTCTGCGACGTCCATGTGATGACCGACGACGGACTGCGCCGCGAACCGGTCCGGCACGGGCGGGTGCGCTGTGCCGAGTTCCCCCTCGTCGTCCTCACCAGCAACGGCGAGCGCGAGTTCCCGCCCGCCTTCGTCCGCCGCTGCGTCCGGCTGGACATCCGGCCGCCCTCCCGGCAGAAGCTGGACCGTATCGTCCGGGCCCACCTCGGCCCGGAGGTCCTGCGCGCCTCCGGGGAACGGCTGGAGGCCTTCGCGAAGGACCTGGAGGAGGGCCGCAAACTCCTCGCCACCGACCAGCTGCTCAACACCCTCCGGCTGGAACACACCGCCGACCACACCGGCGACCCGGAATGGCCCACGGTCCTGCGCGAACTCCTCCGCCCGCTGAACGACACCGCATGACCGACATCACCGAGGCACTCGCCCTGGCGAGGCGATTCAGCGGCGACGAGGACCTGACGGTGCGCGAGGTCGCCGAACTGCTGTGGCTCGCCGGGCAGATCACCCCCGCCCGGCCGCCCGCCGCCGCGCCTCCGGACCCGCCACCCGGTGACCACCCCCCGCCACCGCCCGGGCCACCGGCCCCGCCGCCACCCGCCGAGCAGCCGCCCGGCGAGCCCGCCGCCGCACCGGACCCGCACCGGCCGCCACCGGCCCCGCCCACCCCGCTCCACAGCCCCGACGACACCGCGGCGGACGGCTCCGGGAGCACCCCCGGCCCAGGCGGCGGATGCGGCGGTCCCGGCACCAAGGCCAAGGCCCTGCCGGTGCGCCGCCCGCCCGCGCTGCCCCGGCGGCTGGAGCTGGCCCGCGCGCTGCGCCCGCTCAAGCGGCGGGTCCGGGCCCCCGGGCGGCGCATCCTCGACGAGCCGCTCACCGCGGACCGCTCCGCCCGCGCCCGCCGCCCCGTGCCCGCCCTGCGCCACGCCTGCGAACGCTGGCTGGAGCTGGCGCTGGTGGTGGACGACAGCGTGTCGATGTCCGTGTGGCGCCGTACCGTGGACGACTTCCGCGAACTCGTCGAGGGACACGGCGCCTTCCGGGACGTACGCCTGTGGCGGTTCGACGCCGACGAGCCCGCCCTCGTCCTGCGCTACGGCACCGCCGGTGACGACCGCGCCGACCAGGCCGCGGAGGGCCGTAACCCCGCCGAGCTGCACGACCCCTCCGGCCGACGGCTGATCCTCGTCCTCACCGACGGGGTCGGCGCCCTGTGGGGCACCCCCGACATGACCGGGACGGTACGGGAATGGGCGCGCCGGTCGCCGCTGGCCGTCGTCCAGATGCTGCCGCCCGGCCTGTGGCACCGCACCTGGCTGCCGCCGGTCCGCGCCGCCCTGCGCGCCACCGGCCCCGCCCGGCTGACCGTACGCCCCGTCGGCCCCGCCGCCCCCGTCGGATCTGCCACCGACCTGGCGCCGCTGATCACCCTCGACCCCGAATGGCTGCGCCCCTGGGCCCAGGCGCTCTCCGGCAGCCGCACCACCTGGCGGCCCGGCTCCGCCGTCGACCTCGGCCGGGAGCCCTGGCACGGCCGCCCCGAGGCCGCCACCGCCGCGGCGGGCCGCCTCCCGGATCACACCGCGGCCCCGGAACTGGTCGAGGAGTTCCGCACCTGGGCCACCCCGGACGCGCTGCACCTGGCGTACCTGCTGTCCGCCGCCCCGCTCACGCTGCCGCTGATGCGCTGGCTCCAGCGGCATCTGCTGCCCGCCACCGGCCCCGCCCACCTCGCCGAGGTGTTCCTCTCCGATCTGCTGGTGCGCACCACCGCCCGCCGCCGCGGGGAGGACCCGGACCAGGTGGTGTACGCCTTCCGCGACGGCGTACGCGACGAACTGGCCGTCGGGCTCACCCGCACCGGCGCCTACCAGGTGCTCACCACCCTGATCCAGGCCCCCGAGGCGCTCGCCGCACCCTTCGGCGGCTCCCTCGACTTCCGGGTGCTGGCCGCCGACCCCACGGGGCCGCTCGCGCTGACCGGCGGGCGCGCGTTCGCCAGTGTGGCCGCGTCGGTGCTGGGCGGTCTGGGCGGCGAACTCGGCCCGTACGCCGAGGCGATCCACGCGGCGCTGCGCGGCCGCCACCCGGCCGGGGGCGGGGGAGCGGCCGACGGGCCGGTCTTCGTGGAGTGCGCCCGGGTGGGCGGCCGCGACATGGCCGTGACGACCTCCGGCAGCGAGCTGTGGATCTGGGACCTGGCCACCGGCCACGGCCGTCTCGTCAACCGCTGGGGCGCGTTCGGCATCACCGCCCTCGCCTGCGCCACCACGGCCTCCGGCCGCAGCCTCGCCGTGACGCTGTCCGCCGACGGCACGCTGGCCGCCACCGACCTCGGCGCCGCCCTGGACCAGGCGCCCGACCGGCGGCCGTACGTCTGGAAAATCGTCTTCCTGGGGGACGGCGCCCAGGCCCGGCCGCCCGTGCTGGCCTGCCACGACATCATGGGCCAGCGGGTCGTGGCGGTCCTCGGCCCGGACGGGATCTGCCTGCTGGACCTCGACAGCGGCGCCGCGTTCCTGCCCACCGTCCCGGTGACCGAGCGGGTGAGCGCGCTGGCCCTGCTGACCGAAGGCGGCCGGTCCCATCTGTTCACCGGCGACACCGAAGGCGTCGTCCGCGGCCGGGTCCTGGAGTCCGCCGAGGTGGTCGTCGGCGGCGTGGCCCCGACCGGGGCGTCCCGGCCGCCGGGGCGGCGCTTCGTACTCAGCTTCGGCTTCGGCGCCGCCGCCGACCCCTCGCTGGAGCCCGCCTGCCGTGGACTCGTCGAAGCCTTCGAGGAGTTCGGCTGCCGGACCCGGCGCGCCATGGACGCCTCGGCGCGGGAGTTCCGGCGAACGGTCGAGGAGACCGCGGCCGGACTCACCGACGCGGACGCCCTGATCGTCCATGTGGCGGGCCAGTCGGCGGACAGCGAGACGCTGTTCAGATCGCTGCCCACCGGCGAGACGCGGGGGCGGCGCCTGATGATCGTGGACGACTGCCCGGCCGTGCGGAGCGCCGTCGTCCCGGTCTTCGGTTTCGACGCCGTCCTCATGTCCGGACCGCCCGAGCGGGCCCCCGCCTATGACCTCACCCTCGCCCTCACCGAGGCCCTGCGCCGCTTCGCGGCCGGCCGGCGCGGACACTCGCGCCACGAGCAGTTCATCTCCTTCCAGGACGTGCTGGACCTCGCCCACGACCTCGCCGAAGGCCGCACCTCGAACAGCGTCCTGCTGTCGGCGCGGCGCGACGGAACGGAGAACGAGGCGTTCCTGCCCAACCCCCGGTACCGCCCGTCCCTGATCCCCCTCCTCGACCAGGGCCCGGCGGAACCACCCGAGACACCGGCCCTGCGGCAACTCGCGCACTGGATCGACGACCCGTCCGGGGGCGGGCTCGCCCTGGTCACCGGGGAGCCCTGGAGCGGCAAGACGACCCTGCTGGCCGCGCTGGCCACGCGGATGCGGCGACTGCCCGGTCTGCCCACGCCCCTGGCGGTCTCCGCGGTCGGACGCGACGCCGCGGAGCTGGCACGGGTCGTCGCGCGGGAGATCACCGCGCCCGGCGACCCGGTGCCGGGCACCCGCGACGAGCTGGTCGCGCGGCTCCAGCGCCTCACGGCCCCGCCCGTCATCGTGGTCGACGCCCTGGACGAGGCGCGGGACCCCGAGGCCATCGTCCACGAACTGCTGCGCCCGCTCGTCCACTCCGGAACCTGCCGACTGGTGGTCGCCGCCCGCCCGGGCCGTCCGATGGCCACTCTGATGAAGAGCGATCAGCACACCCACATCACCCTCACCGCCTCTCCCGAACTCCAGCACCGCACCCTGCGCGAGATGTGCGACCGCGTGCTGGCCACCGCCCCCGCCTACCGCGCCGCCTCCGCCACCCCCGTGCGCGAGGCGTTCGGCGAGGCCGCCGCCACCGCGCTCGTCGAACGGAGCCCGGTGGCCGAACAGGTCCTCATCGCCCGCGCCTACACCGGATTCATCGCCTCCCGCGGCGACCCCCTGGACGGCCCGGAGGAGGCGCGCTGGGCGGGCTCCGGCGTGCCCCGCACCAGCGCCGACGTCGTGGCCCTGCTGCTCGCCGACGCCCGTAACCCCTGGACCGTGCCGGTGCTCACCACGCTGGCGGCGGCCGGGAACGTGGCGCTGACGGACACCCAGATCCAGCGGCGCTGCGGACCGCCCTCGCTCTACGAGGTACGGGAGGCCCTGGCCCCGGTACGCGGACTGCTGGAATCCGCCACCGACGCCCGGGGCCGGACGCGGTACCGCCTGGCGGCCTCGTCCGTCGCGGCACGGATACGCGAGGCGCAGGGCATCGGCCCCGTGTGCGAGCCGCCGCCCAGGCGGCTGTGGTCGGAGCCGGTCGCGCTGGGACGCTGCCGGGGACCGGTGGCGGCGATGGCCGCCGCGGAGGACTCTTCCGGAGCGGGGCTCTACTTCATGGGATCGGGCACCCGCATGCTGCTGCGCGCCTCCGTGGCCCCGGGCGAAGCGCCCCCGGCGGTGCCCGTCGCGCAGGTGCCGTACGAGCCCCTTCCGCGGCTGGCGTTCGTCGACTGGCAAGGCGACCGGGCGCTGGTCCGCGGTTCCCGGCGCGACTGCGTCGTGTGGCCGCTGGCCGATCGGACGCCCCCCGAAAACCGCACACCCGAACACCTGGGCCCCATTGAGGCGTTCACCGCCACCACGAGCGTGGGCGGGCGCCCGCTGGCGGTCGCGGTGAACGAGAAGGGCGCCCCCCGGGCCTGGCATCTGGACGACCTCACCCCCGCCGGTGAGCCGTTCACCGCCGTCCCCCGGGTGCTGGGAGTGCACGGCTTCGGCCATGCTCGGCACGACCCCGCGGAGCTGTCGCACCAATGGCTCCTGGCCCTGCGCGACGGCGCGGAGCGGGTCGGCCACACCGGCTCCTCGGCCCCCTTCGACGTGAGCGTCGCCCACTACGGCGACACCTTGCGCACCACGGGCGGGAAGACCGACAGCGGCAACGGCCGTGGACGGCTGCGCCGCCTCGCGGACGCCCTCGTACGGGCCGTGGGCATGCCCAACGCCCTGCTGCCCGGCATGGGGAGGGAGCTGTACGTCTACCTGAACGACCCCGAGCAGCGGGCCCGGGCGCGGCACATCGTCGCCCAGGCTCTCGCCGCACGGCGGCCGGACGTGGTGATCGCCCACTCCCTGGGCTGTCTGGTCGTCTACGAGGCGCTGTGCGAACGGCCGGACCTCTCGGTGGACCTGCTGGTGACCCTGGGCGCGCCGCTCGGTCTGGACCTGATCTTCAACCGGCTGGAACCCGCACCCGCCGACGGCCGGGCCCAACGCCCCCCGGGCGTACGGCGATGGGTGAACCTCGCGGGCACCGACGATCCGCTGGCCATCCCGCGTGACCTGACCGAGCGGTTCGAGGGCGTCTCGGTGAACATCCAGTGCGAGGGGCTGGGCATGGACGCCGTCCGCACCCAGGGCTACGGCTATCTGCACAGCGTCGAGCTGGCCACCGTCCTCTCCGAACACCTGGGCCGTGGTGACCGTCCGGTCGGATAGTCGGAATAAATAGTGTGCCAAGCAGCCCATGCCGCCGAGGGCCGGGGCGCGTCTCCCGTCAGCCCGCCGCGTCGGCGGCCAGGGCCGCGCTGTCCGGAACCGGCTTCGCCTCGTACGCGTGCGGCAGATCGCGGCGCCGCCGCATCGGCCCCAGCGCCAGGATCAGCCAGCAGGACGCCACCACCCCCGTCATGATCCACATGGTGGGGCGCAGCCCGAGCGTGCCGCCGAGGAGTCCGCCGAGCAGCGAACCGAGCGGAATGGTGCTGTGGTTGAGCATCATCGTCGTCGCGACCACCCGGCCCAGCAGCTCGGGCGGGCAGTACCGCTGCCGGAAGCTGCCCACCACCACGTTGCACACCGCGACGCCCGTCCCCACCATGAACGCGCCGACCGCGAACAGCAGCAGCCCGGCGCCCGGCGCGGCCAGCGGCATCAGCAGCGCGAACGGGCTGGTGACCGCCTGGAGTACGAGCATCCCGCGAGCCGATCCGAAGCGGCGGCCCACGGCCGTGGCCAGCAGCGCGCCGAGGACTCCGCCGAGGCTGCCGGTCATGATCAGGACACCGACCGTCGCCTCGGACACCCCCACCGCGCGCACCAGGAACACGATCTGCACGGCCTGATACCCCATCAGTGCCATGTTGAGCACGGCCCCGTACGTCACCATCGGCCGCAGATAGGGGTCATGGCGGACGAAGCGCAGCCCCTCGCCGATCCGCCGGCGCAGCGTGGCCGTCGCGTCGGGGGCCGCCGGGGCCGGTTCCCGGACCCGGATCATCAGCAGGCACACCGCCGAGACCACGAAGGTCAGGGCGTCGACCAGCAGCCCGGCGACCGCGCCGAACGCCTGGGCGACCAGCCCGGCGGTTCCACGGCCGACCACCCGCGTACCGGCCTCGCTGCCCTGGAGCTTGGCGTTCCCCTCCAGCAGATCGCGCTCGTCCAGCACCGCGGGGATGTACGCGTGGTACGCGGTGTCGAAGAACACCGCCGATACCCCGCACATCACCGCCACCACGAGCAGCTGCGCCAGTGTCAGCACATCCGGCCAGGCGGCCACCGGGACACTCGCGTACAGCGCCGCCGACACCAGATCGCAGACGATCAGCAGCGGCCGCCGCCGGACCCGGTCCACCCAGGCCCCCGCGGGCAGCCCGGACCCCGAGGCGCCCTCGGGCGCCCGTGTCGCCAGGCGTCGTGTCCATGCCCCCTTGAGGCGAGCCCGGGCCGAGCCCGTCACCTCATGACCGCAGATGAAAGGCCGGTACATCCTTCGATGTACGGCTCGGCGCCGGGCAGGGCACTGGAAAGCTTCCCTTTGTTACATCTGTATGAAACGGAGGGGGTCGATGCGTGACGTCTGTCGATGGCCGGGGTCTGGCGGGACACCTAGATTCCACTGAACCGCAACCCACCCCACATCTGCCTCCACAGGGGCATCGGTCCTGCTCGGGGCCGCTTTTCGTGTCGCCGATCGGGGACACGGCTCACTGCCGGTGACGCATCGCGTGCGCCTCACATGCGCGCGTCCCGCGCCGACTCCCGCCGTCATCAGAGACGAGGAACGATCATGAGCGCCCATAAGCCGATCTCCACGGACGCCCGCGCCCCCGGCGCCGAATCGCCGCCGGGGGCGGCGCCGCCCGGTGGCTCCGGCTCCGGCCCCGAGGACGGGCTGAAGGCCGGGCTGAAGAATCGCCATCTGTCGATGATCGCCATCGGCGGGGTGATCGGGGCCGGGCTGTTCGTCGGCTCCGGGGCGGGGATCGCCGCGGCGGGGCCCGGCATTCTGCTCTCGTACGCGCTGGTGGGCACGCTCGTCGTGCTGGTGATGCGGATGCTCGGCGAGATGGCCGCGGCCGATCCGGTCTCCGGTTCGTTCTCGTCGTACGCGGACCGGGCGCTCGGCCGCTGGGCGGGGTTCACGATCGGCTGGCTCTACTGGTTCTTCTGGGTCGTGGTGCTGGCGGTGGAGGCCACCGCGGGGGCGGCCATCCTCACCGGATGGGTACCCGCGGTGCCGCAGTGGGCGTGGGCGCTCATCGTGATGGTGGTGCTGACCGCGACGAACCTGTTCTCCGTGGGCTCCTACGGGGAGTTCGAGTTCTGGTTCGCGGGCATCAAGGTGGTCGCGATCGCCGCGTTCATCGTGGTCGGCGGGCTGGCGATGTTCGGTCTGCTGCCGGGTGCTTCCGACGGTGCGATCGGCACCGCGAATCTGACCGGTCATGGCGGCTTTCTGCCGAATGGCCCCGGTGCCGTGCTCACCGGTGTGCTGATGGTCGTGTTCTCCTTCATGGGCAGTGAGATCGTCACGCTCGCGGCGGCGGAGTCCGCCAATCCGCGCAAGGCGGTCGCGCGCGCCACCAACAGTGTGATCTGGCGGATCGCGGTCTTCTACCTCGGTTCGATCCTCATCGTGGTGACCCTGCTGCCGTGGGATTCCCCCGAGGTGAAGAAGAGCCCGTACGTGGCCGTGCTGGACTACATCGGCATCGCCCACGCCGGGCAGGTGATGGACGTGGTCGTGCTGACCGCCGTGCTCTCCTGTCTCAACTCCGGCCTGTACACGGCTTCCCGGATGGCGTTCTCGCTCGGCGGTCGCGGGGACGCGCCGAAGAGCTTCAGCCGCACCACCGCCCGCGGTGTCCCGGCCACCGCGATCCTCGCCTCGGTCGTCTTCGGTTTCGTGGCGGTCTTCTTCAACTACGCCTACCCCGACACCGTGTTCCAGTTCCTGCTGAACTCCTCGGGTGCGGTGGCGCTCTTCGTCTGGCTGGTGATCTGTTTCTCCCAGCTGCGGATGCGCAGGACTCTGGAGCGTGAGTCGCCGGAGCGGCTGACGGTGAAGATGTGGGCGTACCCGTATCTGACCTGGATCACCATCGGCATGATCGTCTTCGTGGTGGGTTACATGTTCACCGATCCGGACGGCCGTCAGCAGATGGTTCTGTCGCTGCTCGCCGCGGCGCTGGTGCTCGGTGTCGCCCTGGTGCGCGAGATCCGCCGGAAGCGGTCGCCCCAGGCGGCCGAGTCCTCCCGGACACCCGAAAAGATCTGACGCAAAAAGATCTGACGCAGCGTCAAAAGACCATGTGCGCGCAGGATGGGCGGAGTGGCTGATTCCGCCCATGATGCGCCCATGGAAGGAAAACTGACACGTCGTCACTTTCTGGGGCTGGCGGCCCTGCAGACGGCCGCCACCCTCGGACTCACCCGGATCGGGCTCACCCCGGCGGCCGCCGCCCGGAGCGCCGACTACACCCCCGCCCTCGTCATCGGGTCCGGCTACGGCGCGGCGGTCGCCGCGCTGCGCCTGGGCGAGGCGGGTATCCGCACCCTCGTCATCGAGATGGGCAGGCTGTGGGAGCCGCCGGGCTCGGGCGGGGCGGTGTTCTGCTCGATGACCGCGCCCGACCAGCGTTCCATGTGGTTCAAGCGCAGGACCGAGGCGCCGCTGTCCACGTTCCTGTGGCTGGACGTCATCAACAAGGACATCACCCCCTACCCCGGTGTCCTGGGCCGCGTACGGCACCCGAACATGTCCGTCTACGTCGGGCGCGGGGTCGGCGGCGGATCGCTGGTCAACGGCGGTATCGCGGTCACCCCGTCCCGCGCGTACTTCCAGGAGGTGCTGCCGGGCGTCGACGCGGACGCGATGTACGGCACGTACTTCCCGCGCGCCAACCGCATGCTCGGCACCGCCCCCGTCCCCTCCGACTGGTTCGAGTCCACGGAGTGGTACCAGTACGCCCGGGTCGCCCGCGCCCAGGCGAGCGCGGCGGGGCTGAAGACCGTCTTCGTGCCCAGCGTCTACGACTTCGACTACATGCGGCGCGAGGCCGCCGGGACCGCCACCAAGTCCGCGCTCGCCCAGGAGGTCATCTACGGCAACAACTACGGCAAGCGCAGCCTCGACAAGACCTACCTCGCGGCCGCCCTCGGCACCGGGAACGTCACCCTCCACACGCTCAGCCGCGCCCGCGCGGTGCGCCGGGCCGCCGACGGTACGTACGTCGTCACCGTGGACCGCATCGACACCACCGGCGCGGTCACCGCGACGGACGAGATCGGCTGCGGCTCCCTCTTCCTCGGCGCGGGCAGCCTCGGGACGAGCGAACTGCTGGTGCGCGCCCGCGAGACCGGCACGCTGCCGGGGCTGAACGCGGAGGTCGGCCGGGGCTGGGGCGGCAACGGCAACGTCATGCTGGGCCGTGCCAACCACATCTGGAACCCCACCGGGGCCCATCAGTCCACGATCCCGGTGACGGCCATCGACGACTGGTCCAACGCGGCCAACCCGGTCTTTGCCGAGATCGCCCCGCTGCCGGCCGGTACCGAGACCTGGGCCAGCCTCTACCTGGCGATCACCAAGAACCCCGAGCGCGGCACCTTCACCTACGACGCCGCCAAGGACGCCGCCGTACTGAACTGGACCGCCACCCAGAGCGCCCCGGGCATCGCCGCCGCGAAATCCCTCTTCGACCGGGTCAACGCGGCCAACGCCACCATCTACCGCTACGACCTCTTCGGCGACACCCGCGCCTTCGCCGGGGACTTCTGCTACCACCCGCTGGGCGGCGCCGTACTGGGCCGCGCCACGGACATCTACGGCCGGGTGGCCGGTTACCAGCGGCTCTATGTGACCGACGGAGCGCTCATCCCGGGCTCCATCGGCGTCAATCCCTTCGTGACGATCACGGCCCTGGCGGAACGCACCATGGCCCGCGTCCTCGCCGAGGACGATGTGGGCCGGTAGGACACACGGCCCCGGGGCGCACCGCATCGCGCCCCGGGGGCATCACGTCATGCGCCGAGCGTCATGCGCCGAGCGTCACGTGCTCGGCGTCACGTGCTCAGCACGGAGTCGTCCTGGACGCGGGCGCCGGGGAGCTGGTGGCGGGCGGCGATCAGGGCGGTGTCCACGTCCCGGGTCCCGGTGGACACGCAGAGGGTGTACGCGACATCGTCCATGCGCTGGCGCACCTCCGGGCCACCCGCATCGGCGTGCAGGGCGTGCAGCGTCTCGTACTGCTCGACGAGATTGCGCAACACGGCGGGGTGGGCCATCAGCATGGGGGCTCTCCTCGGGTGGTGGACTGCCGGACATCGGGACGGTCGGCCTCCGGCTACCCGGTATGCGCGGCTCCATGCGTGGCCGGGGAGTTCGCGGCCGCCGCGGGGGCCGCCGGACGCTGCCGGGGGAGGAAGGACGCGAGGACGAAGGCCAGGAGGGCCGCCCCGGCGCCGACGGCCATGACCACCCGGAAGCCGCTCTGGGCGGGGAGGGTGGTGGAGCCGAGCGTGATGGTCATCTCGGCGAGGACGACGCCCGCCACCGCGCTGGAGATCGAGGTGCCGATGGACCGCATCAGGGTGTTGAGGCTGTTGGCCGCGGCCGTCTCCGACACCGGCACGGCCGCCATGACGAGCGCGGGCATGGCGCCGTAGGCCAGCCCGATTCCGGCCCCGATGACGCAGGACACCAGGACGAGGTGCCAGATGGCGGACATCAGCGCGATGTTGAGGCCGTAACCCGAGGCGACCACGAGGGCGCCGATCATCAGCGTCACCTTGGGGCCCTGGTTCTTGGAGATGCGTGCGGACAGCGGCGCCATGGCCATCATCACCAGCCCCGACGGCGCCATGACCAGGCCGACGGTCAGCATCGTCTCGCCGAGGCCGTAACCGGTGGCCTTCGGCAGCTGGATGACCTGCGGCATCAGCAGGGACATCGCGAACATGGCGAAGCCGAACACCGCGGAGGCGAGGTTGGTGAGCAGCACCTGACGCCGTGCGGTGGTGCGCAGGTCCACCAGCGGCCGCGCGGAACGCAGTTCCCACCGGCCCCACAGCGCCAGGGTGAGGGCCGAGACGAGGAACAGCCCGAGGGTGAGCCCGCTGGTCCAGCCCCAGGCGGCCCCCTTGGAGATCGCCAGCAGCAGGCACACCAGCGCGATCGAGAGACCGGCCGCCCCCGCCACGTCGAACCGTCCGCCGCTGCGCACCGCGGACTCCGGTACGAGCCTGGCCACGAGCGCGGTGGCGAGGACGCCGAACCCGGCGGCGGTCCAGAACAGCATGTGCCAGTCGGCGCGTTCGGCCAGCAGCGCGGCGGCGGGCAGGCCGAGGGCGCCGCCGACCCCGAGCGAGGCGCTCATCAGGGCGGTCGCCGCGCCGAGCCGCTCCGCGGGCAGTTCGTCGCGCATGATGCTGATGCCGAGCGGTATGACCCCGGCCGCCAGGCCCTGCAGCGTCCGTCCGACGACCATGGGGGTCAGGGTGTCGCTGAGGGCGCCGACGACCGACCCGGTCACCAGCAGGGCGAGGCTGATCAGGAGCATGCGCCGCTTGCCGTACATGTCTCCCAGCCGCCCGATCACCGGTGTCGCGACGGCGGCCGCGAGCAGGGTGGCGGTGATGGCCCAGGTGGTGTCCGACGCCGAGGCGTCCAGGAGGCTCGGCAGCCTGGGGATCAGCGGGATCACCAGGGTCTGCATCAGCGAGACCACGATCCCGGCGAAGGCCAGGACCGCCACGACGGTGTTCGCGCGCGGCGGGCCGGAGGCTCCGGTGGCGGGTCTGGGCAGGGTTTCGGACATGGCGGAGCCTCCGTACGGGGCGAGCGGGCATGCGTCACGGCTAATTTAAATCAGTTGCTTGACTTAATGTAGCGGATCGGGTTGCCTGATCACCGGAGGACGCCTGAATCGGAGGAGAGCATGACGCTTGCGGAGTTTCCGATGGCCAGGGCGGCGGGCTGCCCGTTCGACCCGCCGCCCGCCCTGCGGGAGACGACGGAGGAGGGCCCGCTCGCGAGGGTCCGTCTGTGGGACGGCAGTACACCGTGGCTGGTGACCCGGCACGCCGAACAGCGGGCCCTGCTGGGCGACCCGAGAGTGAGCGCCGATATGACCCGGCCCGGATATCCGAGCCAGGCGCCGCTGCCCAAGGGCACCACCGCCATCAGCTTCATCCTGATGGACGACCCCGAACACGCCCGGCTCCGGCGGATGGTCACCGCCCCGTTCGCCATCAAGCGGGTGGCGGCGATGCGTCCGGCCGTGCAGAAGATCGTGGACGGGCTGATCGACGAGATGCTCGCCGGACCCGCGCCGGTCGACCTGGTGCGGGCGTTCGCCCTGCCGGTCCCGTCGCTGGTGATCTGCGAGCTGCTCGGAGTGCCCTACGCCGACCACGACTTCTTCCAGGAGAACAGCGGCGTCCTCATCAACCGTGAGGTGGCGCCCGAACAGCGGTCGGCCGCCCACGCGGCGCTGCTCGGCTACCTGGACGGCCTGATGGGGGAGAAGATCTCCCACCCCGTGGACGATCTGCTGTCCGGGCTGGCCGGACGGGTCGGGGCGGGCGAGCTGACCCGCGAGGAGGCGGCCCAGATGGGCGTGCTGCTCCTGCTCGCGGGCCACGAGACCACCGCGAACATGATCGCGCTGGGCACCCTCGCCCTGCTGGAGAACCCCGGCCAGCTCGCCCTGCTGCGCGAGAGCGACGATCCGAAGCTGGTCGCCTCGGCGGTGGAGGAGCTGCTGCGCTACCTCAACATCACGCACAGCGGGCGGCGCCGGGTGGCGCTGGAGGACATCGAGGTCGCGGGCCGGACCATCCGGGCCGGGGAGGGGATCATCCTGGCCAACGACATCGCCAACCGGGACCCCGAGGTCTTCCCCGACCCCGACCGGCTGGACCTCCGGCGCGACGCCCGCCGCCATGTGGCGTTCGGCTTCGGGGTGCACCAGTGCCTGGGCCAGCCGCTGGCCCGGATGGAGCTGCAGGTCGTCTACAGCACGCTCTACCGCCGTATCCCCACCCTGCGGCTGGCCACCGGACTGGAGAAGATCCCGTTCAAACACGACGGATCGGTCTACGGCGTCTACGAACTGCCCGTGACCTGGTGAATCGGTGACCTGGTGAACCTGCCCTGGTTCAGGACGGGTTCACGCCCAGGAGGCTGCGTACCCGGGCGGCGATGAGCGAGTCGGCCCCCTCCAGCGCCTTGTGCAGCCCGGCCTCGTCGGAGAAGGGCCGGGCGGCAGCGAGCTCACGGGCCCGGTCCGCCGGGGCGCCGCATTCGGCGGTGAGGATGGCCGACGCCTGGTCCGCGGGCAGCAGATCGAACCAGCGCAGTCCGAGGGCCGCGAGGCCGTCCGGGGTGGGGGAGCCGAAGAGCCGCAGGCGTGCCAGGCCGCCGTCGGGGTGGATGTCCAGCCGGATGTGGGTGACCGGCTGGGTGGTGGTGACACGGAAGCGGTGCGGGGTGTCGCGCTGCAGCCGGGTGCGCGGCAGCAGGTCGAACCACGCGTCGGGGGCGTCCAGGTCCCCGGCGCCGGCGTCGATGCCCTGCAGCCGGGCCGACCCGGGGGAGTTGCCGATGAAGTACGAGGTGTCGATCGTCGCGTGGGTGATCCGGCCGCGGGTGGCGAGCTGCGCGACGATCCAGTCGTTGCCGTCGTCGCGGCGCCTGCTGGTCTCCCAGCCGTCGCCCATGACCCGGGGCAGCCCGGGGGCGAGCACGTTGTTGGGCGGCGAGTAGAAGCGGTTGCTGGCGTCGACGACCTGGCCGCCGTTCTCCACCGCGGCCAGGTCGAAGGCCGTGGCGGTGAGGAAGCGCGGATCGGGCACCACAGTTCCGTGGACACGCAGCCGCGCCACCCCTCCGTCGGGGTGGATGTTCAGCCGGACATGGGTGAAGCGCTGCTCCACGTCCACGGCGAAGTGGTGCTCGCTGTCGCCGCGCAGGGCGCTCTTGGGGACGAGGGACACCCACTCGGCGCCCGCGATCTCCTCGGGCGTGGGGTGGCCTTCGACCGCACACGCCTCGACGGAGCAGTGTTCGGGGTAGTTGCCGGTGAAGTGGGCCGTGTCGACGACGACACCGCGGACCACCCCGGGGGTGCCGAGGCGGACGATCGCCCAGTCGTGGTCGCCGTCCTCGAACTCGGGGCGGCGGCGCCGCGTTTCCCAGCCGTCCATGATCTGGCCCTTGTGGCCGAAGGTGTGGGGCTGGAAGACCGCTGCCGCGGGGCGCAGCAGGTTCTCCTTCTCGGCGAAGAACTCGTCGTTGGCCGCGATCACGCCGCCGCCGAGCGCGCGGGCGGCGAGGTCGGGCAGAAGGGTGAAGTCCGTCATGTCTCTCCTCGGCTGGGGAGCAGTTGGCTGGGCCTCCCGGCGGCGCGGCTTCGACCGCGTGGATCACGCCGCCGGGAGGAGCTGTGGGGTGCCGGGCGGTGCCGCCCGGGGGGTCATCCGAGGGCGGTGCGCAGCGCCGTGGGGGCGTGTTCGGGGCTGGTGGCCAGCTCCTCGAACTCGTTGATGTTGTCGATCTCGGTGCCCATGGCGACGTTGGTGACGCGCTCCAGGATGACCTCGACGATGACCGGGACCCGGAACTCGGCCATGAGCTTCTTGGCCTCTTCCAGGGCGGGTGCGATGCGGTCCGGTTCGAAGACCCGGATGGCCTTGCAGCCGAGCCCTTCGGCGACCTTGACGTGGTCGACCCCGTAGCCGCCGACCTCGGGGGCGTTGACGTTGTCGAAGGAGAGCTGGACGCAGAAGTCCATGTCGAAACCGCGCTGGGCCTGGCGGATCAGCCCCAGATAGGCGTTGTTGACGACGACATGGAGGTAGGGGATCTGGAACTGGGCGCCGACGGCGAGTTCTTCGATCATGAACTGGAAGTCGTAGTCGCCGGAGAGGGCGACGACGGGGGCGTCCGGGTCGGCGGTCGCCACGCCCAGCGCGGCCGGGACGGTCCAGCCCAGCGGCCCGGCCTGACCGGCGTTGATCCAGTGCCGGGGGCGGTAGACGTGCAGCATCTGGGCGGCCTGGATCTGGGAGAGGCCGATCGTGGACACATAGCGGGTCTCCGGCCCGAACGCCCGGTTCATCTCCTCGTAGACCCGCTGCGGTTTGACCGGCACCTGGTCGAAGTGGGTCTTGCGCAGCATCGAGCCCTTGCGGCGGCGGCAGCTGTCGGCCCAGTCGGCGCGGTCCGTGAGTTCACCGGCCGCCTTGAGTTCCCGGGCGGCCTCCACGAACAGCTCCAGCGCGGCCCGGGCGTCGGAGACGATGCCGTAGTCGGGGGCGAAGACGCGGCCGATCTGGGTGGGTTCGATGTCGACGTGGACGAAGGTGCGGTCCTTCGTATAGGTGTCGACGCCGCCGGTGTGGCGGTTGGCCCAGCGGTTGCCGATGCCGAGGACGAAGTCCGACTCCAGCAGGGTGGCGTTGCCGTAGCGGTGGGCGGTCTGGAGGCCGACCATGCCCGCCGTCAGCGGGTGGTCGTCGGGGATGGTGCCCCAGCCCATCAGGGTGGGCACGACCGGCACCCCGGTCAGCTCGGCGAACTCCACCAGCAGATCGGCCGCGTCGGCGTTGATGATGCCGCCACCGGCGACCAGCAGCGGCCGCTGGGCGGCCTGGAGCAGGCCGATCGCCTTGTTGATCTGCGCCCGGGTCGCGACGGGCTTGTGGACCGGCAGCGGCTCATAGGTGTCCGGGTCGAACTCGATCTCGGCCATCTGGACGTCGATGGGCAGGTCGATCAGAACCGGTCCGGGGCGGCCGGACCGCATCAGGTGGAACGCCTGCTGGAAGGCGCCCGGCACCTGGGCGGGCTCCAGCACGGTCATGGCCATCTTGGTCAGCGGCGCCGCGATCGAGGCGATGTCGACCGCCTGGAAGTCCTCCTTGTGCAGCTTGGCCACCGCCGCCTGGCCGGTGATGCACAGGATCGGAATGGAATCGGCGCTCGCCGAGTACAGACCGGTGATCATGTCGGTGCCCGCGGGGCCGCTGGTGCCCACACAGACTCCGATGTTCCCGGCCTTGGCCCGGGTGTAGCCCTCGGCCATGTGCGAGGCGCCCTCGACATGCCGGGCCAGGACGTGGGTGAGGCCGCCGTTGCTGCGCATCGCGGCGTAGAAGGGGTTGATCGCCGCGCCGGGGAGACCGAAGACGTGGGTGGTGCCCTCACGCTTGAGGATCTCCACCGCCGCCTGGGCCGCTGTCATACGCGCCATGGGGTTACTCCTGTGGTTCCGGGGGGTTCAGTGGATGTCGCGGCCGGCGAGGCGCTCGACGCCGCGCAGCAGCGCGGAGTGGTCGAGGTCGCCGTCGCCGCAGGCACGGGCGGAGGCGACCAGCTGGGCGACGACGGAGCCGACGGGCAGCGGTGCGCCGACCGCCCGGGCGGCGTCGGTGACGATGCCCATGTCCTTGTGGTGCAGATCGATGCGGAAGCCGGGCTTGAACTCACGGCTGAGGACCGCGTTCCGCTTACGGGCCAGCACGGTGGAACCGGCCAGACCGCCGCCCAGCACCTCCAGTGCGGCCCCCAGGTCCACCCCGGCGTTCTCCAGGAACACCACGGCCTCGGCCAGGGCCTGCAGGTGGACGGCGACCATCAGCTGGTTCGCGGCCTTGACCGTCTGTCCGGCGCCGTGCGGGCCGACGTGCACGAGGGTGGTGCCCAGCGCCTCGAACACCGGCCCCGCCTCGGCGAAGTCGTCCGCCTCGCCGCCGACCATGATGGACAGGACGCCCTCGATCGCACCGGCCTCACCGCCGGAGACCGGGGCGTCCAGCGTGCGGACGCCCTTCTCCTTGGCGGCGGCCTCGACCTCCAGGGAGGTCTGCGGGGTGATGCTGCTCATGTCGATCAGCAGGGTGCCCGGCGCGGCGTGTTCCAGGACGCCGCCCTCGCCGAGGACGACCTCCTTCACCTGCGGGTCGGCCGGGACCATGGTGATGACGACCTCGGCGTCCCGCACCGCCTGCGCGATGCTGTCCGCGCCGTGGCCACCGGCAGCGGCGAGCTTGTCGACGGCGGCGCGGCTGCGGTTGTAGCCGGTGACGGTGTGCCCGGCCTTGACCAGGTTGGCGGCCATCGGGCCGCCCATGATGCCCAGGCCGATGAAGGCGATCTTGCGTGGAGTGGCGGTCATCGTGGCGCTCCTTCGTGTTTTTGAGGGCCGTGTTTTTGAGGGCTTCGCAAGTCAGATCAGGCGTGGGCGGTGCCGCCGCGCCGCTCGCGCGGGAGCCAGTCGAAGCTGTCGGCGCTCGGGCCCTGGGCCTTGTACTCCAGGCCCACCCAGCCGTCGTAGCCCGCCGCCTCGATCGCGGTGAGCCACCCGTCGAGGTCCAGCCCGCCGGTGCCCGGCGCGCCCCTGCCGGGGGCGTCCGCGATCTGGACGTGGCCGACGCGCTCGGCGTGGGCGGCGATCACCTTCGCCACGTCGTCGCCGTTCACGGCCAGGTGGTAGAAGTCGGCGAGGAAGCGGAGGTTGCGGGCGCCGGACGCGCGCTCCACCCGGTCGATGACGCCGAGCGCGTCCGCCGCGGTGAGCAGCGGATACGCGGCGGCGCCGCTGACCGGCTCCACCAGGACCGTGCCACCGACGCGCTGCGCCGCCTCGGCCGCCAGCGCCAGGTTCTCGGCGCCGAGGGCGTCCTGCTCCGCCGGGTCGGCCCCCTCGACGCGGTTGCCGTACAGGGCGTTGAACGCGCGGCAGCCCAGCTGCTCGCCGATCGCCACGGTCACGTCGATGTTGTCGCGGAACTCGGCGCTGCGGGCGGGCCAGGACACCAGGCCGCGGTCGCCGCCCGGCATGTCCCCGGCGAAGAAGTTCAGCCCGGTCAGCTGGACCCCGGCGTCCCGCACGGCGCGGACGAAGGCGTCGACGTCCTTGTCATCCGGCACCGCCACGGTGTGGGGCCACCAGAACTCGACGGCGTCGAACCCGGCGGCCTTCGCCGCGGCCGGGCGCTCCAGCAGCGGCAGCTCGGTGAAGAGGATCGACAGGTTGACGGTGTACGGCAGACGGTGGGCGCTCATTTCTCACATCCCAGGAAGTAGGTGCTTGTGCGGAGGTGCTTGTGTTCAGGCTCGGGCGTGGCTCGCGTCCCGGACGGCCGCGGCGACCGCGGGCGCCACATCCGGGTCGAAGACGCTGGGGACGATGTGTCCGGCGTGCAGATCCCCGGCCGCGACCGTGTCGGCGATGGCGCGGGCCGCCACGATGAGCATCGCGTCGGAGATCTCCCGGGCGCCCGCGTCGAGGAGGCCGCGGAAGATTCCGGGGAAGGCCAGGACGTTGTTGATCTGGTTGGGGTAGTCGCTGCGGCCGGTCGCGACGACGGTGGCGTGGCGCCGCGCCTGGACCGGATCGATCTCGGGGTCGGGGTTGGCCAGGGCGAAGACGATCGCGTCGTCCGCCATCGCCGCCACGTCATCGCCGCCCAGGATGTCGGGCGCGGACACGCCGATGAAGACGTCCGCGCCACGCAGGCCCTCCGCCACGCTGCCGGAGCGGTTCCCGGCGTTGGTGCGCTCCGCGAGCTCGCGGCGGGCGGCGTCCAGGCCGGGCCGGTCGCGGTGGATGACCCCGGACCGGTCGCAGGCCACGATGTCCCCGGCGCCCTCGGCGGTCAGCAGCCGGATGATGGCGGTTCCCGCGGCGCCCACGCCGCTCACCACGATCGTCGTATCGGCCAGTTTCTTGCCGACCACGCGCAGGGCGTTGGTGAGGGCGGCGAGGACGACGACCGCCGTACCGTGCTGGTCGTCGTGGAAGACCGGGATGTCCAGCTTCTCGCGCAGCCGCCGTTCGATCTCGAAGCAGCGCGGTGCGGAGATGTCCTCCAGGTTGACGCCCCCGTACACCGGGGCGATCAGCTCGACGGCCCGGACGATCTCGTCGGTGTCCTGGGTGTCCAGGCACACCGGCCACGCGTCCACGTCGGCGAACCGCTTGAACAGGGCGGCCTTGCCCTCCATGACGGGCAGGGCCGCCTCGGGGCCCAGATTGCCCAGGCCGAGCACGGCCGAGCCGTCGGTCACGACCGCGACCGTGTTGCCCTTCACGGTGAGGCGCCGGGCCTCGTCCGGGTCGGCGGCGATGGCCCGGCAGACGCGCGCCACCCCGGGTGTGTAGGCCCGGGAGAGGTCGTCGCGGTCGCGCAGCTCGGCCCGGGAGCCGACCTCCAGCTTGCCCCCGATGTGCATGAGGAACGTGAGGTCGTCGACGGTGCGCACGCTCACCCCGTCGAGCGCGGCGACCGCGTCGGTGATCGCCTGGATGTGGTGGCTGTCGACGGCGTCGCAGGTGAGGTCGACCACGAGGTGGCCGGCGCCGCTCTCGACGACGTCGAGCGCGGTGAGCACGCCCCCGGCGTCGCCCACCGCCGCGGCGAGCCGCCGGGTGGAGGTGGCGTCGGCGGGGGCCTCCGCACGCAGGGTGAGGGCGAATCCGGGACTCGGTGTGGACATGGGCTGACCTCGCACACTCGGGGCGCCTTGGGAACGCCGTGACTTCCACGATGCGGATAGTGGTTTTTGCTTAGTGGAATAACAACGCGTGGGACGCGTCGGCGTCAAGCCCCTGGCGGCGGTTCGTGGCGATGGGTCCGCTTCAACGAAATGTTTGATCTATCCAGTGCGTGCGAAGCGTTGACATGGGCTCTTGGGCGGACCTATACATCTCCCAAGTTGAAAAAAGTTTTCCGCGAAGTGGAATGGCCTGGATCGGGGAGAGGCGACCGCCCCCTCCCATGGGCCGAGCCGTCCCCCGGTGGCAGCACCCCGGCGGGACCGTCCCACGCTCGTGTCATCCCCAGAGGAGCCCCGCCCCATCTGTGGAGTGCGGCCCGCCCCAGGAGGTTCTAGACGTGAAACCCATCCATCTGCTCGGAGCGATCCCGTTCATCGGGATCATCGGGGGGATCTTCTTCGTGAACCGGGTGACGCCCTACGTCCTCGGCATGCCGTTCATCCTCTTCTGGCTGGTCATGTGGGTCGTCCTGATCTCGGCGACCATGGCCGTCATCTACCGGCTCGACCCCGCCAACCGTAAGGAAGGCACCTCGTGATCGCCCTCGCCGTCATCTTCATCTTCCTCGTCGCCGCGCTGCTGCTGGGGCTGCGCGCCCGCCGCGGCAGGGACATGGACCTCGAACAGTGGTCGGTCGGCGGCCGAGGCTTCGGCACGATCTTCGTCTTCCTGCTGCTGGCGGGCGAGATCTACACGACCTTCACCTTCCTCGGCGCCTCCGGCTGGGCCTATGGCAAGGGCGCCCCGGCGTACTACATCCTCTGTTACGCCTCACTCGCCTACGTGCTGTCCTACTGGCTGCTCCCGGCCGTCTGGCGCTACGCCAAACAGCACCGGCTCATCTCGCAGTCCGACTTCTTCGTCGCCAAGTTCGAGAGCCCGCTGCTCGGCGCGCTCGTGGCGCTCGTCGGTGTCATCGCGATGGTGCCGTACCTGGTCCTGCAGCTGAAGGGGCTCGGGATCATCGTGTCCGTCTCCTCCGACGGCCGCATCCCCTCCCACTGGGCCATCGTGATCGGCACCGTCGCCCTGACCGTGTACGTCACCATCTCGGGCATCCACGGCTCCGCGTGGACCGCCGTCATGAAGGACGTCACCATCCTCGCGGTCGTCCTGATCCTTGGCATCTACCTGCCGATCCACTACTTCGGCGGCTTCCAGAACATGTTCGAGGCGGTCGACAAGAGCCAGGCGCACTTCCTCACGCTGCCCTCCAGCGGCATGAGCACCTCGTGGTTCGCCTCCACCGTGCTGCTCTCGGCACTCGGCTTCTACATGTGGCCGCACACCTTCAGCGCCGCCTACAGCGCGCAGAACGAACGTGTCTTCCGCCGCAACGCCATCTTCATGCCGCTCTACCAGCTCATCCTGCTCTTCGTCTTCTTCGCCGGGTTCGCCGCCATCCTCGTCGTGCCCGGCCTCAAGGGCGCCGACGCGGACCTCTCGCTGCTGCGCATCACCACCGCCACGTTCCCCCCGTGGTTCGTGGGCATCGTCGGCGGCGCGGGACTGCTCACCGCGCTGGTCCCCGGATCGCTGCTCCTGATGACGTCCGCGACCTGCCTGGCGAAGAACGTCTACCGGCTCGCCCGCCCGCAGAGCAGCGACCGCGAGGTGACCCGCCTGGCACAGTGGCTGGTCCCCGCGCTCGCGCTGGTGTCCCTCTACTTCACCTTCAACGGCGGCGACTCGATCGTGTCCCTGCTGCTGATGGGCTACGCCCTGGTGACCCAGCTCTTCCCCGCCCTGGTCGCGAGTCTGGCCAAGCGGAATCCGGTCACCAAGCAGGGGGCGGCCGCGGGCATCGTCGTCGGAGTCGTCGCGGTCGCCGTCGTCACCCTCTCCGGTGTCACGGTCGGCAGTCTGCTGCCAGGACTTCCGCAGGCGATCAAGGATCTGAACGTGGGTGTCATCGCGCTGTTCCTCAACATCGTGGTGATGGCGGCCGTCTCCGCCGCCACGCGCCCGGCGGGGCGGCCCAGCGCCGCGCCGCCGCAGGTCCAGCCCGAAGCCGCGGCCGGCACCGGCTGACCCACCCGGCACACCCGCGCCGCCACCCCCGGAATGGCCGGGGGCGGCGGCGCGGGTGTGCCCCCCGAATGCCGCAGGGCGGCTCACTCACGGTCGAATTCGTTCGGCCGGACGGCCCCTCGCGCGGGTGCGCGGCCCGGATGTCAGAAGACTGAAGACCATGAGGACCGTCGCCGGGCCCACGGGCCATGTCGTGGTGGTCGGAGCGGGCCTGTCCGGGCTCGCCGCCACGCTGCACCTGCTCGGCGCCGGACGCCGGGTGACCCTCGTCGAACGCGCCCTCCGGCCCGGCGGCCGGGCCGGGCGGCTGGAGCGCGGCGGCTACCACTTCGACACCGGCCCCACCGTGCTCACCATGCCGGACCTGCTGGCCGAGGCCCTGGCCGCCGTGGGGGAGGAGGTGTCCGACCGGCTCGACCTGGTCGCCCTGCACCCCGCCTACCGGGCCAGGTTCGCCGACGGCAGCAGCCTCGACGTCCACACCGGCGCGGACGCCATGGAGGAGTCCGTACGCGCCTTCGCCGGGCCGCGCGAAGCGGCCGGATACCGGCGGCTGCGCGCCTGGCTGGAGGCGCTCCACCGGGCCCAGATGCCCCGCTTCATCGACGCCAACTTCGACTCGCCGCTCCAGCTGGTCCACCCCGACCTGGCCCGGCTGGCCGCGCTCGGCGGCTTCGGACGGCTCGGCCCCGGCATCGGCCGCTTCCTCCACGACGAGCGGCTGCGCCGGATCTTCTCCTTCCAGGCCCTCTACGCGGGTGTGCCACCGGCCCGCGCCCTGGCCGCGTACGCCGTCATCGCCTACATGGACACCGTCGCGGGCGTGTACTTCCCCCGCGGCGGCATGCACGCCGTGCCCCGCGCGCTGGCCGCCGCGGCCGCCGACGCCGGTGCCGACCTGCGCTACGGCCAGGAGGTCACCGGGCTGGAGCGGCGGGCCGGACGGGTCACCGCCGTCATCACCACCAGCGGCCGCGTGCCCTGCGACGCCGTCGTCCTCAGCTGCGAACTGACCGAGGCCTACCGGCTGCTGGGCCGCGCCCCGCGCCGCCCGCTGCGGACACGGCGCTCACCCTCGGCCGTCGTCCTGCACACCGGCACCGACCGCACCTGGCCCGAACTGGCCCACCACACCCTCTCCTTCGGCGCCGCCTGGCGCACCACCTTCGAGGAACTCACCGTCTCCGGGCGGCTGATGAGCGACCCCTCGCTCCTCATCACCCGGCCCACCACCCACGACCCCGCCCTCGCGCCGCCCGGCCGCCACGTCCACTACGTCCTCGCGCCCTGCCCCAACACCGACATCGGACCCGGCGCCACCGCGTGGGGCACCCTGGGCCCGCGCTACCGGGACCGTGTTCTCGCCGAGCTGGAGCGCCGGGGCCTGACCGGACTCGGCGCGGCCATCGAAGAGGAATGCCTGGTCACCCCGGCCGACTGGACCGCCCAGGGACACGCCGCGGGCACTCCGTTCTCGCTCGCCCACACCTTCGGCCAGACCGGGCCCTTCCGCCCGGCCAATCTCGTCCGCGGAACGGAGAACGTGGTGCTGGCGGGCTGCGGCACCACCCCCGGCGTGGGCGTCCCGACCGTCCTCATCTCCGGCAAGCTGGCCGCCGCCCGCATCACCGGCCACCCCCGCCCGGGTCCCCGCCACTTCCACCCCGGTCCCCGCCACTTCCGCTCCGGGTCCCGCCCCACCCGGCCGCGGGCTCTCCACCGGCAAGGACCCCCATGACCCGACACGAACTCGACGCGGCGGGCATCCACGACCCGGCGCTGCGCGCCGACTATCTGCGCTGCCGCCAGCTCAACGCCCGCCACGGCAGGACGTACTTCCTGGCCACCCGGCTCCTGCCCGCGGCCCGGCGCCCCGCCGTGCACGCCCTCTACGGCTTCGCCCGCTGGGCCGACGACATCGTGGACGACCTCCAGGACACCCCCGGCACCGCCCCGCGCGAAGCCTGCCTGGACCGGCTGGAGGACGAGCTGTCCCGGGCCCTGCGCACCGGCCGCGGCGACGAGGCCGTCGTACGGGCACTGGCGCACACCGCCGCCACCTACCGCATCGACCACCGGCACTTCACCGACTTCATGGCCTCGATGCGCGCCGACCTGACCGTCACCGACTACCCCACCTTCGCCCATCTGCGCCACTACATGCACGGTTCGGCGGCGGTGATCGGCCTTCAGATGCTGCCCGTACTCGGCCATGTCGCGCCCCGCGAGGACGCCGAGCCGCACGCGGCGGCGCTCGGCGTCGCCTTCCAGCTCACCAACTTCCTGCGGGACGTGGGCGAGGACCTGGACCGCGGCCGGATCTACCTGCCCGCCGACCTGCTGGCGGCACACGGAGTGGACCCCGAACACCTGCGGTGGAGCCGCCGCACCGGACGGCCGGACCCGCGGATCACCGCCGCACTGCGCGACTTCGCCGCGCTCACCCGCGGCTACTACCGCCGCGCGCTGCCCGGCATCCCGATGCTCGACCCGGTGGCCCGCCCCTGCATCCGTACCGCGTACGTGCTCTACGGAGGCATCGTCACCGCCGTCGAGCGCGACGGCTACACGGTGCTGCACCGGCGGTCGGCGGTGCGGCGGCGGGTACGGGCCGCCCTCGCGCTCGACGGACTGCTCCGGGTCGGCGCCGCCCGGCTGCTGGCCGCCCGTACCGCACCCGCCACCCCGCCCGGCCCGCTCCCCGCCGAGGAGGCCGCATGACGCCACCCGTACCCCGCAGCCTTCCGCTGTCCCTGCGGCGCCGCGCCCTCCCCTGGGACCGGCAGCGGCCCACCTGGCGGGAGGCCAGGCCCGCCCAGATCGCCGCGGCCCTGAAACGGGCCCGGGACCGCCCGTCGGGCAACTGGTACGTGCTCGGCGCGTCCGCCGCCGTCACCCCGGGCCGCCCCTTCGGCCGGACGATCGCCCACACCGAGGTGGTGGCCTGGCGGGACGCCATCGGCCGCCTCCTCGCCGGGCCCGGCGCGTGCCCGCACCTCGGGGCGCCGCTGAAGGACGCGACGGTCAGCCGCGGCCGCCTCGTCTGCCACTGGCACGGCCTCGCCCCGCACGAGGACACCGCCACGGGCTGGTCCCCGCTGCCCGCCCACGACGACGGCGTCCTCGCCTGGGTACGGCTCGACGCGGCCGGTGGCGAGGAGCCGCTGGAACGCCCCGTGCTGCCGCCCCGCCCGGCGGCCGGGGCCACCGTCGCCGCCGTCCACGACACCACCGGCACCTGCGAACCGGCCGACGTCGTCGCCAACCGCCTCGACCCGTGGCACGGCGCGTGGCTGCATCCGTACTCCTTCGTCGATCTCACCGTCGAGGAAACCGCCGTGCCCGGTGGCGAGGACGGCCTCGCCGTCCGGGTGTCCTTCAAGCTCGCGGGCCGCGTCGTCGTCCCCGTCCGCGCCGTCTTCTCCGCACCCGGACCCCGCACCGTCGTCATGCGCATCACCGACGGCGAGGGCCGCGGCTCCGTCGTCGAGACCCACGCCACCCCGCTGGCCCCCGACCACCGCGGCCGCCCCCGTACCGCCGTCGTCGAGGCGGTCCTCGCCACGTCCGACCGCCCCGGCTTCGCCGTCGCCCGCGCCGCCGCACCCCTGCTGCGGCCGCTGATGCGCGCCGCCTCCGGCCGCCTGTGGCGCGACGACCTCGCCTACGCCGAACGCCGCTGGGCCCTGCGGGAGTCGGGGCGCTTCCCGGGCTGACGAGTGGTCAGATCCGTCAGCCGGTGCACACCGCGCAGCACGGCCGTGCGGCCGTGGCGGGGGACCGTCCACAGCCGCTGGCCGCGCACGCCCCAGCGGGCGAGCAGGGCGTTGGCGGCCAGGAATCCGCTGGTGGCCGCGCGTTCCATCAGGGCCACCGGCAGATCGGTGCGGACCAGGTCCCCGGCCAGCATCACCGCCGGATCGGGGGTGCGCACCGTGGGCCGGTCGCGGTGGCGGCCCACGGGGAAGGCCGGGCAGTCGGCGCGCCATACGTGGCGTACGTCGACCACCTCGGCATCCCGGGTCTCGGGGTAGACCCGGGACAGCTCCTCCCGCAACCGCCGCTCCACGGCGGCCCGTTCGGCCGCCGGGTCGACGGCGTACGCGTGCAACTCCAGCACCGACCCGCCGGTGGCCGCCGCCCACCGGGCCGCTTCGCCCTCCCACCGGGACACCACACTGACGTTGTCGAGCGGGCCGTAGCCGCTCGTGCCGAGGAAGCCGGGGCGGCCGGGGTCCGTGGGGGCACCGAGCCACAGACGGGAGACCAGGAACGGCGGCGCGGTCCGCAGGGCCGCGATCCGCTCCCGCCACCCCGGGTCGCCCAGGCCGGGGGAGTGCGCGACCACCGTGCGCAGCCCCGCGGTGTCCAGGGCGAGCACCACCCCGTCGTACGCCTCCCCGTCCACCGCCACCCGCCCGCCGCCCAGCGGCCGCACCGACTCCACGGCGGCGCCCAGCCGCACCCGCGTGCCATGACCCTCCAGATAGCGCCGCAGCGGTTCCCACAGCGCGTACGGGAACGGCTCGCGCACCACGTCGAACAGCAGCCCCTCGCTCGACCCGAGGAAGTAGATGTGGAACATCACCGCCAGCTCGGCCGCGGACAACTCGCCCGGATCGACGAAGAAGCTGCGGGAGAACACCTCGAACGCCAGGTGCCGGGCCGCCGCCGGGAAGCCGACCGCGTCCAGGAACTCCGCCGCGCTCAGCGTGTCCAGCCGCTGGTGGATACGCGGCAGCCGGACGTCGAACAGCGGCAGCGCGGCCACCGGGTCCATACCCGCCAGATCCCGCCAGCCGAACGACGGACTGCGCGCGACGAAGCCGAGCGCGGACCACGGCGGGGTGCGCGGGACGCCCGCGAAACCGTCCCGCAGGCCCGAGCTGTGCCACAGCGGATAGTCCGGCAGCCCGGTGAGCACGCTCAAGGCCGGGTCGATCCGCCGCAGCAGTCCGCGCAGGTTGTAGTACTGCCGGAAGAAGGCGTGGAACCCACGGCACATCGTCGCCGCCGACCCGTCCGCGAGCGTCGTCGGCCACCCGGCCAGCCGCCCGCCGAGCATCGCCCGGCGCTCGTACAGCACCACCGCGACCCCGCGCTCGGCCAGTCCGGTCGCCGCCGCGAGTCCCGCGATCCCGCCGCCCACCACGGCGACCCGTGGCGCCCGCCCGGCCGGGACCCGGGCCCGCCCCGCCGCCACCGGCAGCACCTCGGCCCGCCGGTCCCGCCCCCGCCGGGCCGCCGCCGGGGGCGTCACCGAACCGCCTCGGTGGCGCCCGGCCGGTGGCGGTGGGCACGACGCCGGAGCCAGGGCAGTTCGGCCACCGTCCGCAGCATGGGTGCCACCGGTGTCCGCACACCGACCATGACGTCCTCCGCCAGACCGGTGCGGCCGTCGAGGAAACGCAGCAGACGGGCGGCGGGGACGTGGCGGAAGAGCCCGGTGAAGACCTCGGCACCGGCCACCCGGCCGGTGGCCAGGGCGCGCAGCATCGCCGCGTCCATCGCCAGCGCGCGGGCCGGATACGGCGCCGGCGGCACCGGGCGGCGGCCCGCGGCGAGGGCCGCCGCCACCGCGTGGGACTGCCGCCGCACGGCGGCGAACGTGTAACCGGTGGCCGGGCGGGTGGCGCCGCCCGCGGTGCCGATCCGGAAGACGCTGGCGCCCGCGTGGCGGGGGAAGCGGCCGTCCGTCATGGGGATGACGCCCTGCTCGGTGGAGAGCACCCGGAAGGGCGGCAGCCGCAGCACGGCCCCGGTGTAGTGGCGCAGGGCCGCGTCGTACGCGGCGTCGTCCAGCACCGAGGGCGAGAACTCGGTGTATTCCACCAGCGCCTCACGGTCGCTCAGCGGCAGTACGTAGCCGAAGGACAGACCGCGGTCCGGCTGCGGGGTGCGGAAGTCCATCAGCTCGGCCACCGCCGGGTCCAGGGCCGGGGTGTCGCAGCGGATGAACCAGCCCCGGAAGTGCTGGAGCAGCGTGGTGCGGGCCGGAGGCAGGGCGGCCGCCGGGCGGGAGTCGAAGGCCCACCGGGTGCGCCACACCACCGGGCGGCCCCCGGCGCGGGTGCCCCGCACGAGCGCGCCGCCCGTGTCGTCGCGCACCTCGTCCACCACCGCCTCCACCCGCCGCACCGAGGGTGCCGCGTCGAGCCGGGCGGCCACCCAGTGCTCGAAGTCGCGCGAGCGCAGCATCTTGTAGACGAACGGCGCGAGTTCGCGGTCCAGTGGGTGGCCGTCGGCGCCGCGGACCCTGACCCGGCTCCAGCGGGCCGTCAGCGCCACGTCGAGCTCACCGCCCGGCTCCTCCCACCAGCACCACGTCCGCTCCGGTGGCCGCAGCGGCCCGTCCGGCGCCCCGATCAGCAGCACGCGGGGCGCGGAGGGCAGACTGGCGAGCCGGTGGGCCAGTGTCAGACCGGCCGCGCCCGCGCCGACGACGGCCACCTCCGCGTCCCACGCCACCGCCCGTCCCCGGGATGCTCGGGATGCGCCGGGGACCTAGCGCCGGACGCTCCTGTGGCGGCGCATCATGAGCACACTTCCGGCCGTGACGGCCAGGACGGTGCCGCCGAGGAGGGTCGGCTTGTTGCCGCCGAGCGCGGCAGGCCCGAATCCGGCGTGGACCCCGCCACTGGGACGGCTGCGCTTGACCTTGACCGTGTCCGTGATCTTGGTGCTCGGCGGACACTTCACGATGACGTCGTGGCCACCGGACGCGGCTCCCTCGGGAATCCGGAAGTGGCCGGTGAGCACGCCACTGTGGTCGTCGTCGAACAGATGGAACTCGTCTCCGCCCGCGGAGCCCTTGCCGTAGGTCACGTCCGAGCCGCAGGCGGTCGTACTGACGGTGACCGTGGACCCCGGGGCGCCCTTCCTCGGGCTGATGCGGAGCTCCGAGTCATCGGCGGCAGCGGCCGGACCCTGCAGCGTCAGGGCACAGAGAACCAGGCCGATGCCGGCACCGGCGGGTACGTAACGCATGAAAATCCTCCAACGGCAGTGGTCGGCCCGATCACGCGGCACCTGTGAGGTGTTCCGCTCATGAGACAACCGACAGTCCGCCACCGCCGCAACACGAGGCGTGACCCCGCGGCGGCGTGGCCAACGCTCCGCTTGATCGTTTACGCAGGTCACCGGAGGGACGGACGATGCGCAGCGGGCGGGCCCGAAGGGGAGCGAATGGGCTATGCGCCGGTGGTGGCGGCCCGGGTGCTTCCGGGGTGTGATCAGGGCGCGGGCCAGTTGCGCAGCAGGGCGTCGAGCGAGTCCAGGACCCGGGCCCAGGATTCCTCCGCGTCGGGGGCGCTGTGGCTGAACCCGCCCGCCAACTCCAGGCTGACGAAGCCGTGGAAGACGCTGCCGAGCAGCCGGACCGCATGCGTCTGGTCCGGCTCCGTCAGGTCGTAGCCGCGCAGGATCGCCCGCGTCATCTGCGAGTGCCTGCCGCCCGCGCTGGCGGCCGCCGCCTCGGGGTCGAGCCTGAACTGGGCCGCGGTGTAGCGGCCGGGGTGCTCGTGGGCGTAGTCGCGGTAGACGTGTCCGAAGGCGGTCAGGGCGTCCTTCCCGGCCCGCCCGGCCAGCGCGTCGGCGGCCCGGTCGGCGAGTTCCTCCAGGGCGAGCAGGGCGATCCTGGTCTTGAGGTCGCGGGAGTTCTTCAGGTGCGAGTACAGGCTCGCGACCTTGACGTCGAACCGCCTGGCCAGCTCCGATACGGTCACCTGGTCGAAGCCCACCTCGTCGGCCAGCTCCGCCCCGGCCCGGGTCAGACGCTCCGCGGTCAGCCCTGCGTATGCCATGCCCTCCCTCTCCGTCGCCCCGTCGAAAGACGTCATTATTCGTTTGCCTAAGACCCTTAGGCAAACTTTGGTCGCGGATCGCTCGGTGAGGTGATCCACCCCGCCGATCCGGTCCGGTTGTGTGGCTATAGCCTTCCGTCGAACGCGTCCGACATGACAGAGGAGTTCCATGCGACGCAACACGCGTAGACGGTCGAAGACCGCGAGACGGGCGATCGTCGCCACCGCCGCACTGGCCCTGGGGGCGGGCGGACTGGTGACGGTCAACATGTACGCCTCGGCCGACGCGGGCGACTCGCGGCAGAGCGGCACCGGCGACCGGGCGTTATCCGCCCAGGCCTCGACCATCGACTGTCCCGACGTCGGCCAGCGCCTGAGCGCGGTGCCCGAGCGGGCCCGGGCCGAGGTGGACCGGGAGCTCGCCCTGCTGGACAAGCAGGTGGCCGAGGCGTACCAGCGGCTGGCCGGGTCCCAGCGGGCGATCCAGCAGGACGTCAACTTCGCGCAGAACGCGATCGTGGGTCCGCTGAAGGACAAGCGCACGGCGACCATCGACCGGATCTCGATCGCCATCGGCCGGGTGGCCACCAAGCCGCAGGGTCTCGACGGGCTCGCCTCCTGCACGCTGAAGGCCTCCGGCAACCAGGGCGGCGGTGGTGGTCAGCAAGGTGGCAACCAGGGTGGCGGGCAGGGCGGCAACCAGGGTGGAAACCAGGGCGGCAACGGCCCGGTGGCCGCGGACTTCGTGGACATCACCAGTGTCCAGCCCAACGCGCGCACACCGCGCCCCGCGCGCAACGCCTCCAAGGGCCTCTTCGCCACCAAGTGCGGCGTCAACGCCAACAAGCTCTACAACACCGACAACGTCATCGTCGCCCCGGGCGTGTCCAACGGCGCACACCACACCCACGACTACGTCGGCAACCAGGCCAACAACGCGTTCGCCGACAACAACGCCTTCGCCGCCGGGCGCACCAGCTGCCAGAACCAGGGCGACAAGTCCACCTACTACTGGCCGGTGCTGCGGCTGCAGGACGGCAGCCGGGAGTTCGACGCGGACCGGCAGGGCGGTGGCGCGGAGGGCAACACCGGCCGCATCCTGACGGCCAAGAAGGTCACCCTGGAGTACGCGGGCAACCCGCGTGGCAAGGTCGTGGCGATGCCCAGGTTCCTGCGCATCATCACCGGCGACGCGAAGGCCTTCAGCAACGGGACGGCCAACGCCAACGCCTCCTGGAGCTGCACCGGGTTCGAGAACCGGCAGCTGAAGGACAAGTACCCGATCTGCCCGCAGGGCAGCGATGTGGTGCGTACCGCGAAGTTCCAGAGCTGCTGGGACGGCAAGAACGCCGACAGCGCCAACCACCGCTCCCACGTGGCGTTCACGGACACCGAAGGCCGCTGCCCGAAGGGCTTCGTGGCGATTCCGCAGCTGGTGCAGCGCCTGGTGTACGACGTGGACGCGCCCAGCCTGAAGGACAACGGGAAGACCCGGCCGTTCTTCGCCGTGGACGGATTCCCCGAGCAGTTGCACAAGCCGGTCACCGACCACGGGGACTTCATCAACGTCTTCGACGAGCGCGTGATGAACCAGATGGTGCGGTGCATCAACACCGGACGCACCTGCCGCTGAGGTGCTGAGGTAGTGCGGCACGGCATGCCCTGCCGGTGGCGGCAGGAAGCCCACCGGCAGGGCATCTCGCGGCCGCGCGCCGCGACACGGGGTATGCTTTAAAGCATTGGTTTTAATACGGCGGTGATGATGATGGCAGCCAGAACGAAGCAGGACGAGCGGGTCAGCGCGACACGCGAGGCGCTGCTGACGGCGGCGGAGCGGCTGTTCGCCGAGCACGGGGTGCACGCGGTGGCCAACCGCCAGATCAGCGCGGCCGCCGGACAGGGCAACAACGCCGCGGTCAATTACCATTTCGGCACCAAGGCCGACCTGGTCCGGGCGATCGTCCGGCGGCACGCCGAGCAGATGGAGCGGCTCCGCGCGGAGATGCTGGCCGCCATCGGCGACTCCACCGAGCTACGGGACTGGGTGGCCTGCGCGGTCCGCCCGACCACCGAGCACCTGGCCGCCCTGGGCCACCCCAGCTGGTACGCGCGGTTCATCGACCAGGTCACGGCCGACCCCGCGCTCCAGGCCGTCACCACCGCGGAAGCCTTCGCCGCCGCCCCGTCGCTGCACCCGCTGCAGGACGGGATGAATCGCTGCCTGCCCGACCTGCCCGCCGAGGTGCACGCCGAACGGGCCGCCATGACCCGCCACCTCATCAGGCAGATGACCGCCGAACGCGAGCGCGCCCTCGCCGACGCCGCCCCCACCTCCCGCACGACCTGGCACGACACCGCCACCGGCCTCATCGACGCGATCGTCGCCGTGTGGCAGGCCCCGGTCACCCGAACCTAGCGGGCGCGTACCGGCCGGGCCTACGCCTCGGCCACCGCCTCCGGGGCGTACTCGACGCGGATGGCGGTCTCCAGCGCGCGGTGGAACTGCTCGGCCTCGGCGGTGGTGGTGTGCCGGGACAGGATGAACGCCGGATACCCGGTGAAGTGCGGGTAGGGCCGCACCACATCGCCGGGGAAGAGCATCTGCACGACGTGGTCCACCCGGGGGTCGGCGCGCACCTCGTCCAGGCCGTTGATGGCGGTGATCCGCCCCGAACCGCCGCACGGCACGATGTAGTTGGCCGCCGCCCCCGTGGCGGAGGGGGTGCGGCCGGTGCCGAAGTCGCGTGGCGGCAGCCCGGTGGCGATCCGCAGCGCGTCCGCGGCGAAGTCCCGCCCGGTGACGTTCCGGACGATGTACCCCGAGACCCCCGAACCGCCGATGCGCGCCCCCAGCTCCAGCAGATACGGCCGCCCGCCGCGCAGCCGCAGTTCGGTGTGGGTGGGGCCGTCGGCGATGCCGAGGGCGGTGTGCGCGGCGGTGACCTCGCGCCGGATGGCGTCCCGCACCGCCTCGGGCAGGACGGCCGGGGCGCGGTAGACGCTCTCCTCGAAGTAGGGGCCCTCGGGTTCGCCCTTGTAGCCGATGGCGCACACCGTCACCTGCCCACGGTGGGCGAGGGATTCCACGGCGAACTCGGGCCCGTCGAGATACTCCTCCACGATCACACCGTCGACCCGGCCCAGCGTGCCACGGCAGATCTGCCACACCTCCTCGACCACGGCCTTCAGCTCGTCCGGGCGTTCCGCCTTGGTGACACCGAGGCTGGAGAAGCCCTGCGCGGGCTTGACCACCACGGGAAAGTCCAGGTGGGCGGCCTCCTCCCAGGCGGAAGGGGACTTCAGGGCGACGAAGCGGGGCACGTTGAGCCCCGCCGCGGCCAGCCGCTCCCGCATCACCCGCTTGTCCTGCGCGCCGAGCGCCGCGTCCCGCCCGATACCGGGCAGCCCGAGGAGCCCGGCGGCCTCCGCCACGAACGGCACGGCCGGGTCGTACAGGGTGCAGATGCCCTGGAACGGAGTGGTCTCGTGCCGTCGCCGCAGCGTGGCCAGGGCCCCCGCACGGTCCCCGTCGATGTCCAGGCGTAACAAGTCGGCCACGGCCGGGGGCAGCCGATCCGGGGTCACGGTCTCATCGGGGCGGGGGACCAGGACGATACGGATGCCCGCGCGCTCGGCGCTCTCGAAGACCCAGGGCAGCGTCGTCCGTTGGTACACCAGGACGAGACAGGGCTGCTGTGTGCTCACGATGTTCCCCGTTCCAGTGGGACTCCGGCCGCGCGGCCGGAGTCGTCGGTCATGCCGGACCCGGTGGCCGGGGGCGCACCCGGCCGGAGCCCACCGTCAGCCATACCCCGGCCGAGCAGGCGACGATGCCGTCGAGGTGTCTGCGGAGCAGGCGCGGCGCCACCGGATGTCACACTTCGGCGATCTCCCTTGTCACACCTCCGGAGGCCCTCGACAAAGGAGAACCCGCCATGGCCCGTATCTCGCTCACCCCGCCCCGCACCCTGCTCAACCGCATCGGCGCCTGGTACTCCCGGCGCACCTACGGCAAGGTGCTCGACCCCGGACTGGCCGTCGGCCACAACGCGCGGGTGCTGCTCACCTACGTCCGGCAGGAGCGCGGTGCCGCCAAGTGGAACCGTTGCGACCAGAGCCTCAAGCACCTCGCCGTCATGGCCGCGGCGGCCAAGATCAACTGCTCGTGGTGCATGGACTTCGGCCACTGGGAGGCCCACACCCTCGGGCTGTCCATGGACAAGATCAGCAAGGTCCCGCAGTGGCGCGATCACCAGGAGGTCTTCACCGAGCTGGAGCTGCTCGTCCTGGACTACGCCGAGGCCATGACCGAGACCGAACCCCGGGTCACCGACGAGCTGGCCGCCGCCCTCATCGAACGGCTCGGTGAGGCCGCCTTCGTCGAACTCACCGCCATGGTCGCCCTGGAGAACTACCGCTCGCGCGTCAACAGCGCCTTCGGCCTGGTCGGCCAGGGTTTCGCGGACGACTGCGCGGTACCGTCGCGGGTGTGATCGACGCAACCACCTTTGAACACCACCGACGCATGCTGTTCGGCATCGCCTACCGCATGCTCGGCAGCGTCGCGGACGCCGAGGACATCGTGCAGGACACCTGGCTGCGCTGCAGTCAGGTGTCCACCGCCGTGGACAACCCGGCGGGCTATCTGACCCGTACGGTCACCAACCTCGCCCTCAACCGGCTCACCTCGGCGGCCGTCACCCGCGAGCAGTACGTCGGGCCCTGGCTGCCCGAGCCGCTGGTCACCCGGCCCGACGCCGCCGAGGAGGTGGAGCTGGCCGAGTCGGTGTCCCTCGCCCTGCTCGTCGTCCTCGACAACCTCTCGCCGCTGGAGCGGGCGGTCTTCGTGCTCAAGGAGGCCTTCGGCTTCTCGTTCAAGGAGATCGCCGGAGTGCTGGAGCGCAGCGAGGCGTCCGTACGGCAGGTCGGCCACCGGGCCAGGTCACACGTCCGGGACCGGCAGCCGCGCTACGACACACCGGCCGAGGTGCGGCGACAGGTCACCGATGAGTTCCTGGCCGCGTGTCTCGGCGGCGACCTCAACCGGATGATGGAGCTGCTCGCCCCCGATGTGACGGCGTGGAGCGACGGCGGCGGCAAGGTGAAGGCCGCCGTCCGCCCGCAGCGCGGCGCGGAGAAGGTGGCCCGTTTCCTCGTCGCCGTCGTCACCCAGCCGATGGACGACCCCCGCGTACACGCGGTCGACGTCAACGGCCGACCGGGACTGCTCCTCACCGTCGCGGGCCGCCCGGACACCGTCGTCTGCGTGGAGGTCGCCGACGGCCGGATCACGGAGATCCGCATCATCCGCAACCCGGACAAGCTGCGGCACCTCTAACGGGGGTAGAGAGGACGTACGCGGTGTCGCGCCATTACGGTGCGCCGTGCTGCCCGCGAGCCGCGCGGGCCCACTCACCGAGGACGGGGACGCAGGCCTCGGCGAAGTACTCGTAGTCGGCGGCGGTGTTGTGGACGTGCGCGGACACCCGCAGATAGCCGATGCCGCCGAAGCGGTGAAGGCCGGTCAGCTCGGTGAACGCGGCACCGATGACCTGCGCGGCGTAACCGGCCAGATGGTCCATATAGCGACGGGCGTGCTGCCAGCCCCAGGTGTGCTCGATGAAGCCGAGCGCCGTCGGCGCCGCCAGATAGCAGGTGGCATCCACCGTGCCCTGCTGGTCGAAGCGGTCGGGGTACGGGTCCTCGGCGCCCCATGAGTCGATCGGTGGGTAGAGCCGTTCACGCAGCGGACCACGGGCGACGAGCCCGCTCGACGAGTGGCGCGGCAAGCGGGCCCTCGCCGCGTGGGGCGTGCCCGTTCCGGAGGGTGCCGTGGCCACGGCCGGGGCTGCCGCCGAAGTGGCCCGGGACATCGGATTCCCCGTGGTGGTGAAGGCGCTGTCGGAGACGATCGCACACAAGAGCGACGTCGGTGCGCCACCCTGCGACGGCTGCGCGTCTGGCCGTTGCTGACGGGCTTCCGCGGACAGCCACCGGGTGACGTCGACGCGGTCGTCGACGCGGTGGCGGCGGTGGCCGACCACGCGCGCGGCCACGCGCACACACTCCGGGAACTCGACATCAACCCCCTGCTGGTCCTTCCCGGCCGCGGCGGCGTCGTGGCCGCCGATGTGCTGATCAGGCTGGGGTCCGACGAACGAGGAGAAGCGGATGGCTGACCCGGTACGCATGGAGGCCGACGGCGGCGTCCTGGTGGTGACCCTGGACCGTCCCAAGGCGAACGCGATCGACGTGGCCACCAGCCGTGCGCTCCACTCGGCCTTCGACCGGCTGGCCCGGGACAAGACCCTGCGTGTGGCGGTGCTGACCGGCGCCGGACAGCGGTTCTTTTCGGCGGGATGGGATCTCAAGGCCGCGGCGTCGGGGGAGGCCATCGACGCCGATCACGGCCCGGGGGGCTTCGCCGGGCTCACCGAACTCTTCGGCCTCGACAAGCCCGTCATCGCGGCGGTCGGCGGCCTCGCGCTGGGCGGCGGTTTCGAACTCGCCCTGGCCGCCGACCTGATCGTCGCCGCCGACCATGCCGAGTTCGCCCTGCCGGAGGCGCCGCTCGGCATGGTCCCCGACTCCGGGGGCGTGCTGCGGCTTCCCCGGCGCCTCCCGCAGGCGGTCGCGAGGGATCTCCTGCTGACCGGCCGCCGGATGCCCGCGCACGAGGCGGAACGGTGGGGTCTGGTCAACCGCGTCGTCGACGGCCCCGACCTGATGGAGACGGCACTGCGAGTGGCGCGCGACATCCGTGCCGCGGCGCCGCTGGCGGTGGCGGCCATCAAGGAAATCCTGCGCACCACGGCCGCCTCCACGGTCGAGGAGGGCTACGAACACCTCCGCCACGGTGACCTGCCCGCGTACCGGGCCATGCTGGCCTCCGCCGACGCGCAGGAGGGCCCGCGG
Organism: Streptomyces sp. NPDC005962; assembly: GCF_040629205.1. NCBI lineage: Bacteria > Bacillati > Actinomycetota > Actinomycetes > Kitasatosporales > Streptomycetaceae > Streptomyces > Streptomyces sp. NPDC005962. Next base: position 28,663 of record NZ_JBEXVE010000028.1, on the reverse strand, counting down.
GCGTTCGCCGAAAAACGCCGCCCTCGGTGGACGGGCCACTGAGCCACCTCCCCGCCGCCGTCCAGCGCTTTGCTATCAATGCTCAAATTCATCCGGAGGACGGTGCGTTGGGGGTAGCGTCCCGGACATGAGCAACCAGATCAGCATTGACCGGGCCCCGGGTTCCGAGGGCGGCATCAGCATCACCGTCAATCTCTCGGCTGCGGCCCTGAGCGCCCTCCAGACCAACGGCCAGTACACCGAGGAGCTTGCCGAGGGACAGGTTTCCGGCGCCGGACCCGTGCTGGAGAAGATTTCCTTCAGCGTGTCGTAGCGGCCAACGTGTCGTAGCGGCAATGTGTCGTAGTGGCAACGTGCCGTAGAGCCGTCCGGGGCGGCGCGGCACGGGTCAGTCCAGCGTGATGGTGGGCTTCCGCAGGTCCAGCCAGGTGGCCAGGTCGAGGGCGCGTTCGATGGCGGCGCGCTGCTGGGTGGTGATGGCCTCGCCCGGTGCGGCGATGGCCTGCTTGAGCGTCTCGACGCGGCACAGGTCGAGGGCCGGGTGGCCCGAGGTGATGAGCTCGTTCGCCTGCCGCTTGATGGCGGTCAGGTAGGCGGGGTCGAAACTGCCGGGGTAGCCGCTCTTCTTGCGGTTCGCGACCGACTCGGGCAGCACATCCCGGGTGGCCTCGCGCAGAATGCTCTTCTCCCGGCCGTCGAACGTCTTCAGCGACCACGGGGTGTTGAAGACGTAACTCACGAGCCGGTGGTCGCAGAACGGCACCCTGACCTCAAGGCCCACCGCCATGCTCATCCGGTCCTTGCGGTCGAGGAGCGTGTTGACCATGCGGGTGAGATGCAGATAGCAGACCTGCCGCATGCGCTTCTCCAGGCCGGACTCGCCCTCCTTGAGGGGGACTTCCTTCAGCGCGGCGACGTAGCGGTCGCCGAGGTAGGTGTCCAGGTCGAGCCGGGCGGCGAGGTCGTCGGAGAGCAGGGTCTTGGTGTCGCCGAGCATCTGCCCACCGGCGAGCCACGGGAAGGTGTCGGCCTCGCGCCGCTCGTCGTGGAACCACGGATAGCCGCCGAAGACCTCGTCGGCCGACTCGCCGGACAGCGCCACCGTCGACTGCTCGCGGACCGCCTTGAACAGCAGGTAGAGCGAGTTGTCCCGGTCGCCGAGCCCGGTGGGCAGGTCCCGGGCGGCGATGGCGGCCCGCCTGACGGCCGGGTCGGACAGGGCGGAGCCGTCGAGCACGATGTCCTGGTGGTCGCACTTCACATACTCGGCCACGGCGTGTACATACGGCGTGTCGACGCTGGGTGCGACGTCGATGGCGCGGAAGTTCTCCGCCTGGTCGGGGAAGTCGACGGCGAAGCTGCGGACGGTCTCGCCGTCCTCGGCGAGCCTGCGGGCGGCGATCGAGGTCATCGCGGAGGAGTCGAGCCCGCCGGAGAGCAGGGTGCAGCGGGGCACGTCCGCCACGAGCTGGCGGGCGATGATGTCGTCCAGCAGCTCCCGCACATGGGCGACGGTCGTCCGCTGGTCATCGGTGTGTTCGGAGACCTCCAGACGCCAGTACGCCCGCTCCCGCAGCCCGTTGCTGTCGACGACGGCCAGATGGCCGGGGCGCAGTTCCTTCATGCCCTTCCATATGGCCTCGCCCGGTGTCTTGGCGAACGAGAAGATCTCGCGCAGCCCGTCGACGCCGATCACGGGGGCGGCGAGCGGGTTGGCGAGGATGGCCTTGGGCTCGGAGCCGAAGAGCACGCCGTCGTCGGTCTCGTAGTAGTAGAACGGCTTGATGCCCATCCGGTCCCGGACCATCACCAGCTTCTCGGTGCGGGAGTCCCAGATGGCGAAGGCGTACATGCCGTTGAGCTTCTCGGTGAGGGCTTCGCCCCACTCCAGATAGCCGCGCAGGACGACCTCGGTGTCGGAGTCGGTGGTGAAGCCGTGGCCCCTGCGGCGCAGTTCTCCGCGCAGCTCGGTGAAGTTGTACGCCTCACCGGAGTACACCATGGTGACGGGGCCGTCGGCCGTCTCGACGGTCATGGGCTGGGCCCCGCCGGGCAGGTCGATGACGGCCAGCCTGCGATGGCCGAGCGCCGCCCGGCCGGTGACCCAGGTGCCCGACGCGTCCGGGCCGCGGCACGCCATCGTCTCCGTCATGGTGTCGAGGAGCTGTCGGTGAGAGGTCAGGTCGCGGCGGTAGGAAACCCAGCCGGTGATGCCACACACAGTGATCAACCCTTTCGATCGAAGTGCCGAAAAACGGTTGCCTGCAATAACCATCTACCTCTCCGGAGGTGGTTCGCTACCTTCCGGCGTCAACGTCGGCGGGTGTCGTTTCTCACGCGTAAATTCCTGTTAAGAACACGTTTCGTCTCGAACGCTGTCCGAAATCCATCGCCCCGGAACGGTGCCCTATGAGGGGCTCACGGCGCATATGGGGGGCGCTCAAGTATTTTTCCAGCATATGTGTACTTGTCCGGTGGTTCACTTGCGTCAGGCGTGCCCACGGGGGGCACAGGTCTGGGGGGAACACCGAATATGGCCACGCCCACGCCCGTCCTCACGGCACTGGCGATCTACGAAGCAGGCAAGAAGGCGTACGAGGCATACCAGGGCATCGTCGCCTTCGTCAGCCTCGGCAGCCACACCCCCACTCCCGAAGAGGAGATCCTGGCCCGACTGGAGGTGCTGCACCAGGATTTCGTCGCCCTCCAGGGGCGGTTCGACGAGGTGCTGGAGGCCGTGAAGCAGGCGGTCAGAGTCGAGCAGCAGGCGTACGTCCTCAATCTGCGGCGCGACCTGGACGGCCTGCGCGGGCGGGCCCGCACCGCGATGGACGAGCTCAACAGCTGGGCTGCCGACGGGCGGAAGGACCCGCTCCTGCGGTCCAACGCGGACAACAACTCACGGCTGGCGGCGAATACGCTGCTGGAGGGCGATTCCTACTTCTACCGCCCCGATCCGAACTCGCCGGAGAGTGTCTTCGACCACCGGCTGGCGTACATCGCCTATGTCTATGTGCTGACCGTCCGGTTCGGCGTGATCGCCGGGCTCAATCCCCAGTACCGCGAGGACCGGCTGGCCCGCGAGGAGCTGGCCCGGCACGCGGCCCGGCTGGACTGGGTGTTCCACCACGCCGACCAGGCCATCGAACCGCATACCGGCGGCGGTCCGGACAACCGCGGAAGCTACTTCCTGGCCCACCAGTGCGTGGACCACATCACCGGCTACGACACGGGGCACACCGAAGTCGGGTGGCGTCCGGGAGGACAGGCCGAATACGACGACGCCCGGGCCTACTATGCCGATGAGCTACGCGCCGATATGCGGGTCAGGACGGGTCTGGCCAAGCTCATGGGGCTCCACGACACCGTGGCCCACTGGGCCAAGGACCCACGCACCCCCGGATGGTCCCCCTGGACGCCGGTGGCGGTGCCGGACAGCATGGCGTCCTTGGCCGCGGCATCGGACCGGCCGGGGCACACCGTGCTGGTATGGCGGGACCCGGACAAGGCACAGCTCCGCACCACGTCCTACGACTCCACCGCGACCGCACCGGTCTGGAAACCGTCGGTGGCCATCAGCGCGGAGAACACGGTGCGGGAGGAACCCACGCCGCGCGCGCTGTCATCGGGACCGGGCCGCATCACCGTGGTGATGCTGGGCAAGGACGGCGGTGTCTACGCCACGCGCACTGATCCCACCCGGCCGACCGGCTGGCTGGACGCCCCGGTCAGGGTGAGCGGCGACACCACCGACATCTCGTACGCCGAGGCCGCCGCGACACCGGGCTTCGTCGTCGTGGTGTGGCGGGACAACGGCACCGGCACGCTGATGGCCGCGTTCCAGAACGCCGGCGGCGCGTGGGGGCCACCCCAGGCGGCGACCCCGGCAGACGCCATTTCGCTGGGCTCGGACCTCACGGTGACCTGTCCGTCGCCCGGGGTGGTGCTGGCGGTGTGGACCATGGACTACCGCACCGTACACAGCGTCACCTACGATTCCCACGCGGCCTCCCCCGCGTGGAGCGCACCCGCGCAGATCGCCGAATTTCCCGGGAACGACTTCCCCTCGACCATCCGCGCCCTGGGCACCGGCGACGGAAAGGCCGACGTGGCCTGGCAGGGCAAGTTCGGGTCCACATGGAACATCCACTACGACGGCGGCTGGAGCGCCCCGGCCGAGATCACCCCGCAGCACCTCACCAAATGGGGAGTGCCCTTCATGACCATCCCGGCGGTGACCGGGGACCGGCGGGCCAACTGGTTCTGGCAGGGCCGGGACAGCCGCGTTCAGACCATCTACCGGGATCCCCAGCAGCCGCAGTGGTCGGCGCCGCTGCGGCTCGGACAGCCCTGGTGGTCGTATACCGAGCCGGCCGTGGTGCCGATGGCGGCAGGGAGCGTATCGCTCTACCGGCTCGACTTCGGCAGCGAGATCGGTGAGGTGCCGCGGCTCCTGACGTGTTTCTACGACACGGCCACGCCGACCGCACCGGCCTGCATCGCGGATGCGCAAGCCCTGGTGGCGCGGTCCCAGGCCTTGTGGAACCTGCCCGGTCCGGTGCGCGACGAGGCCAACGCCCGGGCAGCCGACGCGATCGCGGTCGCCCGCGAGGCCGTGGCCCTCGACCCCGGCTACCGTGCGATGCTCGCGCAGTGGCTGGTCTTCCCGGCGGGCACGTACCTGTTGGCCAGTGGCCGCCATGACGAGGCCATCGCCCACATGCAAGAAGCGCTCATCCTCTACACGACACTGATCCGTGAGCAGCCCGGGTCCGGTGAACTCCCCTGGCGCAAGGCCTGGACGCTGGTCAATCTGGCGCAAGCGCTGTGGGGGAAGCCCGACCACGCCCAAGGTGTACAGCGCGCCATCGAGGCCACCGACCTGCTCCGCCAACTCGCCACCACGAAACCCTCCTACCTGCCCGGGCTCGCGCAGTGGCTGGTGTTCCCGGCGGGCACGTATCTGATGGCCAGTGGCCGCCACGACGAGGCCATCACCCGCATGCGGGAGGCGCTCGCCCTCTACGACACACTGATCCGTGAGCAGCCCGGGTCCGATGATCTCCGCTACCGGAAGGCCTGGACGCTGATCAACCTGGCACAGGCCCTGTGGGGTAAACCCGACCACGCCCAGGGCGCACAGCGCGCCGTCGAGGCCACCGATCTGCTCCGCCAACTCGCCACCCAGAACCCCGGGAGGTTTCGCGGAGGGCTGGGCGACTGGCTGATGTTTCCGACGATCCCCTATCTGCGGCAGTCCGGCGAGCGGGACCGGGCGTTCACGCGGGCGCGGGAAGCCGTGGACATCTTCACCGCGCTCAACGCCACGGACCCCGCGGTCTATGGGCCGAAGCTGGCCGCGGCGAAGAAGCTCGTCGCCGATATCGAGGCGGCCCGGCCGCGCTGACACCGGCGTCGCGCGGTCACGGTGCGGGCGGAGCCGCCTGCACCAGGCCCGTCTGGTAAGCGATGACGACCAGTTGGGCGCGGTCGCGGGCGCCCAGCTTCATCATGGCGCGGTGGATATGGGTGCGCACGGTCAGCGGGCTGAGCGTGAGGACCTCGGCGATCTCGGTGTTGGACTTGCCCTCGGCGGCCAGGCCCATCACCTCGCGTTCGCGGACGGTGAGCTCGGACAGGCGCTGCGGGGGCGCGAGATGGGTGCCGGGGGCGGGCGACATGAGGAAGTTCGTGATGAGGGTGCGGGTCGCGGCGGGGGACAGCAGCGCCTCGCCGGAGGCCACCGTGCGCAGTCCGGCCAGCAGGGTATCGGCGGTGACGTCCTTGCCGAGGAAGCCGCTGGCACCGGCGCGCAGCGCCTGGGCGACGTAGTCCTCCGTCTCGAACGTCGTCAGGATCAGGACGCGGGTGGCGGCCAGTTCGGGGTCGGCGCAGATCGCGGAGGTGGCGGCGAGACCGTCGGTGCCCGGCATCCGGATGTCCATCAGGACGATGTCGGGGTGGTGGGCGCGGGTCAGCTCCAGCGCCTCCGCGCCGTCCGAGGCCTCGCCGACCACCGTCATGTCCTCGCAGGAGTCGATCAGAATGCGGAAGGTGGCCCGCAGCAAGGCCTGGTCGTCGGCGAGCAGCACCCTGATGGTCATGACTCTTCTCCTCCTGCTGGAACATCTGCGGCGGCTGCGGCTGCGGCGGCCGTGGCCGCGTCGGGTGCCGAGGGCTGGAGCGGCAGCGCGGTGGTGACCTCGAAGCCGCCCTCCGGGCGGGGTCCCGCGCGGAGTTCGCCGCCGATGGTGTGGGCGCGTTCACGCATGCCCATGAGGCCGAATCCCCGCCTCGGCTTCGCCTCGGCGGCCTCGGCGGCCTCGGCGGCCTCGGCGGTGTCCGGACCGTCGTTGCTGACCGTGATCAGCAGGCGCGATCCGGAGTAGGCGAGGCGTACGTGTGCGGAGTCCGCGGCGGCGTGCTTGGTGACGTTGGTGAGCGCCTCCTGCACGATCCGGAACGCGGTCAGGTCCACCCCGGGGGAGAGCGGGCGGGGCTCTCCCGCCGTGGTGACCGTGACCGTGAGCCCCGCGGACGCACACGCCGAGACCAGTTCGGGCAGCCGGGCGAGGCCGGGGGACGGCTCCAGGGATGCGGAGGCGTCGTCGTCGCATCGGCGCAGCACACCCAGCGTGGCCTTCAGCTCGCGCAGCGCGGAGGACGTGGTGCCGGTCAGGTCGGTAAGGATGCTCTTCGTCTGCTGCGGATTGGTGAGCGCGAGGTGGGCGGCCGTACCGGCCTGCGCGTTGGCCAGGGCCAGGTGGTGGGCCACGACGTCGTGCAGCTCACGGGCGATGCGCATGCGCTCTTCGGTGACGCGCAGCCGTGCCTCCTCCTCCCGGGTGTGCTCGGCGTGTTCGGCGCGGGCCTGTACCGACGCCAGGTAGGCGCGCCGCAGCCGGGTCATGGTGCCCGCGGCGAGCGGCAGCAGCAGCCAGAAGAAGGGGCCGACCGTCCTGAGCACCAGGGAGAGGCTGTCCATGGAGTCGGAGACCGCCGACGCGATCGTCAGCGCCACCATGCTGGCGAAGCCGAAGGTGCGGGTGGTCCCGCGGTCGGAGAGCGTGGCCAGCCAGTAGAGCGCCGCCATGACGGGGCCCAGCAGCAGGGGCGTGAGCAGGTACCCCAGCGCGATCACGATCACCGTGCAGACCGCGGTCACGACGACGGCGGTGCGCGGGTGGGTGCGGTACTTCAGCAGGGCGAGGCAGGACACGCCCATCAGGACCATGGCGGTCCTGTCCTGGTCGGGCGGGTCGGCGCCGGGCAGGGTGAGATTGCTGCCGAGGGCCGCGCACCCCATCAGGGCCAGGACGACCGCCACGTCGACGATGCGGGGGTGGCGGTCGGCGTACTGCTCGAAACGGTCCGTGTAACGCTCATAGCTGGTGCTCATCGGGCTCTCCGGTCGGTGCTCTGGGACCATCGTGACCGTTCCCCGTACGAACCCGCCGCCGGGGCCGCCCATGGCGTGTGCCAGGGGCGGCCCCGGCGGGCCGGGCCGGGTGGTCGTATCAGGTGCGGGCCACTTCCCGCTCGGGCGTCCCGGCCGGTTCCGGTTCCGGGTCCGCCTCCGGTCGGCGGCCGAGCGCCTCGCCCTCCACGTCGACGTTGGGCAGCAGCCGGTCCAGCCACTTCGGCAGCCACCAGGCCTTGTCGCCGAGCAGGGCGAGCACGGCGGGCACGATCGCCATCCGTACGACGAAGGCGTCGAACAGGACGGCGGAGGCGAGCCCGAACCCGATCATTTTGATCATGGAGTCGCTCTCGCCGACGAACCCGGCGAACACCGCGATCATGATCAGCGCGGCGGCCGCCACCACCCGCGCGCTGTGCCGGAAGCCGGACGTGACCGCCTGGCCTGGCCGCTCGCCGTGGACGTACGCCTCCCGCATCCGCGAGACGAGGAACACCTCGTAGTCCATGGCCAGGCCGAAGACGATGCCCACCAGGAAGATCGGCATCAGGCTCATGATCGGGCCGGTCTGCTCCACGCCCAGGAGTCCGGCGCCGTGGCCCTGCTGGAAGACCAGGACGACCACGCCGAGGGAGGCCAGCACCGACAGCAGGAAGCCCAGGGCCGCCTTCAGCGGGACGAGCAGGGACCGGAAGACCACCAGCAGGAGCACGATCGCCAGGCCCACGACGACCACCAGGTAGGGGATCAGCGCGGACTGCACCTTGTCGGAGATGTCGATGTTCAGCGCGGTGGTCCCGGTGACCTCGAAGGTCGCCCCGGTCGCGGACTCGATCCCGGGCCGCTCGCCCCGGATGGTCGTGACCAGGTCCTTGGTCTTCTCGTCGGTCGGCGACGTGGACGGCACGACCTGGAAGACGGCCGTGTCACCGGCCTTGTTGAAGCGGGCCGGGGAGACGGAGACGACCCCCTCGGTGCCGCCGATCTCCTTCGCGACCGTCGCGGCGGAGCCCTTCGCGCCGGCGGCGCCCTTCGGGTGGGCGTTCCCTGCCGCGTCAGCGTCCCCCTTCGCGTCCACGACGACGGTCAGCGGCCCGTTGAAGCCCGGCCCGAAGGCCTCGGCGAGCGCGTCGTAGGCCCGGCGCTCGGTGGTGGAGGTCGACTTGGCCTCGTCCCCGGGCATGCCCAGCTGCAGGCCCGTCATCGGCACCGCGAGCGCCCCGAGGCCGACGACGCCGAGCAGCAGCACGGGCAGCGGACGGCGCAGCACGAACCGCGCCCAGCGGGTGCCGCCGTTGTTCTCGGTACTTTCCTCGATACGGCCGCTCCTGCGGGCCCGCCGCCGGAGCACGGCGTTCGGCCAGAAGCCGAGGAACGCCGGGACCAGCGTCAGCGCGATCAGTACGGCGACGACGACCGCGCCCGCCGCGGCCAGGCCCATCTTGGTGAGCATCGGAATGCCGACCACCGTGAGTCCGGCCAGCGCGATGACGACGGTGAGCCCGGCGAACACGACCGCGGAACCGGCCGTGCCGACCGCCAGGCCGACCGCCTCCTGCGGCGCCCGGCCCTTGGCGCGCTCCTCGCGGTAGCGGGAGACGACGAACAGGGCGTAGTCGATGCCGACCGCGAGGCCCAGCATCATCGCCAGGGTGCCGGTCGTCGTGGACAGGCCCAGCGCCTCGGACAGGGTCAGGATGGTGGCCATGCTCACGCCGACGCCGATGAGGGCGGTCAGCAGCGGCAGCCCGGCGGCGGCCAGCGAACCGAAGGTGACCAGCAGCACGACGGCGGCTATCGCGACACCGACCACCTCGGCCACACCGCCCGGCCCGCCACCGTCGTCCATCGCGCTGCCACCGGCCTCGACGGTCAGCCCGGAGTCCCGGGCCGTGTCGATGGCCCGCTCCAGCCGCGTCCTGCTGGCGTCGGTGAGATCGTCGGCGGCGACCTTGTAGGTGACGGACGCGTACGCCGTCGTGCCGTCCTTGCTGACGGCCTTCGCCCGGAACGGGTCGACGGCGCTCGCGACCTGTGGGCCGTCGGCCAGGTCGGCCACTGCCTTCCCGACGGCCTGCTTGTTCTCGCTGGCGGTGACCTTCTCACCGCTCGGCGCGACGAAGACGACCCGGGCGGTCGCGCCATCGGCGGTGGCCCCGGGGAAGCGCTGTTCCATGAGGTCGAACGCCTTCTGGGACTCGATGCCCGGCATGGAGAACCCCTCGTCGGAGGCTCCCGAAGCCTTGAGGGCGCCCAGCCCGACGGCGGCCAGGACGGCCGCCCAGACCAGGGCGACGTACCAGCGCCGCCGGAAGGCCAGACGGCCCACTTGGTAAAGGAATGTAGCCACGGAAGGAGGTCTCCACATCTGGTGCCGACTGTCCCGCCCAGGCTCCCCGGGAGCGGCCCGCCCTGTCGTCGTGCGGCTGCCGACAGTTCCCGCTACTGAGAACGCAGTACGACCGGGCTCAGCGGGTCCGCCGCTGGTACCACTGACCCTGAGAAGACGCCGTAGGCTGAATCCCGCACGTCATGGACGGGAGGCTGCGGTGGCCGAGACGGTGTTGACCGAGGTGATGACCGAGCTGGCCGGGCTCGACGACCCGAAGATCCGCGCGGTGAACGAGAGACACGGTGACGATCACGGTGTGAACCTCACCAAGCTGCGCGCGCTCGCGAAACGGCTGAAGACGCAGCAGGAACTGGCCTGTCGGCTCTGGGAGACGGACGACACCGCGGCCAGACTGCTGGCGCTCCTGATCTGCCGCCCGAAGGCGTTCGAGCGCGACGAGCTGGACGTCATGTTGCGCCAGGCACGCACACCCAAGGTGCACGACTGGCTCGTGAACTACGTGGTGAAGAAGAACCCGCACAAGGAAGAGCTGCGCGTGGCCTGGTCCGCCGACCCCGATCCCGTGGTCGCGAGTGCGGGCTGGGCGCTGACCACCGAACGCGTGGCGAAGAAGCCCGACGGCCTCGACCTCGCGGGGCTGCTCGACGTCATCGAGGCGGAGATGAAGGACGCCCCGGACCGCCTGCAGTGGGCCATGAACCACTGCCTCGCCCAGATCGGCATCGAGCACGCCGGACACCGCACCCGTGCGCTCGGCATGGGTGAGCGCCTGGAGGTGCTCAAGGACTACCCGACGTCCCCGGGCTGCACCTCTCCGTTCGCGCCCATCTGGATCACCGAGATGGTGCGCCGACAGCACGCCACGCAGGAAGGCCCGCGCTCCCGCCCATGACGCCGCGTCGACGTCAGGGAGCCCGTGGCACGGTGCGTCGGGCGACGACGGCCAGCGCCGCGACCGTCATGGCGACGAGCAGCGGGTGCCCGACCAGCCACGTCTGGATGCCCGCGAAGGGGTCGGACGACGTCAGCGTGGCGCGTTCGAGTATCCAGGAGATCGAGAACACGAGGCCGATCACGGCCACGCCGGTGCGGAACGCGGGGTAGACGGCGGTGCGGGAGAGGAGGAGCAGCGACGGCATCATCAGCGCGACCACCAGCAGTTGAGTCAGTTCGATGCCCAGGTTGAACCCCAGCAGCGATGTCACGAGCGATCCGCGGTCGAGGCCGAGATCGCCGATGAGCGAGGCGAACGCCAACCCGTGCACCAGCCCGAAACCGCCGGCGATGAGCACCTCGCCATGGGCCACCAGCGGCCGGATGGCATGGATGGCCGAGACCGCGATCGAGACCGCGATCAGTGTCTCGACCGGCCGGGACGGCAGATCGATCACCCCGGCGGCCGCCAGCGCGAGGGTGAGCGAGTGGCCGGCGGCGAACGCCGTCACGACGTGCACGACGCGGCCGACGGCGCGCCGGGCCGACGCGGCGGTGCGCCATCGGCCCCCGGCGGCCACCAACGGGGCCGGAATGAGCAGCATGAGCAGGAACAGCAGATGATCGGTGCCCTCGCCGATGTGTTCGATGCCCAGGCCCGCCGTGGTGGCGAAGCCCCGCAGCCATGAGCCCTCGCCCGCCGGGACCCGGAGGCTCTTCGTCGTGTAGTCGAAGATCCCGAGGGTTTCGGCGTCGTTGGTCCTGAGGATGCCGCGGTCGAAGTCGTAGCGGACGGTCGCGATGACCCTGTGCGTCAGCAACTCCTCGACGATGACGTCGTACCGCAGGGCGAAGGTGGTGACCCGGCCGCCGGACGGACGGATCTCGAACGGGTAGACGAGATGCGGCGTCCCGTCGATCGTGCGGACCGATCCCGTGCCGAGGGTGACGGGCCAGGGCCGGTCGTCGTCGCCGACGGCACTGATGTGCCCGGCCGTGTACTTCCTGAGGAACGCCCGGTCGGCGCCGAGAACGCTGCCGCGGGTGAGATCGCGGTCAACGGCCACGGCCAGCCGGTCGATGGGCAGCTGCACCTCGCCCTCGACCCGGTCGTCGCCGATGTCGAGAAGGACGGCCGAGGTGCTCATCGGATGGGCACCGGCCGGCGGCGCGAGGCCGCCGACCAGCAGGAGCGCCGCGATCAGGAACGCGGACAGGAGACGCTTCACGTCGCAGACCCTTCCCGGACCTTTCCGCCCGGTCACTCCCAGCCGTAGTCGGCCGTCTCGTCCCGGAAGATGGTGTGCTGGTGGACGCCGTCGGTCTCGGCACCGGGCTGGTTGGAGAACTCGATCCACGCGGACGGACCGTCGAGACGGACGTACGTCTGCGGGTTGTCGAGCGTCGTGCCACCGCTCCAGCCGATGTACGTCTTCCCGTACTCGGAGACGTACTTGGCCAGCAGCCGCGCCGCGGCCTTCTCGTCCAGGTCGTCGACCCACGCCTTGAGCATCGCGGTGACCTTGGCCTGCTGCTTCTTGGTGAGGTCGGAGACGAGGACGCCCTCGGGCCGCTCCGGGAAGGGGCCGTCGTGGCCGGGGCCGAGCAGCAGATCGTCGAAGCTTCCGTCGATCTCGGCCGAGGCCAGCTCGGTTGCGGTCAGCGCCTGGACCGCTCCGATGGTGGCGGTCCGCTTGTCCTTCAGGGGGGCGTAGAACTTCTCCTCCCAGTCGAACGCCATCGGCTCCACGGCGGTCAGCGTGGGGGAGATGCTGACATGGCTTCCGGCGTAGGTGATGTTGTACGCCGCGTGGTGGCCGCCGTACTGGACGGTGAACTGCCCGGTCCTGCTGGGTGCGCCGAAGAAGGAGATGTAGTACCACTCCGAGCCGAAGTTGACGCGCCCGTTTCCGGCGCCCGGCAGCGAGGCGAGGTAGTCGTCGGCCTTGCGGATCTCGACGAGTTCCTCGTACCCCTGCTTGCTGAGCGCGGCCCCCATGACCTTCAGCGCCGCGGTCTGCTGCGAGTCGGTGAGGTCACCCAGCTTGAGGCCGTTGCGCTGCACGACGGGGGTCGGGAAGTTCGACCAGCCGGTCTTCTTTGTCGCGTCGTCGAAGTCGTGGAGGACGGTGTCCTTCTGCTCGTCGGACAGCGTCGCGAGGAACGCGTCGGCGGCGGCCACGACCTTGGCGGTGTTCGCGCCGCCGGCACCCGAGGCCACCTTCGCGGGCGGAGCCTTTCTCGTCGTCATGGCCGCCGCGGCGGAAGAGCCCGTGGAGGCCACGGCGGCACAGCCGGTGACACCGAGGCCGGTACACACGGCGAGGGCGACAACGGCTCGGCGTACGCGTGCCTGCCGGGATCTGCGAGCAGAGGTGACGGGGGACATGGGACTCCTCTTGGGGCTGCGCTGTCAGGGGAGATTCCATGCTGGACGAGTGACATCAGATCTCTGCGGGAGCCGTTCCGGAATTGGGCAAAGCCTCAATCGCTTCGGCTTCGGCACTCGCCGAACGCGGCCGGGTGAGTGGGTCATCATGAGGGGGTGCCGAACCGTGTCCTCATAGCCGACGACGATCGCGCGATCCGCGAATCCCTCGCGCGAGCCCTGGAGTTGGAGGGGTACTCGGTCGTCACCGCCGCCGACGGCGTGGAGGCCCTGACCCGGCTCCGCCGGGACTCCTTCGACGCCCTGGTCGTCGACGTGATGATGCCCCACATCGACGGACTGGCGGTCTGCCGCGTGCTGCGTGCCGACGGCGACCGCACCCCGATGCTGCTGCTCACGGCCCGCGGCGGGACCCCGGACCGGGTCGCCGGACTGGACGCCGGCGCCGACGACTATCTGGCGAAACCCTTCTCGGTGCGTGAACTGCTGGCCCGATTACGGGCGTTGTTGCGCCGGGCCGAGCTGACTCCGGGCGCGGGGGAGCGGAACGAGGCCGGTGCGCCGCTGAGGATCGCGTCGTTGCGCGTCGACCCCGCCGCCCGGCGCGCCTGGTGGGCCGACGAGGAACTGCGGCTTTCGAAGACGGAGTTCGACCTGCTGGAACTCCTGGTCCGCAACGAGGGCATCGTGCTGGACCACGCGACCGTGTACCGGCGGATCTGGGGCCAGGAACTCGGCACGGACGCCAAGAACGTGGCCGGTTACGTCGGCTACCTGCGGCGCAAACTGTCCGACGCGGGCGCGCCCGACCTGATCCGCACCGTGCGTGGCGTGGGCTACGCGGCACGGCGGCCATGAGTCTGCGCGCGCGGCTCGCCCTCGCCTTCGCCGTCGTCGGCGCCGTGGTGGCGGCCCTGGTCGGCCTGGCGAGCTACCGTGCCGCCTCCGACCGCATCTTCGCGGAGATAGACCGGTCCCTGCGGTCGGCCACGGTGACCGCGGCACAGACCCCGGACCAGGCTCCCGCGGTCTCCGGGGCGGTCACACCGGGGCCGGACCTCTTCCCCGGCCCGGACCGGCCGGGCCCGGGCGACGAGGAGGAGTGGCGGCCGGTCGTGCGGGCCGTGGACCGTGACGGCACGTCCAGCCGTCTGGGCGGTCCGCACGTCCCGCTGCCGGTGTCCGACACACATCGTGCCCTCGCCGCCTCCGGCGTGTACGGGCAGTCGCAGACCACCGAGGTCGTCGTCGACGGTCTTACGTACCGGCAGCTGACCACCGCGCTCGGCGGGGGCCGCGGGGCCCTGCAGGTGGCCGTACAGGTCGACCAGACCCACTATGTGCTGGGCGGCATGGCGCGGGAGATCACCGGGGTCGGCCTCGCGGTCCTGGTCGTGGTGGCGGGTGTCGGCCGACTGCTGGCGCGGCGCATCACCCGGCGCCTGGTACGGCTGGCCACCGTCGCCGAGGAGGTCAGCGTCGAGGGCCACGCCGACGGCTCCGGCCTGGAGGACGGACGGGACGAGGTCGGCCGCCTCTCGGCGTCGTTCAGCAGGATGCTGGCCCGGCTCGCCGTCGCCCGCGAGGCCCAGGAGAGGCTGGTGCAGGACGCCGCCCATGAGCTGCGGACCCCGCTGACCAGCCTGCGCGCCAACGCGGAGGTGTTGCGCCGCGTCACCGAGCTGTCCCCGGACGCGCGCGACCGGCTCCTCGACGACGTCGAGGGCGAGACGCGCGAACTGGGCCATCTGGTCGACGAACTCGTCGAGCTCGCCCTGTCCCGCGGCCGCGACGAAGCCGAGGAACCCGTCGAACTGGCCGCGGTGGCCCGGCGCGCCGCGCAGCGCGTGTACCGGCGTACCGGCCGACTGGTCCTGTGCGACGCGGACGACTGCGTGGTGCGCGGCCGCCGTCAGGGGCTCGAACGCGCGATGGGCAACCTGCTGGAGAACGCGGCGAAGTTCGACGCCGCCACCGACAGCGACGAGCCGATCGAGGTGCGGCTGCGCCGGGGAGTGATCACCGTCCGCGACCGTGGTCCCGGCATCCGCCACAGTGACGCGGAGCGCGTCTTCGACCGTTTCTACCGCGCCGAGACCGCCCGCGGTCTCCCCGGCTCCGGGCTCGGCCTGGCCATCGTCCGTGACGTGGCCGAGGCGCACGGCGGCACCGTCTTCGCGGGAACCCGACCCGGCGGCGGGGCCGCGGTCGGGTTCACCGTGGACACCTCCCGGCTTCTGCGCTGAGCCTGTCTTGAGGCCTTCAGGGCTTCAAGCGGCGACCGCTTCCCGGTAGCTGCTGAGCCGTCCCTTGTGGAAGACCAGCGGCTGCCCGGGCCCGGTGGCCATGCGCAGCACCCGGGCGACGACGATGACGTGGTCGCCGCCGTCGAGCTCCTGCGCCACCTCGCAGTCGATCCAGGCGACCGCGCCGCTGATGCGCGGAGCACCGTCGGGGGAGGGGTACCACTCCACATCGGCGAACTTGTCACCGCTCCTGCGGGACAGGGACTGGCAGACCGCGTCCTGCCCGCCCGCGAGAACGCTGGCGCTGAAGCGGCCGCCGCTGCGGACCTTGGGCCAGCTGCTGGAGGTGCGGGCGACGCTGAAGGCGACCAGCGGCGGGTCGAGGGAGAGCGAGGCGAAAGTGCCGACGATCATGCCTGCGGGCCGGGCGGTGGACGGCTCGACGCCCGTCACCGCCACCACGCCGGTGGGCAGGTGGGACATGACGTGGCGGAAGTCCATCTGATCGGTGTGCTGCTCGGTGGCGTGGGTGGTCATGGTGACGCTCCCTTCCGGGTAGTTGGGTGCGGGCCTTCAGCCCTGTGCTCCACTGACGGCGCTCTGCAACGGGCCGTCCTGCGGTGGGCCGGCCTGCGACGGGCCACCGTGCGGCTGGCCGCTCTGCTGCGGGCCGTCCTCGCGCGGGGCGGATCGGATCGCCGAGGCCGGGTGGTCGGGCAGCGTGCGGCGCTGCCCCGCTCCGTAGAAGCTCTCGCGGAGCGTGGTGGCCCTCTCGTCGTAGGACTCGCGCGCCAGGCCCTGTCGGCGCAGCTCCGGAAGGGCCAGCTCGATGAAGTCCTCCCAGCCACCGGGCTTGGTGGCGTAGCTGACGTTGAACCCGTCGATGTCGGCCACGTCCCGCCACTTCCGCAGCTCGGCCGCCACCGTCCGCGGCGAGCCGACGATGACCGCGCCCGTACCGCCGATGCCGATGAACTCGGCGATCTGCCGGGTGGTCCAGGTCCGTGTGGGGTCCGCCTTGGAGAACATCTCCACCATCGAGCGGGAGCCGTCCACCTCCGCGTACTCCAGCGGCATGTCCGGGTCCAGGCCGCTCAGGTCGATCCCGGTCCAGCCCGCGAACCGGGCCAGCGCGCCCTCGTAGCTGACGTTGCGCAGATGGCGTTCGTACTTCTCCTGCGCCTGTGCGTCGGTGGGCGCGACGACCACGGTGATCAGCGCGAGGACCTTGACGCTCCGCGGGTCGCGGCCTGCCTCGGCCACCGCGGAGCGGATCTTGTGGACGCTGCGCCGCGTCAGCTCGGGAGTCATCGTGTTCACGAAGACCGCCTCGGCGTTCTGCGCGGCGAAGAGCATCCCCCGGGAGGAGGCACCGGCCTGGAAGAGCATCGGGGTGCGCTGCGGGGACGGCTCGCACAGGTGCAGGCCCGGCACATCGAAGTAGGCGCCCTTGTGGCGGATGGAGTGGACGCGCCGCGGGTCGAGATAGGACCCGGCCCGCGCGTCGCGGATGACCGCGTCGTCCTGCCAGGAGGCCTCCCAGAGCTTGTAGCAGACCTGCAGGTACTCATCGGCCATGTCGTAGCGCTTGTCGTGCGGGATCTGCGTACCGAGCCCGAGGTTGCGCGCGGCCGATTCGTTGTAGGAGGTGACGATGTTCCAGCCGACCCGGCCGGCCGTCAGGTGGTCCAGCGTGCTGAACTTGCGGGCCAGGGCGTAGGGCTGCTCGTACGTCAGGGACGAGGTGACGCCGAAGCCCAGGTGGCGCGTGGCCGACGCCATGGCCGAGACGATCAGGGCGGGGTCGTTGATCGGGAACTGGGCGGCGTCGCGCAGGGCGGCGTCGGGGGACCCGCCGTGGACATCGTGGTAGCCGACGGTGTCGGCGAAGAAGATGCCGTCGAAGCAGGCCTCTTCCAGCATGCGAGCCGTGTCGGTCCAGTAGCTCAGGTCGGTGTAGCGCCGGCCCTCGTCATCCGGGTCACGCCAGGAACCCGCGGTCAAATGCGCGGGAGCGGACACATCGAAGGCGAAGAACTTCAGCGGCTGATTACTCATGCTGCGCTCCAGGGCGAGAGGCGGGGGCCTTCCTGCGGTGTAGAGACCCGCAGAGCACACCTGCAGTGACTGAAGACGTTCACTAACCGAACGCCGCGTTCATGTTGCGACCTTTCGAAGGCGCGTGTCAACCGGTCACCAGACACCGAAATCCGCCGCGAAGTCGTCCGTGGTATGGATCGAGCCCGCCTCCACACCGGGAGACGGGCCTGAATAATGAACGCTACGTTCAGATTGGGGCTATGGGCGGTGGGTCATGCGGCGGTCGGTCATGCAGTGGCCGGTCAGGCGGATGCCGAGTCCTGCCAGAACACCTCGACGAGCCGGTCCACGATGGACCGCATCTGCTGCAGGCCCTCGGGGATCTGGGCCCGGCCGAACCGGTACCGGGGCCCGTTGACGGTCAGGATCGCCACCAGAGTGCCGGACGAGTCCCGGATGGGGCGCGACAGCGACAGGAGCTCCTCCTCCAGTTCGTTGTCGATGACGGCGAAACCCTGCTCGCGGATCTCATCGAGCTCCCTGAGCAGGGTCGCCCGGTCGGTGATGGTCCGCGAGGCGAAGGACTCCAGCGTCTCGGGCAGAAGCGCGACCACCTTCTCCACGGGCATCTCCGCGAGCAGCACCTTGCCGGTGGAACTGGCGTGCAGAGGGTAGTACTGGCCGACCATGTTGTGCGGCACGATGCCCACCACATGCGATCCAGTGGCCTCGGCGACCAGTTCGAGCCCGTCCTGAAGGTTCGGCACCGAGAGCGTCACCTGCTCGTTGAACTTCTCCGACAACTCCTCCAGCAGTGGCTGCGCTCGCGCCACGAGGCCCGCGTGCGGGTCCGCGTAACGGCCGAGCCGGGCCAGCTCCCAGCCCAGGATGTAGTTGTTGCCGACGCGGTCGACGAAACCGCTCACCTCGAAGCTGTGCAGCAGCCGGAACGCGGTGGGCCGGGAGATCCCCGTCGCTTTCGCGAGGGTCGTCACGGTGGCCCCGGACCGGGGCTGGGCCGCCAGCTCGCGAAGCAGCCGCACACCCTTGGTCACCGACTTGTTCGTCATCTCCACCGGTGTGGACGCGTCGCTCACGCTCATGTGGCCCCTTCGTGGTGCGGAACGCCGCGCGTAGACGCAGCTCAAACCATTCTCGCTCCCACTGTAACGCCTACATGTTCAGATAGTGAACGTCATGATCGGCGTCCCTTCGCCGGTGTTCCCGCTAGGCCAGGGGCTTCGTCCGGCGAGGCCTGCCGCGGTGCGGGGCGGAGGTTTCGCTCAGCGGGCGGCCGGTGGTCTCCGGAGCGAGGACCTGCGAGACCACGGCGCCGACGACGCACACCCCGGCGGCGATGAGCATGCTCGGCCCGGCGCCGAGGTTCTGCATCGACCATGGCAGCAGGAAGGTGCCCAGACCGGCGCCCACGCGGCTGAAGGCGCAGCCGAATCCGGTCCCGATGCCGCGGATCTCCGTGGGGAAGACCTCGCCGGGGTAGACGCCGGTGATGGCGGTGGGGATGGCGTTGGTGAAGGCGAAGACGAGGAAGCAGGCCAGCACCAGAGCAGGGGGCGCGGACGTCCACAGCCCGATGATCAGGAGGACGGCCGCGCATACCCACTGCGTGGGAATGATCAGCTTGCGGCGGCCGACGCGCTCGATGAGGACCAGGGAGATCAGCACCCCGACCAGGGCGAGCCCGTTGAGGCCCAGGGCCGCGCCGAAGCCGTCGCCGAGACCGTAGTCGGACAGCACGCTGGCCGCGAAGGTGGCGATGGCGAAGTACGGGGTGACGGCGCAGAACCAGAACACCGAGACGAAGGTCGTGGTCCGCCAGTAGTCGCGGGAGAACAGCATCCCGAAGGTGCCCTGCCGGGTGGACTCGCCGGCGAGGTCGAGGATGTCGGAGGGGGATTCGAGATAGTCGTGGGCGATCCGGTTCGCTTCCTCGGTACGGCCCTGGTTCATCAGCCAGCGCGGGGACTCGGGGAGACCCAGCCGGGCCAGGAACAAGATCACTGCCGGTACCGTGCTGGACCCGAGGATGATCCGCCAGTCCGCCGAGAACACCGCGCTCATTCCGTAGCCGACACAGAAGGCGACCATGAAGCCGACGTACCAGGCGACCTCCGAGAAGGACATCAGCCGTCCGCGCAGCCGCGCCGGGGCGAATTCGGCCAGCAGCGGCCAGCTCACCGAGTAGTCGGCCCCGATCGCGATGCCCATCAGCAGGCGCACGGCGAACAGTTGCCAGGTCGAGTCGACGAAGAACTGCAGGACCGAACCGATCAGGAACATCGCCAGGTCGAGTGTGAACGTCGGCTTGCGGCCGAGTTTGTCGGCCAGCCAGCCACCGAGCGGTCCGCCGATGAAGATGCCGACCAGGGCGGACGCCCCGGTCAGCCCTTCCCAGAACAGGGACATGTGCAGCTCGGCGGTGGCGGCGGCGATGGCGGTCCCGATGATGCCGAGGATGTAGCCGTCGATGAACATGCCGCCGACGGTCAAACCGGTCAGCTTGATCAGGAAGCGCCGTTTGTCGACCGGACCGGCTTGGCTCGTCGCTACGGGATCGGGATTGCTGAGGGTGGTCACACTTCAGTCCTTCCTGAGGTGAACGATCGCGGCCCGAGCTCGCCTGGAGGACGCCGACGGGTGTACCGGCGTCGAGAACACGTCGCGGAAGAGATGCGCGCGGGGGCGGGGACCGCCTTGGTCGAGGGGGCACCGGCGGATGAGGTCTGATCCAGCAGGAGAGTGTTCGTATATTGAGCGCCTCGACCAGAATTTTCGGAAGCGTGACATGAACCCTGGGGCTCGTCAAGGCTTCCGGACGCACCGCGACCGCGTCTGATGCCTTCGCGTGCATCGCTCTTTGCGTGCCGGCCGAGGGGTGCTCGCCGCTCTTGACAGCAGGACCTGTGCGGCCCACCATCACACACACCCAGATGAACACACAGTTCACTATGTGAACGCCCGGGCATGGCAAGGAGCCCGCAGTGCACACCGCGATCGAGCAGGCACACCTGGCCGCCGGGCAGGACACCGTCTGCCGCGCGCTGTCCGGCAAGCAGCCCGACAAGTTCGCCGACATCGACTGGACGGGACGGCTGGGCGGCTTCGGCGAACCCAGCCCGGCCTGAGACCCGCCACAGCCCGGTCCGAGACCAGCCGTAGCCAGGCCCGAGACCCGCTGCGCACGGTGCCCGCAAAGGAGCAGATTCCATGCAGACCTCCGAACTCCACGACATCGCCACGACACTGCGCGCGGCACGAGCCAACGCGGAGCCCGTCGCCGCGCCGACCAGGACATGGCCCGGCCTCGACGTGGACAGCGCTTTCGCGGTCCAGCGGATCACCACGGAAGAGGCCGTCGCCGACGGCGACCGCCTGGTCGGTTACAAGCTGGGGAACATCGCCAAGGTGATGCAGGACGCCTTCGGCCTCGACCAGCCCGACTACGGCTACCTGCTCGGATCGACGTTCGCCTACGAAGGCGTCCCGCAGGAGCGGCAGCGCTACATCGAGCCGTTCGTCGAGCTCGAACCGGCCTTCCTCCTCAAGCACGCCCTTCGCGGCCCCCACGTCACCACCGCCGACGTCATCAACGCCGTCGAGTACGCCGTGCCCGCCATCGAGATCATCGACTCGCGCGTGGAGAACTGGGCGATCGGCCTGCCGGACACCCTCGCGGACAACGGCTCGACCGGCGCCGTCATCCTCGGTGGAACGCCGCGGCGCATCGCCGACCTCTCGCTGAACGACACGCGGGGGACCCTGCACTTCAACGGCCGCCACGTCGTCGAAGGAAACACCAGGAACATCCTCGGCAACCCCTTCGCCGCCACCGCGTGGCTGTGCAACCGGCTCGCCGCCTATGACATCGCGTTCGAACCAGGTCAGGTCATCCTCCCCGGCAGCTGTCTGCGGGCCGTGCCCATGAACGAGCCCGGCCGCTGGACAGGCACCTTCGAGGGCTGGGGAACGGTCGAGTTCGACGTGACCACGGCGTAGTCGGCACGTGGTTCATGGAGCGGGTTCACGGGGCGGGTTCACGAGGCGGATTCACAAGGCTGCCGGACACACAGGAAGGGGCAGACATGCAGGAGCGGGCAGACGTCGTCGTCATCGGAGCGGGAGTCGCCGGGCTGATCACCGCGCGCGAACTGGGCCGTCAGGGAGTGCGGAGCGTCGTCCTCGAAGCGCGCGACCGGATCGGCGGCCGGACCTGGACCGATCACCGTCTCGGCCGGGATCTGGAGATCGGCGGTACCTGGCTGCACTGGGTTCAGCCACATGTCTGGGCTGAGGTCACCCGCTACGGGCTGGCCGTCACCCGCGGGCCACGCTCGCAGGAGACCTACTGGCTCGCCGGTGACCATGTGCGCCGCGGGACGCTGGACGACTTCATGAAGCTGATCAACCCGGGCATGACCCGGCTGCTGGAAGACACCATGAAGTGGATTCCCCGCCCCGACGCACCCCTGACCGTGCGGCGATTGGCCGACGCCGACCAGTTCAACCTCCAGGAGATGCTCGACGAACTCGATCTGTCCGTCGACGAGCGAAACGCCAACGAAGCCGCCTGGGTCGGACACTTCAACGGCCCGCTTACCGAGTGCGCCTACCTCAGCGCCCTGCGCTGGACTGCCGCGGCCGCCGGCTCCTGGCATCTGATGCACGAAGCCTCGGCCATCTTCCGCCTCGTGGACGGCACACGGAGCCTGGTGGAGGCCATCGCGGCCGATTCGGGCGCCGACATCCGCCTGGCGGCCCCGGTCCACTCCATCAGCCACGACGAGGAGGGCGCGGACATCACCTACGGCGACGGCCGGACCCTCCGTGCCCGGCGCGTGGTGATCACCCTGCCGCAGAACATGCTGCACCAGCTCGATGTCAGCCCCGCACTTCCGGAAGACAAGATCCGCCCCAGCCTGGAGAAGACCGCCTCCCGGGGTGCCAAGGCATGGATTCGCGTGCGCGGCCCCATCACGCCGTTCTTCGCCTACTCCACACAGCACCACCCGCTCTCCGTGGTGCGCACCGAGTTCATCGGCGAGGACGACGCGGTGCTGGTGGCCTTCGGCGCCGACTCCACCCGGATCGACGTCAACGACCCGAAGGCCATCGACGCGGCGCTGCGGGTGTGGCGCGACGACCTCGACGTGCTCGAAGTCGGCGGGCACGACTGGATGGCGGACCCGCACTCCCAGGAGACCTGGCTGATCCAGCAGCCGGGCCAACTCACCCAGTACCACGAGGCGTTGCAAGCCGACACCGGCGTCCTGCACTTCGCGAGCAGCGACTACGCGAACATCTGGGCCGGTTTCATCGACGGCGCCGTCGAAAGCGGCACCCGCGTGGCCCGCCACGTCCACACCAGCCTGACCAGCCCCGACCAGCGACACCGTCACCGATGAGGGAACACAGCATGACCACCACCGCGGACGTACTGCCCACGACCTCCACCGAACAGCTCGATGAGCGGGTCCGGGCAGCCCGGACAGGATACGAGCAGGCAAGGGAGGTGGCGCCTCGCCGACGGGCGGAGTGGCTGGAGGCCATCGCCTCGGCGCTGGAAGAGCATGCCGAAGAGCTGGTGCCGCTGGCCCGGGAGGAATCACACCTTGCCACCGGACGTCTCCAGGGCGAGCTGAAGCGCACCGTCTTCCAGCTGCGGCTCTTCGCCGATGAGATCGTCGGTGGCGAACACTTCGCTGCCACGATCGACCACGAAGACCCTTCCTGGGGCATGGGGCCACGTCCGGACATCCGGCGCGTCAACGTGCCGCTCGGCGTCGTCGGCGTCTTCGGCGCCTCCAATTTCCCCTTCGCCTTCAGCGTGATCGGCGGAGACTCCGCCTCCGCCCTCGCCGCCGGATGCGCGGTGGTGCACAAGATCCACGAAGGCCACCAGGGTCTCGGCGCCCGCACCGGGCAGATCGTGACCGAAGCGCTTGAGGCCGCGGGCGCCCCGGCAGGCCTGTTCTCCACGGTGACCGGACGTACTGCCGGGCAGGCCCTGGTGGACCATCCGCTCGTACGGGCCATCGGTTTCACCGGCTCCCCCGCCGGGGGACGCGCGCTCTTCGACCGCGCCTGCCGCCGTCCCGTTCCCATCCCCTTCTACGGAGAGCTGGGCAGCGTCAACCCGGTCTTCGTCACCGAGCGGGCCTGGGCCGCCCGTCGTGACGAGATCCTGGCCGGTTACGCCAACGCCGCCACCATGGGCATGGGGCAGTTCTGCACCAAGCCCGGAGTCATCGTCGTTCCGGCTTTCGACGTCGACGAGGTCACCGACGTCCTCCGCCGGGAACTCGGCACGAAACCACTTACGGCGCTGCTGACCCCGGGGCTGCGCGAAGGGTTCGACACGGCACTCGCCGCCGTACGTGCCCTGCCGGCGGTGGACGACCTCATCGTGGGCGACGACGCAGAGGCCCCCCGTCCCACAGTGCTGATCACCACCTCGGAGGACGTCCGGGACGACGCCACCGTGCTGGAACGGGAAATCTTCGGACCGGCCACAGTGATCATCCAGTACCGCTCCGAAGATGAGCTGGAGGAACTGGCGTCCCTGCTGGGCGGACAGCTCACCGCCACCATCCAGGCCGAGCCCGACGAGCGGCTCACCGGCCTGGTGAGCGCCTTGCACGCCAAGAGCGGCCGGGTGCTGTGGAACAGCTGGCCGACCGGAGTCACCGTCTCCTACGCCCAGCACCACGGCGGGCCGTACCCGGCCACCACGGCCCCCGCCACCACCTCCGTGGGCACCGCCTCGATCGGCCGGTTCATGCGGCCGGTGGCCTACCAGTCCTTCCCGGAGGCTCAGCTTCCGTCGGCTCTGCGAGAGGCCAACCCCTGGGCCATCGCCCGCCGCGTGGACGGACACCGGACGCGGAAGAGCAACACCCCTGAAGGAGAAGCACGTTGAGGTTTTCGGGAAAGGTCGCCATCGTCACGGGCGGCGCGGGAGGCGTGGGCAAGGCCCTGGTGCGCAAACTGACGCGGGAAGGGGCCGCCGTGATGGTGGCCGACGTCTCGGCGGAGGGATGCCGGTCCCTGGGAGAAGAAATCGAAACGGCCGGTGGCGCGATGCGGTTCAGCGTCGGCGACCTGCGCGAAAAGACCTACTGCGAGCAAGTGGTCGCGGACACCCTGGAACACTTCGGCGGGGTGGACATCCTGATCAACAACGCCGGGATCATCCCCCGAGGAACGATTCTGGAGACCTCCGACGAGATGTGGCACACCGCCCTCGACGTCAATCTCACGGCGATGTTCTACCTGTGCCGAGCGGCCATTCCTCCCATGAAGGAACGTGGGGGAGGCGCCATCGTCAACACCTCTTCCGTATGGGGCGTGTACCCGGGCCCGCAGCACGTGGCCTACTGCACCAGCAAGGGAGCGGTGGCCTCCTTCACCAAGAGCCTGGGACGCGATCACGCACCCGATGGCATCCGCGTGAACGCCGTCTGCCCGCACGAAATCAATACCCCCATGCTGCGCTCCGGGTTCGAACGCCGGGGCCTGGACTCGGACCGGGCCGTCGCGGAATTGAACAAGACCGTACCGCTGGGCCACATCGCGGAGCCCGAAGAGATCGCCGACGTCATCGCGTTCCTCGCCTCCGGCGATTCCCGCTACATCGCCGGAGAGACCGTCGAGGTCACCGGTGCCAAGCCGGTGGCGAACTGAGGAGCGGCGCAGTGCAACTTCAAGGGAAAATCGCCCTGGTGACCGGCGGCGGGCGCGGAATCGGCCGAGGCATCGTCGACCGCTTCCTCGAAGAGGGAGCGCAGGTGGCGGTCGTGCAACGCCAAGCCCTGGACACCGCGCTTCAGAACCACCCGCAGGTCGCTCATATCCACGCCGACCTGAGCATCCCGTCCTCGATCACGGCGGCCGTCGAGGGCGTCGTCGAGCGGTTCGGCGGCATCGACATCCTGGTCAACAACGCCGGAATCATGTTCGAGCGCAGCGTCTCCCGCCTTCTGGTGGAAGAGTGGGACCTCATGGTCGCCGTCAACATGCGCGCCCCGTTGTTCCTGGCCCAGGCGGCCCTGCCGCACATGCGAGAACGCGGCGGGGGAAGCGTCATCAACATCGGCTCCATCGAAGGGCTCGGGGCGAACCCCGACCATGCGGCCTATTGCGCGTCCAAGGCGGGTATTCATGGCATGACCCGCGCGCTGGCGGTCGATCTCGGCGAACACAATATCCGCTGCAATGCGATCGCCCCCGGGTGGATCACTTCCGAACTCAGCGAGAAATACCTCGCCTCTCACCCCGACCCGCCCACGGCCCGCGACGCCCTCAACCGCATGCACCCGCTGGGCCGCGTAGGACAACCCACGGACGTCGGCGACCTCGCGGTATACCTCGCCAGTGACAAGTCGAGCTTTCTCACCGGAGAGACCGTGGTACTCGACGGCGGAAGGACCGCGAAACTCCCCACGCCGTCCGCATAGCCGCCTTTCGGCCTGACGGCCTGACGCCCCTCCCCACGAGGACCGGCGAACCGAACACGTACGCGTTCGGCCAGCCGGTCCTCGTACGCTGTTCCGGGCCAACTCCCCGGAGCCCCCTCCAAGGCCATTGGTGACGCCTGACAAAGCTCGTCGTTCACATAGCACATGACTGGCGCCCAGGAATGAGCTGAACAGGGGAGTGGTTCGAGGTGGAGGGTGATGAATGGCCCAAGCCCCCGTGGCGTGACCCTGCGTGGTGGCTGGTAGCGATCGCGGCGCTCGGATTGATCCACCAGATGATGGTGAACATGTTCCGGTAGCGGCAGCTATCCGTGCTTGCTGTCTCAGCTCTCAGGCATGTGCGTCAGCGCGATGACAAGGCCGGCGCGTCGTCAGCACGCTCGCGAAGGGCGCCGATCTCGTACAGTTCGCGGCCTCGGTGGTCGGGGGCGAACGCGATCGCCGCCATCGCGATCAGTGTCGTCACGATCACGAAACCGATCACCATCCACAGGCTGCCGTCGGCCCATAGGACCATCGCGCTTGCCAGCGCCGGGGTGAAGCTTGCCAACAGGACCGAGGCCATCTGGTACCCGATCGAGATGCCGGAGTACCGCACCGCGGTGGGGAACATCTCGCAGTACAGTGCGGGCAGCGGGGCATAGACCATGGCGTGCCCGAGGGCGAGGAACAGCACCACCCCACCCACGATCGCCCACAGGCGTCCCGTGTGGACCAGCGCGAAGACGGGCCACGTGGTGGCCACGATCAGCGCGCCGCCGATGAGGAAGGTCCGTACGCGTCCGATGCGGTCGGACACCGCCCCGAACAGGGGGATCATCACGATGTTCACCGCCGCACCGATCATCGACGCGGCAAGACCGTAGCTCTTCGGCGCATCGAGGGTGGTGGTGACGTAGGACAGGACGAAGGTGGTGAACAGGTAGTAGTTCCCGGCCTCGGCGAACCGGCCGAAGATGGTGATCAGCAGCGGCTTGCGGTGATCGCGGAAGAGGATCGCCGCGGGCGCCTTGCGGCGTTCGAGCAGGCCGCGTACGTACTCCTCATGGGGACCGAGGTCAGGTCATGGAGATGGCGGCGTTCATCTCCCACATGAGTACCTCGGCGCCGTCGGGGCCGCCGGTGACGCGCTGGCCCTCCGCACCGGTGATCCGGACCGCGTCGCCGGTGGCCAGTGCTCCCGCGCCCTCCAGTTCGGCGCTGCCGCGCGCAACGAAGAGGTGGACGAAGGGGGCGCCGGCGATCTCCAGGGTCTCGGCGGGGCGGATGCGAGCGACGTGCAGGGCGGCGTGCTTCTGCCGGATGCCGATCGCACGCTGATCGGTGTGCCCGGGCATGCCGGAGGCGAGCGTGGTCCAGCCGCCGAGGGCGAGTTCGTCGTTGATGTCGAGCTGCTCGTAGCCGGGACGGATACCGGACTCGTCGGGGATGGTCCACATCTGGATGAAGTGGACGGGGTCGTGGTGCTCGGGCTGGCCGGTGAGGGTCCAGGAGTCGTTCTTCTCACTGTGAAGGATGCCGGTGCCGGCGCTCATCCGCTGGGCGAGGCCGGGGTAGATCACCCCGTTGTGGCCCTCGGAGTCCTGGTGGACGAGGTTGCCGTCGAGGACCCAGGTGATGATCTCCATGTCCCGGTGGGGGTGGGTCTCGAAGCCGGTGCCGGGGGCGACGACGTCGTCGTTGGAGACCAGCAGGAGCCCGAAATGGGTGTTCGCGGGGTCCCGGTGGCGCGAGAAGGAGAAGGAGTGGTGGGAGTCGAGCCAGCCGGCGCGGGTGTGGAAGCGCTCGTTGGCGCGCCGGATGTCGAGGGGGAGGGGCATGGCGATGTCCTTGCCGTCCTTGCTGGTCGTGTGGCCGGGAGCCCCGGCGCGGTCATCTAGTTGAACGTTATACAACATGGCGGGCAGGATTATTTCCGCCACCCCGTGGGGGGCAGTCGCCGCTCATATGGTTTACGGTTCAACTAGTGCCCCGGTCGGCGGGCACGGACCCCAGGGATGAAATCTGTCATGGGCATCTTCAGTCGCAATCGAACGAACGACACGAACGGAACGGAGACCGCAACCGTGAGCACCCCGATCAAGGTAGCTGTCGTCTACTACTCCTCCACCGGCACGATCGCCGAGATCAGCAAGCAGATTGCCCACTACGCGGAGAAGGCCGGTGCCGAGGTCCGCGTGTTCAAGGCGGCCGAACTGGCCCCGCAGGACGCGATCGACGCCAACGCCGCCTGGGCTGCCAACGCCGCCGCCACCGTCGACGTCCCCGAGGCCACCCCGGCCGACATCGAATGGGCCGACGCCGTGATCTTCGGTTCCCCCACCCGCTTCGGCAACATCGCCTCGCAGCTGAAGCAGTTCATCGACACTCTCGGTGGCCTGTGGGCCCAGGGCAAGCTCGCCGACAAGGTCTACAGCGGCTTCGCCTCCTCCTCCACGACCCATGGCGGCCAGGAGTCCACCCTGCTCGCCCTGTACAACTCCTTCCATCACTTCGGCGGCATCGTCGTCGCCCCCGGCTACACCGACCCCGCCAAGTTCGCCGACGGCAACCCCTACGGCACCTCCCACGTCGACGCCCAGGGCAACAACCCCGTCGACCAGACCACCCGCGAGGCCGCCCGCGTCCAGGCCGAGCGCATTGTGCGCATCACCACCGCCCTCAAGGCCGGCCTCGCCGCCGCCTGAGCCCGCCAACCGGCACCCCCCCGCCCGGCGGGGGGGTGTCGGCGGCCGGCAGCCCGCCGGGAGCCACCAGAGACCGAGCACACCCAAGTGCCATGGAGGA
>NZ_JBEXVE010000027.1:0-140523 GCF_040629205.1 Streptomyces sp. NPDC005962 | reverse complement strand
CGCAGTCCCATCGCCTACGAGACAGCACTTGACACAACATCAACTAACCTGGCCCAAGCCGCATAGCCCGTGTCCAAGATTCCGGGTCAAGGCCCCTTTTGAAACTCCCCACTTCGTTGCACACCAGAGCGAGTGATGCGAGGAGCATCCCTGGCCGTTTTCAAGAATGCCCATCACGTGCGCCTCGGCGACGTAGACGAGGAAACGGTCGGTCCACTCGCGCGGCATGAAGCGTGGTCAGCTCTGCTTCTCCATGCTGATGGCCTGGCGGAGTTCCTCGCTCGCCGCTCCCGGTTCTTGCCGCTGGATCTCCAGCAGAGCGGCGGCTATGGCGTCGAGCTTGCGTTGGACGGCGTGTTCTGCACGCCGTTCGGAGTTCTTCAGCAGTGCCAGAAGCAGCAGCGACACAGCGGACATCGCCTCGCCCACCATCAGCAGCCACGGCGTGGGCAGCTTCAGTATGTGCGCGGTGATCGCGCCGGCGACCAGAACCAGGCACACACCGAAGAAGCCGGGAGAGCTGGTGAAGTTCGAAGCGTGTTCCGCCAGGCGCGTGAACCAGCCCGGCCGGTCGCCGTCACGGTGCGCGGGGTGCTGAGG
Source organism: Streptomyces sp. NPDC005962 (assembly GCF_040629205.1). Lineage (NCBI taxonomy): Bacteria > Bacillati > Actinomycetota > Actinomycetes > Kitasatosporales > Streptomycetaceae > Streptomyces > Streptomyces sp. NPDC005962. Next base: position 139,923 of record NZ_JBEXVE010000027.1, on the reverse strand, counting down.
TGCCATGAGGTCTCCAGCCGTCCTCACGAGGCCACCCGGTGGGCAGGGGGCCCCAGAGACCCGTCGGACACCTCGACGAGCCGCCCACGCCAGAGGGCGTGCAGCCCGTCACCCGTATCCGACTCCGCCTGCTCCAGGGCAGACCGGACGGTGTGCTCCAGGTATGCCATACGGTCAGCAGAGGCCTCCGATCCGGTGGCCGTCGACACTACGTTCTCCCTATGGTCGGCACTACGTTCTTCCAGCGGTCGGCCCACGTGCGACTCGGCCAAACCTCTGAATTCGAGCTGATGTGGCCGTGCCTACCCCGCCTTCCGCAGAGCATGCGCCTGCACCGGTCGTGCCTCGTGCGCTTCCCTCGAGAGGTGTGAGGTAAATGCCTCACCGCTTCGGATCGAGCCGGATCGAGGAGGCGTCCCCGTCACTCCCGGGACGGGGCACCCGGGAAGGACGACTTGATGACACGACTGCCAAACTTCCACTGCCCGTCCACGCGAACGTATTCGTCCTCGTATTTGACGTGGGAGCGGACATAGCCGCCGTCGTTTTTCTCTACTTTCACCAGGCAGAAGACGTGAATCGCGGAAGAAAGCGCGTACCGCGTCGCGCCCTTGGAACAGGCCGAAGCCGGTCTCACGCTCGTCCAGAACGCCGTCCTCGGCCCAGCAACCGGAGGACTCATCCGACCGGAAGCTGTCGAAGGCCACCGCGTAACGAGTGTTGAGATCGTGAATGGCAGCACGATCGGCGAGATGGTTCATGAGGCAACCCAACTTCGAAGAACGGCGCCATGGGCCCATGCCCTGGCAGCCTCGGACGAGACGAGGGGAACGCCTGGACCGGATCGCGGTCCCGTCCCCCGTGGTGGCGGATACGGAAGACGCCTGGCTGGATCTCCTCGGATGCGGACCGAACTTGGTCGCGAAGTTCGATGGGCCACCGCGTACCAACGCCCCAGCGGGCAGCTGCTGGCAACCGGACACTTAGGCCCGAAGCTCCGGTGAGCCGGGCGTCGGTGAGCTGGGTTTCGTCAAGCCGGGCGTCGCGAGGAGGGGGATGCTCATAGCCGGTCCCCGGGGATAGATCCGCGGACAGTGGCGCCCCGCGGTGGCTTCACTCCTCCGGTGAGAGCGCGGCGGGGCAGGAGCGGGCGTCTTCGCCGATTGCCGCAGCAGTTGTTCGATGAGGCGTTCCTTGCCGAGGGCGAGGTGGCGGCGGTAGGTGCCGTAGGGCACCCCGAGCCGTCGGGCGGCGGCCTTGTGGGTGCGGGAAGCCGCGATGTAGGTGGCGGTGAGCGCCTCGTGGGCCTTGACTCCCGCGGGGTCGGTCTGCAGCGCGCCGAGGGCGGTGCTGATGGCACCCCGCAGGTCCGCGGCCGGGTCGGGCGAGCCTGGTGGCACGAGAGGTGAACGCAGCAGGACGCTGGTGGCGAACTCGCGTGGGGTGTGCCACGTGCGCAGTGCTTCGAGTACGCCTTCCTCGAACGCGGTGCGCGGCAGGTCGCCAGGACCGTCGGCGGTGGGTAATTCGGTGGGCGCGGGCACGGCGCGGCCCCGGTCCCGCACCCACTGTTCCACGGTCTGCCGCCGCCAGTCCCGGCCGAAGATGTGCTGCTTCCGCCCGCCGACATCGACGGCCGCGACCTCCAGCAGCCCGGCCCCGGCCATGTAGCGCCGCCACCGCTCGCCGTCCTCGAAGACGGTGGCGGTCACCGCGCGTCCGGTGGTCCGCATCTCCTCGGCGATGGTGCGCCGGCTGATGAGGTCCAATAAGGGAGAGGGCCGCTGGTGCCGGCCTGGTTGCACAGCGAAGCGGCGGATGCCCAGGTGCTCACCCGGCCCCAGGGGCGCAGCCGTCTCGACGTAGTCCCAGAATGCCGCGACCACAGGGTCCCCGGCCCGGTCCTCGGGCAGTGGGGTCTCCAGCCGTAACAACGCCATGAACCCCGTGGGGGTGGCAGAGCCGGTGTAGCGGTAGACGCGGAAGGCCGATGGTTGGCGGCGTACCCAGTGCTCGGCCGCGGCTGCCGAGGCCGGCCCCTCCGCCTCCTCGGCCATGCGCAGGACGTCGGGCACGTCCTCGGGCCGCAGCGGGGTGTCCTCGACGTGGGGGTGCGCTCGCCAGGCGTATGGGGCGTCCGGGCCGCTCTGGTTGCGGAAGAGGAACATCCACTCCGCGACCCGCACCAGCGCGTCGCCCTCGGTAGCGGCGCGCACCGCCTGCAGGCCCGCGACCGAAATGCGGACGCGGATGTCGTCGTAGCGCTCGGGGTCCCGCCAGCGCAGGTCGGCCTCGAGCGTCGCCCGCACCGCGTCGTGCGGGTGCAGCCCTTCGGGCGTGGCCTCGATGTAGGGCTGCTGACGGAGCCAGGAGAACACTGTCGCGGCGTCGGTCTCGCCCAATACCGCGCGCAACAGCGGTTCGCGGGTGACGTAGGCCTGCGCGACGACTTCGAGGGCGCGTCGGTGGACGGCGCTGGGCAGGTCGCCGACCAGCCGCTCGACCAGGGTCGTGAGCACCTCGCCGGTGGGCTCCCACGGCGCCCCCGGCGCCGCGGCGGGCACAGACGCGGCGAGGGACAGGGCGAGCGGGCTGCCCCCGGCGAAGGCGATGAACGGGCCGCGCTGTTCGGCGGGCACGCCGCGGGCGGCCAGCAGGGTGTCGGACTGGGCCGCATCGAACGGCCGCACCGCCACCTCGGCGAACAGCGGCGCCCAGCCGGGGTCGAGCGACCACTCGGGATCGGGGGCGACCCGGCTCGCGAGCACGACGAGCGCGTCCTCGGGGAGCCGGAGCAGGAAGGTCTCGCGCAGCCAGGTCTCGAGTCGCTGGCACTGCTCGAAGGTATCGATCAGGAGCACCGCACCGGGCTCGGCGCAGGCCGGTGCGGCGGCCTCCTCCAGGCGCCGCGGATTCGCGTCCAGAAACCGGGCGTCGACCTGCACCACACGGCGCCCGGCGAGCCCCGCCCGCCAGGCGGCGTAGCGCACCAGCGAGGACTTGCCGATGCCGCCGGGCCCGTGGAGATACGCCACGAGCGGAGCGTCCCCCGCCCCCGACAGCATCCGGTCGAGCACCGCCCGCTCCGGTTCCCGGCCCACCAGCGCCCCGGCGCGTGCCTCGGCCAACCGGCCCGCCAGTCCCGTCGCACCCAAACCGGGCTCCTCATCTCGTCAGGTCCATCTTGGCGTCGAAGATCCGCTTGGTGAAGCGCTTCGACGTAGACCGGGCCGGGCCGGGTCCTTATGATCCGGCTTTGCGGCGCGGCGCGGCCGAACGAGGCGGTGTGGAGCGCATGTGGTCGCGCACCGGCGCCAGCAGGCCGGCGAGGGCCTTGACGTCATCGCGCGAAAGCGGCTCGAACAGGAGGCCGCTGACCACCTCGACGTGACCCGGCAGCACCTTCCCGAGCAGTGCGCTTCCGGCGTCGGTGATGGTGACCGTGATGCTCCGTTCGTCGTCCGGAGAGGGCGTGCGCACGACCAGGCCCGCCTTCTCGAGCAGGCTGACCTGGTAGGTCAGGCCGCTGCGGCTGTAGACGACGCCGTCGGCGAGGTCGGTCATGCGGTGGCTGCCCGTCGGTGAGTCGCCGAGGCGGGCCAGCAGCTGGAATTGGATGTAGCTGAGGTCGCCGGCTTCGCGCAGTTGTTGCTCGACCGCGTGCCGGAGCAGGCTGGCGACCTCGATGAGGTCGAAGTAGGCGCCGAGTTGCACGGGGTCGAGCGAGGGTGACGGCTTGGGCATGACCTCAGCGTACTGCTTCGAATTCGAAGATTGGCGTGTGGTGCGGGTGGGCAGTGTTGGGCCCGGCCGAGCACCGCAGGACGTGGAGTTCGGGCGGTGGCGCGGTACAGGGTGGCGGGCAGGAGGACGGCGCCGCCGTCCGCGGAATCCCGAGGATCGGCCATGAGCATCCCCTACCTCGCCCAGCGGGAGGATCAGCAGCAGCTGGAGTGGATCGGTGGGAGCGTCTTCAGCGTCCTGCTCGACGCCGAGGCGACCGGCGGGCAGCTGACCGTCGGCCGCTTCGACGTCAGCGAGGGCGAAGCGCCGCCGTTTCACCTGCACAACAACGAGGACGAAGTCTTCCTGCTCCTGTCCGGTTCCGCGCTGGTGTGGGCCGGCGACGAGGAACACGAGTTACAAGAGGGGGGCATCGTCTTCCTGCCCCGGCGCGTCCCGCACAGCTACCGCATCACCTCCGAGAAGGCCGACCTGCTGCTCATCGCGACCCCTGGCGGGCTGGAGAAGATGTTCCGCCACGCGGGCCGCGACCTGAGGGAGCCGCGCCCGGAAGGCTTCGAGATCCCGCCGCAGCTCCTGGCCGAGGCCGCCGAGCTGTCCGGCAACGTCGTGCTCGGCCCGCCCCGGTGACACTCCCTTGCTTCGAATTCGAAGCAGCAGTAGTGTGTCCCACAGTTGCTTCGAGTTCGAAGCAAATAGACGTGAAGCGAAAGCGAGAACTCCGATGAAGGCAGTGCGTTTCCACGAGTACGGCGACCCCGAGGTTCTGCGCTACGAGGACGTGGAGCAGCCCGTCCCCGGAGCCGGGCAGGTCCGGATACGCGTCGCCGCGACGTCGTTCAACTCCGTCGACGGCAACATCCGCGGTGGCTTCATGCGCGACGCGATCCCGGTGGAGTTGCCGCACACGCCCGGCCTCGATGTCGCCGGTACGGTCGACGCGCTGGGCGAAGGCGTGGACGGCCTCGCGGTCGGCGGTGAGGTCATCGGGTTCCTGCCGATGGACAAGAGCGGCGCCGCCGCGGAGTACGTCCTCGCGCCGGCCGAGGTTCTGGCAACGGCACCCAAGGACGTCCCGCTGCCGGACGCCGCGGCGTTGCCGGCGGTGGGGCTCACCGCGTACCAGGCGCTGTTCGACCACGGCAAGCTGACGGCCGGGCAGCGCGTGCTGATCAACGGCGCCGGCGGAGCGGTCGGCGGCTACGCCGTGCAGCTGGCCAAGGGCGCCAAGGCCCACGTGATCGCCACGGCCGGCCCCCGCAGCGCCGAGGCGGTGAAGTCGGCCGGCGCCGACGAGATCATCGACCACACGGCCACGAGCGTGCCCGACGCGGTGACCGAGCCGGTCGACGTGGTGCTCAACCTCGCGCCGGTCGACCCGGCGCAGCTGGCCGCACTGGTCACCCTGGTCCGGCCGGGCGGTGTCGTGGTCAACACGACGGTGTGGATGCCCGCGCCCAGCGACGATGAGCGCGGCGTGCGCGGCATCGACCTGTACGTCCGCAGCGACGCCGAACAGCTGTCGCGGCTGGTGGCACTGGTCGACCGCGGTGAGCTGCGCGTCGCCGTCGCCGAGCGGACGCCGCTGGCCGAACTGGCGGCGCTGCACGCCCGGGCCGCCGAGGGCGCCGTGCACGGCAAGGTCATCGTCGTCCCGTCCGCCGCCTGACCCCGGAAGTCAGGAACCACGGCACTCGGCTTGGATCCCGAAATCGCCGCGGCGCCGGCCCCGGTGGCCGGTGCGGTGGCGGACACCCCACCGCCGGCGGTGGTGTTCTTCCACAGCGGCGGGCCGGGAACGGTTTGCCCCACGCCATGAGGCAAGGCACGCAAAGCACGCAAGTACCTTCGATCGTTATTGCACGCACCGTTGTCGGCCCCATGTCTCTGCGGCACGGTTGGCGCCAGTGAAGCGAGGTGACCGCAAGGGCCTGGAACGGCTCGGCCCGGCGAATCGCGTGCATGGTTCTCGAGGGCAGGCGCAACCCGTTCTTTCGCTCTCATCCTTTGCCGGGTGTCTTCGTCACTGACATCGGCTCCCCACCCGCGGGTCCGGGAGATGCGTAGGGCCACAAACCTTCGTACGAGGTGCCCTCCACATCCGCACACCATCCTGTCGAGGACGACTATGGATTCCCGCGATCTCCCCCCTGGCCAAGACCTGGCCCTGGACGACGGCCGGTCCGGCACCGCCGCGTCACCGGAGTCCCTCCCCGGCGCCGGGCAGACCCGCGCACTGCGCGATCTGCGTGCCGTACGGCGCCGTCCGGCCCAGGTCGCCGCCGCGGTCGTGGGCACCCAGATGGCCGGCGTCGTCCTGGCCAACGAGACACCCGGTGTCATGGCGATCACCTGGGCGGGACCGCTGAACATCGGGCTCACGCTGGTCCTGGCCCAACTGGCGTTCACCGGCTGGGCAGTCCTGTGGTACGTACGGTATGCGAGGCGCTGTGTGGAGCCCGTGGTCAAGCGTCACAGTGCTTCCTTTCCGCACCTGGAGAGCCGCCGGTGAACTCTGTCCTCGCGCTCCCGGATTCCGGCGGGGCCTTCCCCGTTCTCGTTGTCTTCGGCCTCTGCGTCGTCCTTACGCTGTTCCTGTCGATCGGGTCGATCACCCACGAAAAGAACGAACTGAGCGGGTTCTACCTCGGCCAGCGACAGCTGCCGTCGCTTGTCAACGGGCTGGCCATCTTCGGCAGTTACATGTCCGCAGCAGGGATGCTGGGCAATCCCGGTCTGATCGCGCTCACCGGCTACGACGGGATCGCCTATGTGATGGGGCCGATGGTCGCCTGGTCCGTACTGGTACTGCTGGTCGCCGAGCCGTTCCACAGCACCGCACGGTTCACCATCGGCGACTCCCTCGCCCTGCGGCTGCGCGCCCGGCCCGCGCACCTGGCGGCAGGCATCGCGAGCGTGGTCGTGTGCCTGATGTATCTGACCGCCCAGCTCGTCGGTGCCGGAGCGCTCGCCGCGAGCGTCCTGGGCATCGAGGGAGACGCCGCCCAGCGGGTCGTTGTGGCAGCTCTCGGTTTTCTGATGGTCCTTTACGTCGTCATCGGCGGTATGCGCGCCGCGACCCTGGTGCAGAGCATCAAGGCCGTGGTTCTCCTCGCCGCAGGACTGGTCATCGTGCTGGCGGTGCTGTCGGACTTGGGCTGGAGCCCGGTGCGCCTGCTGGATTCCGCCGTCCTCCACAGCGGCCTCGGCGACCCCTTCCTGGAACCCGGCATCCGCTTCCACAGCCACACCAGCAAGATCGACTCGGTGAGCCTGCAACTCGCGTTCGTGCTCGGAGCGGCCGCTCTGCCGCACGTCCTGATGCGTATCGGAACGGTCTCCAGCGGACGCAGAGCCCGTAAGTCGGCCGCGTGGGCGGCCTGCCTGGTCAGCGTCTTCACCCTGTTCGAGGTGATCACGGGCCTGGGCTCTGCGGCGCTGATCGGCTCGAAGACCATCGAAGGGGACGCTGCCTCCGGAAACCGGGCCGTGCTCCTGCTCGCCGAGCGCCTGGGCGGGTCCTTCCTGCTCACGGTGGTCTCCTGCGTCGCGTTCCTCACGATCGTGGGCGTGGTCGCCGCTCTCACGCTCACCGCGGCGGCGTCTTTGGCTCACGATGTCTACGGTGCGACGATCATGCGGGGCAAGGTGTCCGAGAAGAGCGAACTCCTCGTCGCCCGGCTGGGCGTCGGGCTGATCGGTGTGGCGGCGATCGCCTTGTCGATGGCCGCCCAGCATCTCAACATCGCCTTCCTGGTCAGCCTTGCCTTCGCCATCGCGGCCTCCGCGATCCTGCCCGCCCTGCTGTGCAACCTGTGGTGGAGGGGGTTCACGACCAGGGGAGCGGTCTGGAGCACCTACGGCGGTCTGCTCGTCGCCGTGCTGTTGACCGCACTGTCCCCGGCGGTCTCGGGCAACCCGACCGCACTGTGGCCCGGTTGGGACTTCGCGGTGTTCCCCTTGAGGAACCCCGGCATCATCTCCATTCCCGTGGGGTTCCTGCTCGCCTGGGCCGGCTCGGTCTCCGACCGGGGCCAGCCGGGCGGGGCGGACTACACGGACACCGAACTCCGGGTCCTCACCGGAACGGGCACGGGGCTTCGCGGCGACTGAGCCGGTGGCGCTTCGTCCGCGCCACCCGACCCCCGCACCAGTCCTGTCCTCATACGTTTGTATGGCGGGACCGGTGAAGGTCTCACCATCAGGGCATGAGCTCGTCAAGGGAGAGCTGGGCGCTGTCCGCCGCCTGAAGGGCCAGCCAGAGCATGGCCGAACCGCGTGTCGAGGTCGGTTTCAGCCCGGTGAGCTGCTCGACCTTGCGCAGCCGGTACACGAGGGTCTGGCGGTGGATGCCCAGGTGGTCCGAGCTGCGCTGCCAGCCGCCGTCGTTGGTCAGGAAGGTGCGCAGGGACGCGACGAGGTCTCCGCCGTGGTCGCGGTCGTACGTGATCACCGGGCCGAGTATCCGGCGGACCAGCTGCCGGGTGTCTTCGAGGCTGTGCGGCAGGAATCCGCTGTCGCACTGGTCGGTGCCGTAGCGCACCATCGGCGTGCCGGACTCGTGGGCTCGGGCGACGGCGAGCTGTGCCTGCCGTGCGGCTTCGGAGACCTGCGAGCTGGCGGCCAGCGGAGTGCTCAGACCGACGGCGCGGTCCTCGCCCAGCTTGGCCGTGAGGGAGGCGAGCAGGGCATGTCCCGGGCAACCTCGCGCTTCGAGACTGGCCGCAGCGACCACACCAGGGCCGCAGCGACCACACCGGGGAGGAATCGATGGTGCTCAGCCAGGCTCGTACGGGGCGCGGCGCGCGGAACTCCGCGGGCGCGTCCGTGTGGGCGGAGAGCCGGGAGACCTTGTCGCGCCGGCCCGCCCTGCCGGGCAGCGCATCGGCCGATGTCGCCATCATCGGTGCCGGGTTCACCGGCCTGTGGGCGGCCTACTACCTCCTCAAGGACGATCCCTCTTTGAGGGTGGTCCTTCTGGAGCGGGAGTGCGCCGGGTTCGGTGCCTCGGGCCGCAACGGCGGCTGGTGCTCCGCGATCTTCCCCGTCTCGCTGGACAGGGTGCGGAAACTGTACTCGCACCAGGCCGCCCTCGACCTGCAGCGAGCGATGAACGAGACCGTCGCCGAGGTGGGGCGGGTGGCCCAGGACGAGGGCGTCGACTGCGACTTCGCCGCCGAAGGCTTCGTGTCCCTGGCCCGTACGCCCGCGCAGCTCGCGCGCGCCAAGGCCACCGTCTCGGCCACGGAAGCGTTCGGGGTGCACGGACAGTGGCAACTTCTCAGCGGCGAACAGGCCCGGGCGAAGATCAACGCCGAGGGCACTCTCGGCGGCGTCCACACCCCGCACTGTGCCCTGCTGCACCCCGGGCAAACTCGTCCGCGGCCTCGCCACCGCCGTGGAGAACCTGGGCGGCACCATCTTCGAGGACACCGAGGTCACCGGCATCGGCAAGGGCCGTGTGCGCACCGTCCGGAGCTCTTCCCGACCGAACTCCGCGCCTCCGGGGTCGGCGTCGCCGTCGCCGCGAGCCGTCTGGGCTCTGCGGCCAGCACCTTCCTGCTGCCCATCGTCGTGGACGCGTACGGCGTCGATATCGCCCTCACCGGATGCGTCGTCGTCCTCGTCATCGGTGGGCTCATCTGCTGGGCATGGGCACCGGAGACAGGAAAGGAATCTCTGACCGGAGTCGACGAGGCGCCCGCCAAAAACGCCGCCCATCCCCCAGTGCACTGGCGGCCACAACGGCCCGTCAACCGACAACCCTGGCAGCGGCCCTGACACGCCTGCACACGACGGGGCAAGCGGTGGTGACCACGACGGCCCTGGGGCCGAAGGTAGCTCTGGGGACGGACCGGACGGCGGCAGCCACGAGCCCTCCGACTGGTCCGACCGAGTCGGCGAGCCCGGCGAGCGTGCGAACGAGCCGATTCCGGCGTTGACGGCGGAGGAAAGGGCGGCGCACTGGGGCCACCTCGATGAAGTCGAAAATCGGGCTCCAGAGGAATTCGATCACCTGAAGCATGATCCTGATCACAAGAATCAGATCGATGACAAATCGATGGATGAGGCTCGAGTCGGCCTCGACCTGCGGGAGAAAGGCCGCCTCCCGGCGGACATCCGTCGCCCGGAGCTGGCCGACAAGGGTGAATTCTATTCCGAAACAACCGGCGAGTACTATGACATCAAGGGCGTCCACTCCGACTATCCCCCCTTCAACAACGTGCGTGACAAGTCTCAGCCGTTCAAGGGTGCGTACGACCCGGCCAACAACGAGGCATGGGTCAACAAGCAGCTGGCGAAGCAGATAGAAAAACGTGGACGTATAGTTGTTATCGACGTTCGGAACGCAAATCAAGCGGCAATCGACAGCATCAAGGGTGTCGTTGAAAGTCGTGGTTGGGGAGATCGTGTCATCTGGTATCCGTAAGAACTGGAAGCCGACTGTGCTCCCGGCCGATCCGGAAGCCACGCGGCAACTGCAGGAATGGCTCGCCTCGGAGGAATACAACCTCAATGGCATGGAACGCGACTTCCGGGGCGCCGACCTCTCGGGCGGGGACCTCTCGCAGGCATGGTTCACCGATGCGGTCCTCGTGGGGGTGCGACTTGTCGGCGCGTCCTTCTACCGGGCCGACCTTCAGTCGGCGGATCTGACCGGGGCGGATCTGACCGGAGCGGATCTCGTCAAGGCGAACCTGGACGAGGCCGTGCTCCGATCGGCGCGGCTCGACGGGACGGACATGGTCGGGGCTTCGCTGTACGGTACCGACGCGTCGGGAGCGAGCTTCCGTGCAACGCGGTTCCTCGGTGCTTCGCTGATCGACACCGATATGAGGGGGGCGGACCTGACCGATGCCGTCCTTGACGAGAACATCTTCGAGATCAAATGCGACGAGTCCACGGTCATGCGTGGCCTGACAGGCACCGTTTTCGGTCCGGTCACCGTCTTCAGTGGCGAATCGTCCCGAGAGCTGGCCGACACCGAACTCGAGGCATGGATCGCTGAGCGGGGTGGGCAGGTGCGGGTAATTCCTCCGTACCGCACACCGCAGTAGGGCCACGCCCCGGAGTTCACGGCAGGGCAATGCAGGAGATCCACGGAGTGCTCGGCACAGTCGTTGCACTCGGCGCTACCCCAAGGGCAAGTTCGGTGAGCCCCATTTCGTGGGGCTCACCGGAATGAAACAAGAAGCTCGAAAGCTGGCTCGGGGCCAGGGGGGGGCAACGTGCGTGTGCTGGAGCCGAAAGGACCCTGAAGCGTCGGCCAAGGAGAGGAGAAGCCCCGAGGTCCGGGGAGTGGGGTTCGGGGCTGGCCTGGCGCGAAGCAAGGAAGTACGGCGGAACAACTGTGTCTCAACTCAAGCGTGCACCGAAAGAATGCGGGTCCTGGTTCTGGGATCTCGAGGATATCGAACCCCCCGGACTGGAGTCGGCTTTGGTCGTAGCGGCAAAAATGACAGCTGTGCTCCAGGAGTTCGACCTGCTCAGTCCTGCGAAGCTTGAGTACCGCTGGTATGTATTCGGCTCAGGCGCCATCAGCGTCATGAGTACGCTGTTCGTCTTCACGCCATTGGACGACCCAAGCTTGCCCGACAAGGTGCTCGGCAGTCGCCCTAGCGCGTTCCCCAACGCGGAAATCGACGATCTCCACGTCGTGGGCCCGGGGACGTGGCTGGACGCGAGAGGAAAGGCCCACGAGGAACCGCGGCTGGTCGAGCTTGCCGTGTCGCCCGATCCCCTCGGGCCGACGGCCACTCTCGCCGTCCATCACGACATCTGGAATTGGTTCGACTTCTCTGGACACCCACACCCCGAAGTGCATGACCAGAATGCCCCTCGGCTTGCGGCCGCGCTCCGAGAACTCAACTCCGCATTCGGCGTGACGCCAGAATTGGGCGAACCCACACATTTCGGCAGTGCTCTTGCATTCGGAATCGCTGTCCCGGATGCACACGACGACGGTATGGGCCCCGATCTGACAGACAAGCTCTGACGAGAACCGCTGCGAAGGCCGGGCCGGATAATACAAGCCGGACGGTCATTTGTGTTCGAGCTATGACTACTGTCTTCCGCGACGGCCCTGGGATAGCTCTGGGGGGGGGCGACTGGTCAACCCCAGGACTCAAAGAGGTAGTTGCCATCGATGAAGAAGGCAACATATTGCACCTCTTTCCCTGGAACCCGAGAAGGGTAAATCGCATGTCAATTTCTTACAGTCTCGACATGGTGGCGACGGAGAAAACCGTGTTGCAGGTCGCCTGGCAAATGTGTGACGTAGCCCGGTCTCTCGATCTGTTCGACGCGTCAGTCACCCCCGAACTGCTAGTCGACGAAGGTACGGTGACCACGACTGGGCTGTGGCTTCGCGTGGGTGAAGAGAGATCAGATCCGCGGCACCCTGTGCTCACCGATCTGGGGTTTAGTCCGAACGTATCCGTAATGTTCGAACTCGCCAGATCAAGTGAGCACTCCGACCAGCAGGACGAAATGATCAGGCTGGCGTCCCGCCTACTGGACCGGGTCGCCGGCGATGCGGTGCTGCACTTCCAGTTCGAGGTCATCTGGCTGCTGCGCCGTTCAGGCGAAATGAGTCTGAATGAGCGGGACGACCTGTGGCCCCCGCACCGGCTGGCTGCGGTCTCCCGGCCCTATCGACGCACCACGCACGTGTTTTCCGACGAGTGACCGCCAATAGGCACCGCCCAGGCGCTGAGCTCTTATCACCGGTAAGGCACTCCGCTGCGTGCGTGTTCATGAGACTTCCGCACGCAGCGGTGATCAGCGCGGTTGTGTTGCTGAGCAGCGCCTCCATCAGCTGGCCCCACGCCGTTCCGATGGGCAGTTGCTCGCACTCGTCGGCCCCTCCGGATACTAAAAGGCACTCGGCCCGTACCTTGTGGAACGCCGGGCAGGCGACCGACTCGGACACGTTCAGCACGTCAACGCCCTCCGTGAGGTCGGTCCCGGTGGCACCCTGCCGTTCAATCGTGCGCCGCGCGGTGGCCGCCCGGCCGATCCGCCTCGGAGCATCGTCCCCGCCGCACCTCGGCATGCCGACAAGGCCCCGTTCAGCATCTCCAGCATGCTCGGTCCGCTGGTGATGGCCGCGGTTATCGTCGCCCTCACCCACGACTACCGGTAGGCCGCCATCGTGGCCCTCGCTCCCTTGACGTTCCTCGGGAACTGCTTCGAAGAGCGGCTGCGCGACCAGTTCACACTTCGCCGCGGCATGCGCGCCCACGCCGCACGGGTAGTGGAGTTCGAGCGGGAGGTGGCGGCGCGGAACGCGGCCGAGGTCCGTACCCGCCGTGCCGCCCATCCCGACCCGGCCGAGGTGGTCCACCGCGCCACGGCACCGGGGGCGCGTTGTGGCAACGGCATCCGGGCACGCCTGACTGCCTGCGGGCCGTCGTCGGCCACGCGGATCTGTCCTGGGCCCCGCCGCTGAACAACGGCTCCGCTGAGCCCGCACTGGAGGCAGCCGCCATTCCGAGGGTGCGGAGCGTGCTGCCGCAGGTGCCCGTGGTTGTCGGGATCGGCAGGCGAGGCGGTCGGGCTTGAGGGGGCCGTCGCGCGTGTCTGGCCGTGGCGCGGTCACTGCCTGTGCCAGGCCGTGGTGGGCAGCGGCCCGGCCGATGCGACCGTCGCGGTGTTGCTCGACACCACTTCCAAGCGCAAGCCCAGCGATGGCAACCCCGGGCCAGTGCTCCTGGTGGTCGTGGACGGCGCCACCCTGCTCGAAGGGTGCCCCTGTCCGCTGCGTGACCTGTTGGCCGGCCGCTCCGGCGGCTCCATGGAGTGCTGAGGCATCATCCTCACGAGCCACGTGCCCACACTGTGCACCATCGTGATCACCGCCTCGGCCGAGGCCGCCGGGAGCGTACGTGACGTGGCGTCCGGCGAGGTCGTGCGGGACGTGCTGCTCGGCGGCATGCCGGTGGCCGAGGCGCGTACCGTGGCGCGGGCGTTGGCTCACTTCGAGCAACCTGAGTTGAGGGTGGCGGGCGCCGGGCTGCCCGACCGGGTCTCACCGCTGTCGCCGCTGGACCTCGAGAGCGTCACCGGGACCGCTGTCGGTGACCGGTGGAAGAAGCGCGTGCCGGCGCTGCGGGTCAGCGCGATACTCGGGGTCAGCGAGCGGGGCCTGTTCACCGTGGATCTCTCGCCGGTGGCGCGATAGTGAAGTGGTGGAGCGTCACATCAGGTGACACCAAAACGCACTCTCTGCATGGTTCCCACTCGACCTTCAAATCCCAGCGAAACCCGAAACCGCCTGCTGATTAAAACAGTTGTGCGAAGTGGTGTGGGCTGATGGAGTTTGTCGCGGCGCGTGCCACCGCGACCAAACGAGGGGGACTATTTTGAATATACGTATCGGGGGAGCATCGGCCGTGCTGGCCGTGCTGCTGACCGCTGCCACGGCTGTGCCGGCACACGCCGACGACCACAACGCACGTGCGGGCAGCTACCGTGCGACGACCGACGCCGGACCCATTCACGGTTTCGAGACCAAGGGAGACTACGTTCACTTCTCCCACACCGTGAGCGGCACGATCAACGCTCACGGCTGGTGGAGGAAGTACGACGGCCCGGCGACACACGCGAAGATCACCATATGGCTGCAGGTCAAGACCGGTTCCGGGTGGAAGAATCTTGACAAGGGAGTCAAGACGGTTCCGCCGGGAGGTGGAAGCAACAAGAGGGCGGTCGCCAACTGGAAGTGCACCAACCTCATCGTGAAGAATCACTTCCGGACGGTGGTGGACGCGGACATCGTCGGCTACCCGGATGGTGACTCGAAGCTCACCACCAAGACGCGGACGGAGTACTGCGGCATCTAGCGTCGGATCGATCCGGCATCCGGATACAGCGTCCTGCCGACGGATACCGGTCAAGTGGGGAACGAGTGCACACAGAAAGGACATCGCGTGTACTTCGAGACGCTTGTTGCTTTGCACGGGGTACTTGACCGGTACCCGTGGGCGTCGCACCTCACGTGTGACGCCCACGGCAGCGAACTGTACGACCTCGCCATGCGCAGGGCGGAAGCCTACGGTTGGTACTCCACAGGCGGATGGACCTACAAGTACCAGGGGTGGGGCGAGGCCAGGATCGTCCAGGACCCAGGACGCTGGGCCGATGCCCTGGCCGGCGGGGACTGGGCGCAGGATGGGAAAGTCCGAGAGCTGGCGTGGATGTCGGCGGAGATCCCGATCGATGTCCGTGAGCCGCGTCTCCCGCTCCTTCACATGACGCGCATCTTGTCGGACGCGGTGAATCGGATCGGGCACGTCCGGTTCACCGGGCTACATGCGGTCCTCCCCCTGCAGGAGCTTGTCGGTGATGCTTCTGACGACTTGCAGGCGATGCGGAGATGGTTCGCCCTCACCGACCCGTCCACGTCGGTTCCCGTGAGCGTCACCGTCGCTGTCGGGCCCGCGATGCGGGGAAAGGAGACGGCGGTGAGCGGTGCCATCAGAGAGCGGCTCGGTGACATCGCAGAGGTCGAAGTCGCCGCTGAGCGACTCGACTTGTCCGGCATGGCGGACGTGGATGGCGAGCACGGCTACAACAAGGGCCGTGAGCGCGGCGTGCTGCGGTTCGCGTGTCGTGTGCCGGAGTGGTCGGTGGACGCCGCCGTGTGGCTGGTCGAGGTGGTGGGTGATGCGTTGCGTGCGGCCGAGTGCGCGGAGCAGGTTGTGGTGACCGCCTCACTGGCGTCGCCTCCTCATAAGGCGGCTGGATGACCGGGGGCCGACGGTATCGCAGTCCGGTGCCACACTGGTCAGCTCGGCTATCCGCGCGAACAGCGGTCTCTTGACCACGACCACGACGTGTTTGCAGCCTCGCTACAACTCAGAGGCGGGCACGTCGGCAGCCCCGGCCCAAAGGGGAGGTCACCGTTTCGTGGGGCTCACCAGGATGAAATAGGAAATTCGAATGGCCATGCTGATGCGCGCACCCGAGGAATGCGCCTCCTGGGGTTGGGACTTGGGCCACTTCGCGCTGCCCGGTCTGACGTCCGCGTTGAGCACAGCGGCGCGCATGTCAGTGCTGCTGGGGGATCACGGCCTCTTGGAGCCGCGCCGGGTGGAATGGCTCTGGTTCGTCTACGGCGTCGGCGGCATCGGCATCAAGACGACGCTCCCCGTGATGGGGCGGCTCGACCCCGTCGACCTCGCCCAGCGAATTGAGCGAAGCCGGCCTTCGGGGTACCCGGATTCCCAGGTCGGAAACCTCACTGTGTCCGGACGGGGAACATGGTTCGACGCGGAGGGCGAGGAGCGGCACGAGCAGGATCTTGTCGTATTGAGCGTCGATCCGGATGAACGCTATCTCTCGGCTGACCTGGCAATTTTCCATGACATCTGGGGTCGTTTCGACTTCAGGGGTTTTCCACACCCGGAAATCTACAAGCGCAACGCACCCAGGCTTGCTGCGGCTCTTGGGGAACTCGATGCGCTTCTCGGGACGACGGCGGTGGCGGGCGACGCAACTTACTTCGGACGGGCCGAGGGCTATGGTATCGAAATGCCCGATGTCATCGACGGACGCGGGCCCGACCTCACGGACCGCCTGTGAACGGGCGCTGTTCCGTTTCACGGGCTGGCAAGTCGGCGTGACCGATGGCGGTTGGGCCGCCACGGCACTCGGCTCGTCCGTCACCGAACCAAATGCAACGGAAGTTGACAATCGCAACGCAAGCCACGCAAGTCACTCCGCGATCGATGAGGTAAAAGCACTCATCGAGGCGAGGGGCTGGGAGAATGATGTCATCTGGTATCCGTAGAGAATGGACACCAAGAAAATTCCCTCGGGACCCAGTGGCGGCGCAACGCCTGAGGGAATGGCTCGCGGGTGAGGGCGGCGACCTCAACCTGATCGAGTTGGATCTGATCGGCGCGGACCTCTCCGGCGGAGAGTTCTCCAACACGTGGTTCACCGAAGCCGCCTTGACCGGCGTGAACTTCACCGAAGCGGAGTTCTACCGCTCGAACCTGCAGGATGTCGACCTGACTCGGGCGAACCTGACACGTGTCTCCCTTGTGCGTGTTGATCTGGACTGGGCTCTGCTGCGCGGCGCGATCCTTGACGGAGCGAATCTCGTCACCATGTCCCTCTTTGAGGTCGATGCCGCCGGTTCGTGGTGGCGCGGGGCGCAGTTCGCCAACTCCTCGCTCCTCGACGTGAACCTTTGCGGAGCCGATCTCACCGGCGCCGTATTCGACGAGAACGCCCTCAAGGCTCGGGTCGATGACTCAACGGTCTTCCGCGACATGACCGGTTCGATCTTCGGGCCGATGGAAGTGGTGCAGGACGACGTCGTTCATACATTGGCGGGCAATGAACTCGAAAGCTGGCTCGGGGCCAGGGGTGCCGACGTGCGTGTGCTAGATCCGAGAGGACGCTGAAACACCGACCAAGGAGAGGGGGAGCCCCGGGCCCTGGCGAGGGGTTCGGGCTGGCCGAGCGCGAGGCACGGCCCACGAGGGGCCGCGGCTAGTCGAGCTCGCCGTGTCACCCGATCCCTCGGGCCGACGGTCACTCTCGCCGTCCATCACGACATCTGGAATTGGTTCGACCCGGAAGTCGCCGAAAAGGCTCTTGCCATCTGCAACGGGATTTACGCGCCATGACGTACAACATCTTTCTAGTTGATAGCTGTGACCCGGGTATCATGGCTGAAGCTCTCGCAGAAATTTTCCAGGTCCCGGTGATGGAAGTAGATGTCGCCGACGCCGATGGTGATCAGGGAAATCGGTACTGGGATGCACTGGTGTCCTGTGAATGTTCGCGGGTCTACGGTAACGTGTCCCTTTCGCTGGATATCTATGCTCAGGACTCGGTGAAACACCAGCCCACGGAAGCTCAGTTCTGCGCGGCCCTGGCTCGGCGGATCGGAACGCCCGTTCTTTACCCGCCGCAGGAGAGCCCCATCAGTGCGCACTCTCTGGTCACCCCGGAAGGAGTGGTGACCCGAGCCCGACTGGATGAGACAGAGGATGAAGATCCCTCGTTCACGGTCACGGCAGTTGAGGCATTCATCGAAAACTTGCCGGATGTTCCGGTAGCGCATCTGCCAGAAGTAGTGCGCGAGCAGAAAATCGCAATGCCGCTCTCTGATTCTTTTGCGGAAGCCTTCAAGGCTCTGGCGGATTCTGACGGCGGACCGGAGCACCTTGCTGCCGCGGCCGAGGTGGCTGAGGTGGTGCGCGTCGCTGGCTCCTATCTGGGTGCATGGGAGAAACTGGCTCGGCGGACTGAGGGTAATTGGGGGCCATCTGGTTGGTTTCCCTTGGAATTCTACCGGGAAACGCTCGGATATCGCGATGATATCGAAGGGTGCCTGCGCCAACTCCCGGAAAACGTGGCATTGCTGTGCAAGAGGTACCTCGACAAGGTCGACAGCCTCTATAAAGAGCTGACCGTCGAAGACGAAGAACATGTTGTCGTTGACGACCTCGATGAGCCCACCGCTGGCTCGGTGCAAAAGGCCTGGTGGTGGTACCGCCGCCCCGAGCCCATGCCGTGGGAATCGTGACCAAAGAGTATGGCGTGTTTGAGATGTTGCTCAAGGTCGTGAAGCGATCTTGAGATGGCGACCTGACGGATACACGCCGACAACTGCCAGTCCGGGGTGTTCGTGGCTCCAGCCCGAGCACCGCGACTTGCCGGGGTCTCCGCAGGTGGTGAGGCAATGTCCGGCGCGGATCAGGTGGGCCCAGCTGTGTGATGGGGCTGCTGCTGGGCTTCGGGGAAAGATCGTCGGGTGGGCGTCGGTGCTGGTTACGGTCCGTACGGTCCGCCTCGTGCCGGTGGGGATTCTGGCTGAGCCGTACGGCCATCGCTTCCAATAAAGCTGTCGCGCGTGCCGCCGTCCGGATGATGGGGTGGCACGGTGACCAACCACGATGAGGCGGGCGCTGTTCGGCCGTTGACACTGGCTTGGGTGAGCCGACACCTGGAGGTCGGTGAGCGGGTTGTCAGAACCGAGGCGCTGCACGGCGGCATCACTGCCGAAGTGCGGAGGCTGACCATCGGCACGCGGGACGGAGGCACCCGTGACCTGGTGCTGCGGAGCTTCGTCGACCCGTTCTACGTGGGGCACGCCGAGGACGGGCTGAACAGGGAGGCTGGTGCCCTGACCCTGCTCGCGGGGACCGGCGTGTCGGCTCCTGGGCTGGTCGGGGTTGATCCGACCGCCGCGCATTGCGAGTATCCGTCGCTCCTTATGACACATCTGGCGGGCCGGACGGTCCTTGAGGATGAGGGATTGGAGACGCGCGTCCCTCTGCTGGCCCGTCAACTCGTGGCGATCCACGCGGTGCGACCCACCGAACGGCCCCGGGTGTATGTGGCGTTGACGACCGCCGACACCGTCGTGGTTCCGAAGGGCGCCGACGCGGCGGCGTGGGCCGCGGCGATCGACGTGATTCGCAAGCCCCGGCCGCCCTATGAGGGGCGATTCCTGCACCGGGACTTCCACCCAGGCAACGTGCTGTTCGACGACGTGCCGTCTCCGGGTCCGACGGGTGCCCGGATCACCGGCGTCGTCGACTGGGCAGCGACCTCCTGGGGCCCGGCGGATCTCGATGTGGCGCACTGCTCCACCAATCTCGCGTTGCTGCACGGCCCGGCGTGGGGCCTGCGGTTCGCTGAGTCGTATGAGGAGGCCGGCGGGGTGCTGGCCGCGGCCGCGAGCGAGCGGCTGTACTGGCAGGTGCGCGACGGGCTGGCGTTCTCGGAAGATATGCACGTGGTGGCGCGGTCATGGCGGGAGGCGGGGAGGGCAGAGCTGACGACGCGAGCCGTGGAGGAGCGGCTGGATGCCTATGTCGCTGCGCTGATGGACGCGCTGGGCTGAGCCAAGGCGGTCCGGGGCGCGGCCCCGACCTCGTCGTTCACCGCTCAAATAAGTGGCTCCGCCTCCCGCTTCTCCTCGGAGTCGTAGACGCGCCGTTGAAGTGTGCGACGGATCGCCCCCTGAGAGTCGTTTCGAGCCACAGTCCCATCGGGCCGGGCGTAGGCAAGGGGAACGGGCGAAGTTCGCTGTTCCGCCCTCGGTGAGTCGAGAGTGCCTGGCACAGCTGCTCCACGCTCAGTGGCGGTTGGACCTCAATGGGCGCGCGGTGCATTGGCGCGAACGTCCAGGGCGGGGCTCAGAGTCTTTTTTACCTGGCCGATATCGGCCTGCTGCGTGTCCTGATGTGCCCTGGATAATTCTGCCGTCGTCGCCGCGCGCTGTCGGCGCTGCGCCTTGGTTGGAGGGCTTCACTCCGCCTTCGCCCGCCTGAGCTACGTCGGGTTCCTCTGTTCGTCTCTGCTCCATCGCACCAATCCGCACTCAGTGATGGCCATTCACGCTCATGGAACGGTTCTGCACCCTTTCCGGATCAAGCGAAGACATCCTGGGAGACATACGTGAGAAAACTGAAGCTGGGCAGTAGACCGGCCCGGATGGCGTCCGCGCTGGCGGTCGGCCTGTTGATGGTGACCGGCCTGTCGGCCACGTCGGCCAGCGCTGCGTCGTCCTCGGCCAGCGCCGCGCCCGAACTGGGCGTTCGGTTCTACCCCGACGGGGACGGCCAGTGCGACGGGCCGACGAATCCGCCGGAGCGGTGGGTCACCGCGCCCGACTGGACCACTGCCATCCGCCTGGACACCGATAATCGCGCGGGCGGCTGCCAGCTGGCCTTCGGCATCTACGATCCGTCGAACTCGCTCGCGGGCCTGAACGCCACCTACACCTGGGAGGCGGAGCCCGGCAGCGACGACAGCCAGTGCCAGAACGGGGGCACGAAGACGATCCCGATCAAGCCGTTCAAGACGTTCGGCGACCTCATCCGGGTGGACACCGACGGCCGAGCGGGCTGGTGCAACCTCACCTTCGCCCTGTCCGGTCGCTCGGACATCGGCCTCGATGTGCAGTTCTACGGCGACGGCGGCGCCGACGCCTCGGGACAGTGCAAGAACTACCGCCCGAAGGACACCTACGACACGGCCTATGAGGGCCACTCCGTGACAGTGAGCGACGACACCGACGGCCGCGCCGGCGGCTGCTACCTGTCGCTCCGCATCAACCGTCTGTTCTAGATTTTGTCCCACGGACGACTGATGGGGCGGTGTCGTGCTCGTGCTGTCGGCGCCAGAGGCGAAGGACACCGCTCGTAACCTGCCCTCCGGCCTGCGCGGCCGGAGGGCAGTCGGCTCCTCGCGAGATACGGAAAGCGGGACCCTACGCTCCGTGGGACCAGGTTCGACGCGGTGGGGCCGGTAACCGCTCGTACGCCTATGTCGCTTGTCTTCCTGGCCGCTGCGCGTCGTGAACTACGCTCGGGCGCATGACGTGGCGAGACGAGGCAGCGATGGCAGGGACCTCAGCGGTCGTCCGGCCGGTGGTCCGCGCCGATCTGAAGGACGTGGCCGACATCTACGCCCATTACGTCCAGCAGACCGTGATCACCTTTGACAGCACTCCTCCCACCGTCGCCGACTGGGAGCAGCGGCTGGATGGTTTTACCGTTCGGGGGCTGCCGTTCCTGGTGGCCGAGGTGGCGGGGGTCGTGGCCGGGTACGCGTATGCCGGTCCCTGGCGGCCGAAGCCCGCGTATCAGCACACGGTGGAGGACACGATCTACCTCGCCCCCGACGCCACCGGCCGGGGGCTGGGCAGCACGCTGCTGGAGTCCCTCATCGCCGAAGCCACCCGGGCCGGGAAACGGCGGATGATCGCGGTCATCGCCGATACCGGGAGCGATGTGTCGGCCGCGCTGCACCGGCGTTTCGGGTTCACTGACGCCGGGCGGCTGACGGCCGTCGGCCACAAGCACGGCCGTTGGGTCGACACGCTGCTCATGCAGCGGCCCCTTTACGGTGACGAGCTCAGCGGTCGGCCTCAGGGGTGACCAGGGCGCGGTGGATGCGGTCCATGGCGGTGGCGGCGTCCACGGTGGCGGCTATGCGCACCGGCGGCCGTTGGTCGGGGATGCCTCCTTGGGGGATGTCGAACTTCCGGTCGTCGAGCAGGGTGGCGCCCCGCGTATGCCCCGCGAGCTCGACCATGACCTGGTACTCCTCGTAGGTGGCCAAGGACTCGTCGGCCATGATGGCCGCGGCGAGCGGATCGTGCAGGACGCAGCCGGCGGTGCCGCGGGCGTTGCTGTAGAGGGCGACGTAGGTGTCGAGCACGGAGGACGCGAAGCGGGCCGCCGGGGTGGCCGCGTCCGCGATCCGCTTCAGCCAGATGTCGTCGGCCCATGCGTGTTCGGTCATGTCCAGCGGCACCATGGTCAGGTCGAATCCCGCGCGCAGCACCTCTTCCGCCGCCTCCGGGTCATGGGCGGAGTTCGCCTCGGCCCAGGCGGTGACATTGCCGGGAACACGGAACGCGCCGCCCATGACCACGACGCGGCGCAGGAGGCGGGGGAGGCCGGGCTCCATGCGCAGGGCGAGGGCGATGTTGGTCAGCGGGGCCAGCGCGAGCAACGTCAGCTCTCCTGGACGTTGCCTGGCCAGGCGCACGAGCTGTTCCGCCGCCGTTTCCGGGCTGGTCCGGCGCGGTGACGCGGGCCCGGCGTTGCCGCCGAGGCCGTCGTCGCCGTGGACGAACTCGGATGTCTGTAACGACTGTTGGAGCGGAGTCGGGTGCCCGACGGCAACCGGTACGTGGTCCAGCCCGGCGACGTCGAGCACACGTAAGGCGTTGGCCGCCGCCACGGCGGTGGGTACGTTGCCGTGCGCGGCTCCGACGGCCACGATCTCGATGTCCGGCTGGGCGGCCAGGAACAGGATCGCCCAGGCGTCGTCCACCCCGGGGTCCGTATCGATGACGACGGACAGGCGCGGGGAAGTGGCGGGTGGCATGTGATCTCCTCTTGCCGGCGTTTGACGCGGTGCGTGGCATCGCTCAACGGGAGGCCAGGAGCCCGTACAGCAGCGGGATTCGGGGCTCCGGCAGCTGCCACCACCCGGACGAGGTGGGGGCCATGTGGGGCCAGCGAGGCCAGGGCAGCTCGGGGCTTTCGCGCAGCCGCCGGATGCTCAGACCCGCTCCGGTCAGGGCGTTGACGACCTCGTCCAGCCCGTGCATCCACTCGTAGCTGTCGGTGGCGCCCTCGACGGGCGGGCCGTCCGTGTAGGTGTGCGTCGCGTCGCGGTGCACATGGCCGCTGCCGCCCAAGTAGTCGTTGCGGAGCAGGAGTTCGGGGCCCTCTCCGGGGGCGGGCTTGGGGCCCAGCGCGTTGAGGAGCGGATGGAACTCCACGACGTACAAGCGGCCGCCGGGACGCAGCAGCTCGGCGACGACACTGGCCCAGCGGTCCAGGTCGGGGAGGTAGCACAAGGCGCCCTTGCCGGTGTAGACGACGTCGAACCGCCGCCCGCCGAGGGCCTCCACGGCGTCGTACACATTGGCCCGCACGTACGTCACATCGAGGCCCGCGCGCGCCGCGATGCCGGTGGCCGCCGCCACGGACGCCGCGGAGAAGTCGAGGCCGACGGTCCGTGCCTCGCGCTGCGCGAAGGCGATGGTGTCCGTGCCGAGGTGGCACTGCAGGTGCAGTACGTCGCGTCCGGCCAGGTCGCCGAGGTCGTCCCATTCCCACGGGGCGAACCAGCGGGACGGGTCGGGCTCGCCGTCGACCCCGTCGATCCCGTAGAACCGGCTGGCGAGGTGGACGGGGGTCCGGGCGTCCCAGTTCGACTGGTTGGCCCGCATCATCCGCTCGTACGCGTCGGTCATGGGCTCACTATCGCAGGCACCAATGGTGAGGAAAGCCGAAACGGGTCAGAAAAGCGGACCTCACTGGTGGGCCCTGGCGGTCCGGCGGTCCGGCGCGGGGATGCGGGCCTGGGGCTATCCGAGGGTGAGGTAGCGGGTGAGCATCGCGACGAGTTCGTTCTCCAGCCGGGTGGTGTCGATGGAGTCGGGCGCCGCGATGAGCTGGTGGATGAGGAGCTCGACCGCGGACACGGTGAGCCGGGCGGCGACGTACGTGTCCTCGACCCGGACCTCGGGGTGGCGTTCGAGCAACTCCTGTGTGTAGGCGACCCGTTCGCGCTCGTGCACGGCGACCCTCTCCAGCAACTCGGGCGACCGTGGGCCCTGTTCGAACATGACGCGGAGCAGCTGCGGGTCGTCGAGGTGGTTCTCGATCACGGCGCGTACGAATCCGCGGATGATCCCTTCGAGGGATTCGGGCTGCTCCTCGCCCTGGCGGTCCCTGGTGACGGCCACCCCGGCATCGAGGTGGCGGGTCACCAGCTCGACCAGGATCGCGTCCTTGTTCGGGTAGTACTGGTACAGCGAGCCGATCGAGATCCGGGCCTGCTCGGCGATGCGGTTGGTGGTCCCGGCGGCGTAGCCGTACTCGCCGAAAACGTGAGCAGCGGCGGCGAGGATGCGCTGCCGGGTGAGCTCGGCCCGGGCCTGGCGGGGCTGTTTACGTGGCTGAAGTCCGCGTCGGCCTGACGGCATGACACCTCCTGGGCGGCCCCGCGAAAGCGAGTGGCGCAGAACCTGAATGATTGCTCACAATGATGCCATGAGCTGCGGCTGAGCGGTTTCGGAGACGTCGCCGGGAGCACGCCTGGTGTCCTCGTCCGTCGCCCTCACGCCCCGTCCTCGCTCGCCGTTCTCGTCCGCCGTTTTCGTCCGCCGTTCTCGCCCGTCATCCCGGAAGGAGCCTTCATGACGCATGCCCCTGCCCGCCCCCGGCGGATGTCGCCCGCCGAGGTCCGTGCCCGGCTCGGGGAACCCGAAGCCATGGTCGAGGCCAAGATCCAAGACCGGATCGACGACTACTTCCGCCTCTTCATCGCCCATTCGCCCTTCCTGACACTCGCCACGGCGGACGCGGCGGGGCGTGCCGACTGCTCGCCCCGTGGCGACTACCCGGGGTTCGTGAAGGTCCTCGACGAACACACCCTCGCCATTCCCGACCGGCCCGGTAACAAGATCGCCGACTCGTTCCGCAACCTCGCCGAGAACGACGGCGTCGGGCTGCTCTTCCTCATCCCCGGACTGCGGGAGACACTGCGCGTCAACGGACGCGGCTATCCCACCGACGAGCCCGATGTCCTGGCCCGGATGCGGACCGAGGCCAGAACACCGGAGCTGGCGATCGTCGTCGAGGTGGCGGAGGCGTACTTCCACTGCGGCCGCGCGCTCATCCGGTCCCGCCTGTGGGACCCCGCGAGCCAGGCCCTCGCCGACGAGATGCCGTCGGTCGGCGAGATCGCCGCCGTGCAGTTCGGACTCGACATCGACCCGGCCCTCCTCGAACGCAACCTCCAGGACGGCTACCGAAAGCTCTACTGACCACGCCATGCCACGCAACGCCCCGCCACAAGGTGAATACCGATGCAGCAGACGCAGCGCACGCGCACGCAACACACCACCGTCGACCACATCGAGCAGGTCGCCGAGGGCGTCGTCTCCCTCGTTCTGCGCGGCGCCACCGGCCCGCTGGCCCCCTGGGAGCCGGGAGCCCACATCGACCTGGCCCTGCCGAACTGGCTGACCCGGCAGTACTCGCTGTGCGGGGACCCGGCGGACCGGGACTCCTACCGGGTCGCCGTACGCCACGATCCCCTCAGCCGGGGCGGTTCGGAGTACGTCCACCGGTTTCTGCGCCGGGGCCGCGCCCTTGAGGTGTCGCTGCCGCGGAACCACTTCCCGCTCGTACCCGCTCCGGAATACCTCTTCCTCGCCGGGGGGATCGGCATCACCCCCATCCTGCCGATGCTGCGCGCGGCGACCGAGGCGGGCGTCCCGGCTTCCCTGGTGTACGTGGGCCAGTCGCCCGCCACCATGCCCTTCGCCGACGAACTGCGCGCACTCCACGGCGATCGGGTACGGATCGTCGACACCCGCCGACAGGGCAGGCCCGACCTCGCCGCCCTGGCCTCCGCGCTCGCCCTCGGCGCCCTCGTCTACTGCTGCGGCCCCGCGCCGATGGTCGCGGCGGCGGAGGCCACGTTCCCCGCCGAGCGGCTCCACGTGGAGCGGTTCCAACCGGCCACCAGGACGTTCGCCCCCAACACACCGTTCGAGGCAGTGTGCGCCCGGTCCGGTCGGACGGTTCAGGTGCCGCCCGACGAATCACTGCTGGACGTCCTGACCCACGCCGGATACCCGGTGCCGTCCGGATGCCGCGAAGGTGTCTGCGGGAGCTGCGAGGTCACCGTCGTCGACGGCGAGCCCGAACACCGCGACGACATCGGCGCCCCCGCGGGCCGCATGTACGCCTGCGTCTCCCGCGCCCGGTCCCCCCGGCTCGTCGTGGACCTCTGACCGCAAGCCACTGCGAAGGGAACCGAACCAGCCATGCTGCCAAAGGTGCGCGCCCCCGAAACGCGGCGAATGATCACGCTGGAGGTGCGCGGAAACACGAAGCCGACCCCCAACTTCTCAACCGTCACGCTCGGCGGCGCCGAGCTGGAACACCTGAAGCCCATGGGCTTCGACCAGACCGTACGGCTGTTCTTCCCCCGCGAAGGGCAGGACCGGCTGAGAATGCCGACCCTCTCCAACGAGGCGTGGATGGCGGAACTGCTCCTCCTGCCGAAATCCCGCCGACCGTGGGTACGCAACTACACCATCCGGCAGGCCCGTCCAGAACTCGGTGAAGTGGACATCGAGTTCGCCCTGCACGGCGACACCCCCGCCTCCACCTGGGCCCGCCACGCCCGGCCCGGAGACCCGGCGGGCATCTTCGACATGGGCGTCTCCTACCTGCCACCGCCTCATGCCGAACGGCAACTCCTCGTCGGAGACGAGAGCGCCGTCCCCGCGATCCTGGCCATCCTCGAACACGCCCCCGCGTCACTGGCCGCGGACGTCGTCCTGGAGGTACCCACCACCGCGGACGTCCGCCCGCACCTCACCGCCCCCGAAGGCGCCCGCGTCCACTGGGTGCCTCGCGACGACGCGAACACCCCACCCGGCAGGCTCGCCCTGGAAGCAGCCAAGGCCCTCCCGCCCCCGCCCCCGGGCCGCTCCTACACCTGGGTCGCCGGAGAGTCCGCCTTGGCCACCGGCCTACGCCGCCACCTGGTACGCGCCGGGGGAGTCCCGAAGCCGGACGTAGCCTTCCAAGGCTACTGGCGCCACGGCCGCCCCAGCCCCGGCTGACCTGCGCCGCCTGTCGGTGACCACTGCCAGGCCCTCCAGAAGCCGGCCCATGACCGGACCAGCCCCGCGTGCGCGGGGACCACAGGAACTGACCTGGTGCTTTATCTAGCTGGAGGCTCGGTTTCAATCACTTTCGTGAAATCCGGTGCAAAGTTTGCCTTCCTCGCATCACAGGCAAATCGCCCATTGGTTTGTCGTTCTGATTATCTCGGATGAAGTCTTGTCGGCGTGGCGCTTTACCTTTGGCGGCTCGTCAACCTTGAGTTGGGGTGCCAGATGCTCCGGGTGGTTTCTGTGGCCCGGCTTCTTCCGAGGTGCTCCGTGGTTCGGTGACTGGCCTTGCCGTGGCCCGCCCGGCTGGCGCTCAGATTCGGCATGGCCGGGGCTATGGAAGCTTGGCGGTGGCGTATGTGTACGTCAGGAGCAGGGCCGGGAATGCGGTGAGGGCTGCGAGGTCGACCGAGTAGGCGATGTTACCGAGGGGCTTGGTCCTGCGCGTGTCCTGGTTGGGTCCGCGTGGTGGTCCAGGGAATTTCCGGGAGTCCTCGGGTGCGGCTGTTCGTGCAGCTTGGTCCACGCTTCGTGATGTGCGTGGAGGAGGGCGAGGCCCGTCTCGCAGCCCTTGCTCGGTGGTCGGCAGTCGGGGCAGTCTGCGGCGTGGTCGAGGGCCGTGCGCCATGCCGTTTCGGCCTTGGTGTTACGGCCGCGGGCGGGTGCGGTCATTGTGTGTGTCGTGGAACGGGTCTCGTTGTTTGGGGAAGGTGGCGGCGCATTTGCCGGGGCAGGCGTAGAGGGTGTGGCCTCCGGCGCTCGCGCTGTGTCCGATGGCGACGATGACCGGTTCGCTGGTTGTTTGTTGGCAGCGGGTGCAGACCTGGGGCGTCACCGGGCTGCGTCCGTGCTGGTGTCGGGCTTGGTGAGTACGGCGTGGACCAGGGCCTTGTACAGGTGCCACGGGTCGGTCAGGTAGTGGTCGCGGCTGTACGGGACGCGCCAGTGCGTGCCGGGTCGGGCCAGTCGGTCGGCGGGTGGTACGCCGAGGTAGGTGGAGACGCCTTCGGTTGCGGTGAGGATGTGGACCTGCCGCAGGTTCCAGGAGCTGGCGGTGCCGCACGGGATGAGCCAGTAGCAGGTGTTGCAGCGGTCCTGGATGACGGACCCGGATTCGTTGCCGAGAAGGGCCAGGGTCCGTTCGCCGATGCTCTCCTCTGCCCGGACGGCGTCCCACCATTGGCCTGCTGGTAAGGCCACGGGGTCAGGTCCGGTGGGTGGAATCCACTGCTCGGCTTCGATCGTCATGGTCGGCTCCAGCGTGTGAGGGAGTGAATACGAGCCTCACATTGGACCGGTTGACCGGTCCAGTCAAGCCGTTCGTCAACCCTATGACCCCATCGTGTAGCGGTCCGTCAACTCCCAGAGTCCGCCCGGCGTCACGCCCTCCTCGCAGACCAGGGCACGGCCGTCGCAGTCGTACGCCGTGTGCAGGGCAACCGCTACCGCCGCGGGCTGCGACAGCCCCAGCAGCTCCGTTTCTTCGTTCGTTGCCAGCCGCACGGTGTAGACGTCGACTCCCTTCACCGGCGTACGCCCGATGCAGCGGGCAACGTAGTTCGTGGTCCCCTCTGCGATCGGCCCCTTCATGCCGAGACGCGGACACGCGTCGGCGACGTCCATGGGGAACCATGCGGCAACGAGTGTGTACGGGTCGCCCTCGTCGAGCAGTACGAGCCTCGCCCGGCGTAGGGCATGGGCACCCTCAGGGAGCCCCATTGCGTCGGCGATCTGAGAGGACGGCGCCTCCTTCGTCGGTGCGCCCAAGCGCTTGAAGGGGCGCCCTTCCGTCACCCGATCGGTTGTGCGCCGGCGTCCGGCCGGGCGCGCCACCGGAGTCTCGACCACCGTGAAGCCCGCGCCTTGGCGAGCGACGACTACGCCGTCGTTCCGCAGGACATCCATCGCCTTGACGACCGTCGCCCGGGACACGCCGAACTGCGCGGTGAGTTCCCGTCCGGACGGGAGGAGATCGCCGGGGCCGAACTCGCCTTCAGTGATACGTGCCCGGAGGTGATCGGCGATCTGCTCGTACTTCAGTTGCGTCACTGCTGCTCCCACGTAGGTGACGGGTTAACCGGGCACGTTACTCGCACGGCGGACATGGGCCTCTTCGGCCCGCCACAATGCAGTCATGACGGCTCACCGGATAGCTCCCGAGGTCATGACCTTCTACGCGTCCACCATCGACGAGTCGACGCGGCTGTCGTCCACGGCGGACGGCAGGCTGGAGATGGTGCGCACGCAAGAACTCCTGCGCCGCCATCTTCCGCCTGCCCCCGCCCGGATTCTTGACGTCGGGGGCGGTCCGGGAACTCATGCGCGGTGGCTGATCGAGGATGGCTACGAGGTCCATCTCGTGGACCCGGTTCCCCGGCACGTCGAACAGGCGCGGTGCATTGACGGGTGCGTTGCCGAACTGGGCGACGCGAGGGAACTTGCCGCGGAGAAGGAGTCCTATGACGTTGTTCTCCTGTTCGGCCCCCTCTACCACCTGCTGGAGCGCGCCGACCGGGATCAGGCGCTTGCGGAGGCGTGGCGTGTGCTGCGCCCGGGCGGGCTGTTTGCTGCCGCGGGGATCAACCGTTATGCCAGTCTCTTTGAGCACACGGCATACGCCCACCTGCACGGCGAGCGGATGCGGGAGAGCATCCGGGGCATTCTGCGGACCCAGGTGCACGACGGGAAGAAGGCGTTCACTGCCGCCTACTTCCATAGCGGAGCGCAACTGCTCGAAGAGGTGACGGCGGCGGGGTTCGACGCCCAGGTCTTCGGCATCGAAGGTCCGACGTGGGCGATGCTGAAGGCGACGGAGCAGTACAGCGGTGACTCCCTGGTCGATACGCCGTTGTTTCAGTCTGCCCTGGCCGCGGCGCGCTTGGCCGAGCCGTATCCGGAACTGCTGGCTGCGAGTTCACACCTCTTGGCGGTGGGCCGTCGTTAGCCCCCTGGCCCGGCGGCCGCCGGGCCAGGGGGCCATTGACCGTGCACGTCGTGGCTCAGCGTGTAGAGCGCGGATGCGGCGGTGTTGACCTGCTCATCGACGCCTGGTGCCTGCCCTTGAACCCCGCGTGCGCGGGGATCACGGGAGGTGAGCTGGGGCTTTATGTGGGTGGGGGGCTCGGTTTTGCTCACTTCTGTGAAGTCCGACGATGTGCACTTTTCTCGCATCGCGGTGCCCTGCTCGGCGTAGGTGCTCGGCCTCGGCCCGATTATCCCGGACTTGGCACGCGTGGGATCGCAGTCTTTGGCGGCCGGTGGTGCCGTCCGTGTGTCCTGCTGGCGGGGTCTGGGGATCTGGGGTGGATTGCCGGGGCGAGGGAGGTGGGTGAAGGGGGTTGTCGAGGGGGTTAGCGGTGCTAGGCGGGGGTGGGGTGGTGGTCTTCGGGCTCAACTTTCTGCTCAACCCCGGTGGTGCGCCTGCCGGGTTCGGTATCAGGCCGTGGCCGGAGGGCAATGCTGATGGCTACTTCGTGGTGAAGGGGGTTCGCGATGTGGCCGTGGCCTCGACCGTCTTTCTGTTGCTCGAGCTCGGGCAGCGGCGGGTGCTGGGGTGGGTGGTGCTCATTGACGCCGTCGTGCCGCTCGGGGACGCGGTCGCGGTGGTTACGCATGGGGGTGCGGTCGCCACGGCGTTGGGGGTGCATGTGTCGGCGGCCGTCGTTGTCGTTCTGACTGCTGTGCTGCTGCTGACCGAGCGGGAGGGGGTGGCGGCTCGGTGACCCCGGGGCTACTCCTGGTCGTCCGGGAGCAGGTGTTGGGCGGGTGGGGCGGGGTGGAGGGGGATGCGGTGGATGCCGTTCGGGGTGGCGATCAGGGCGTCGGGAGCGTCGGATTCCAGGAAGCGGACGTGGCCGATGGTGCCGACGGTCGTCGTCCTGGTGGCCAGCCAGGTGAGGAGGGTGCGGAGGGCGTCGAACTCGTCCGGGTGCACCTCCTGGCGTACGGTCAGCGCCCAGCCGCGCGGGCCGGGGAGCAGTTCGCCGACCAGGGTTCCGCCGATGCGGTGGGCCGGGCCCCTGGCGGAGAGGAGGGGGTTCTCCGCCAGGGGGTCGGACGTCTCCGGCGTCTGGTTTCCGCCCTCGCCCAGGTGGTGGCGGATCTGGGCGAGGGCGGAGGTGGGGAGGGAGCCGGGGAGGTCCAGGGACAGCTGTAGTTCGTAGAGGTCGCTCACCCGGGAAGGGTATGTCCCGTGGTGGGCGGCGGTCGGTCAGCCCTGTTGGACGGGGACGACTACCAGTTCGGCGATGTTCACGTGGGGTGGGGCCGCCACCGCGAAGGCGATCGCTTCCGCTATGTCCTCGGGGGCCAGGGGGTGGAGGGCGGTGCGCATGCTGGTGAGGGTTGTGTGCATGTCCGGGTCGGCCATGTCGTCGCCCAGTTCGGTGAGGGTGACACCTGGTTCTACGTTCTTCACGCGCACGTCGCGCGGGCCGAGTTCGGTGCGCAGGTTGCGGGTCAGGTGGGCCACGGCGGCCTTGGTGGCGGCGTAGACGGACCAGTTGGGGTAGAGGACGTGTCCGGCTACGGAGCCCACGTGGACGAGGTCCGCGGGGCGGCCGTCGGCGGCGGTGGCGATGAGGTCGTCGGTGAAGGCGCGGGCGGTGTGCAGCAGGGCGCGCAGGTTGGTGTCGAGCATGCGGTCCCACTCCTCCGTGGCCGCCGTCTCGAAGGGGGCGCCGAGCATCACACCGGCGTTGGCCACGACGAGGTCGACGCGGCCGAGCGTGGCGCGGATGGTGTCGGCGGCGGTGGCGAGGGCCTCGGGGGCGGTCAGGTCGACGGCCAGGGGGAGGACCGTACCGGGGGCCGTGGGGCGGAGCTGGTCGGCCAGAGCCTTCAGACGGTCCTCGCGGCGGCCCAGGATGGCGACGTGTGCGCCGTCGGCCGCCAGGCGGCGGGCGGTGGCCGCGCCGATTCCGCTGGTGGCGCCCGTGATCACCGCGATGCGGTTGGACAAGGTGTGGTTTCGATTGGTCATGGGGTTAGGGTTCGCGGGTTCTGGGGGGCGGTTCCAGGCCGCGGTCCACCTGGGCGGCGTCATCCTGGGAGTGACCCGGCCACCCTCCGGCGGCCCATGCGCCGCCGCCCGGGCGTAGCGTCGAATCCATGGACAGCGAGAATCTGCTCGGGCGGTTCCTGCGTGCTCGTCGTGAGCTGGTGCGGCCCGAGGATGTGGGCCTGCCGCCCGGTGTGCGGCGCCGGGTGGCCGGGCTGCGGCGGGAAGAGGTGGCGATGCTCGCCGGGGTGAGCTCCGACTACTACGTACGGCTGGAGCAGGGGCGGGAGCGGCATCCGTCGGCGCAGGTGGTCGACGCGCTGGCCCGGGTGCTGGGGCTGGAGGAGGACGCGGTGGCCCATCTGCATCAACTGGCGCGCCCCGCGCCCGCGCGGCGCCGGAAGGGGGGCGTATACGGGGAGCGGGTCAGTCCGGTGCTGTTGCGGATGATGGAGGGGTGGCATCAGACTCCGGCCGTGGTGCTGGGGCGCTGTCTGACCGTGCTCGCCCACAATGCCCTGGGGCGGGCCCTGTTCGAGGGGCACACCTACAGCGGGGATCTGTTGCGGCTGGTGTTCCTCGACCCGGACGCGAAGGAGTTCTACCCGGAGTGGGAGCGGGTGGCCGTCAGTTCCGTTGCCGGGTTGCGGGCGGCTGTCGGGACCGGTTACGACGACCCTCAGCTGATCGAGGTGGTCGGCGAACTGTCTTTGCGGAGTGCGGAGTTCAGGCGGTTTTGGGCGCGGCATGACGTCTGTCAGAAGGCGCGGGAGACGAAGGTTTTCCGGCATCCTGTGGTCGGCGAGCTGACGCTGGACTACGAGTCGCTGACGGTGAACGGTGCGCCTGGGCAGCAACTGGTGGTGTACCAGGCCGTCTCGGGTAGTCCCTCCGAACACGCGCTGTCGCTTCTTGGGAGTCTTGCCGCGGAGGGTGTTCCAGCGGCGGTGCGGCAGGGGGTGCGGCGCCCCGAATAGTCGGGGCCTTTTCGCATGAACAGACGCGACTGAGTGAGCGGTGGTCACGGCTCGCGATCCGTGGGTTCGGGGCGGTCAGGCGCCTGCCGTTCTGGGTTACGACTCTGATCTCGGTGGCGCCACCGCCACCTCGTCCGGCACGATCCCCTTCACCGGCGGGAACATCATCGAGCCGTCCTTGTCGGCCACGTCCAGCGCGACTCCCGCCGGGCCCTCCAGCGCCGGGATCAGCACATCCAGCAGCCGGGCTCCCAGAACGGTCGCGAACTCCCACTCTTCGTGTGCCGTGCCACGGGCCTCGGCGAAGCGGGCCAGGGCGAATTCGTCCGTGAAGGCGTAGATCCAGTGGATTCCGTTGTACGTCGCCGTCATGTAGTCGTCGTCGGCCAGCGGTACCAGTACCGCGGTGCGGCGGAACTCGCCCACCATTGCGGCCGGGTCGCCCGATCCGCTCCGCACTGCCGTTATGTGCTCCACCAGCTCCACTGTGGCCCCCGCATTCCCGATTCCGGTCGCGGTCACGGTAACGCAGGGCGGAGGGGAGGTCAGGCACCCACCGTGCCGTCGACTCCCTCGCGCAGGAAGTCGGCGTGGCCGTTGTGGCGGGCGTACTCCAGCAGTACGTGGGTCATGACCAGCCGCAGCGTCATGTCCTTGCCCCATCGTTCGCTGTGCACGATGGCGTCCAGGGACTCTGCTTCGTTCTCGATTCGGCGTGCGTGGTCGACCTCGCGCTGCCAGGCGTCGAACGCCTCGGTTCTGGTGGCCGTCGTCGCGTCGTACGCCACCTGGTAGTCGCGCTGGTCGGACCAGACCAGTGGCATGTCCTCGCGGTTTACGACGATGCGGAACCAGGTGCGTTCTACTTCGGCCATGTGGCGGACGAGGCCGAGCAGCGAGAGTGTTGAGGGTGGCATCGAGTGGCGCCGCAGCTCTTCGTCGGAGAGGCCGTCGCACTTCATGGCGAGTGTGGCGCGGTGGAAGTCCAGGAATCCGCGGAGGGTTTCGCGTTCCCCCGCGATGAGGGGTGGGCCGACTCGTTCGGGGGCCATGGCGGTGTGTCCTCCGGGGGTGGGGGGCGCTGGTGTTTCCCGACAACGATCAGCGTTGGGTGGCTCCTGGGCAACCGATTTCCGGGTGCGGCGGGGGTGCCCCCACCCCGCCCCTTCCCGAAACCGGGGCTCCGCCCCGGACCCGGGCGGGGGCTCCGCCCCGCACCCCCGCCGGGGCTCCGCCCCTGGACCCCGCTCCTCAAACGCCGGAGGGGCTGAATGGTGCGGCTCAAGCGCCGGAGGGCGTAGCCGGGCTGGATGGTGCGGCGCCCGGACGGGCCGTGGACGGGCACACCTTGTTGTGGGCAATCGTTCCGCGGGGCGGAACGGGTGGGCACAACCCGCCCACCGGCCCGCACCCGGCCACGAAACCCTGGGGCCCACCGGCCGTGGCCCCGCCCACCGGCCCGCGCCCCGCGCTGACCTGCGGAAGGGCCGGGGGCAGGAATATCGGAGCGGGTGGGCGGGTTACCGACGCATGGGCACGAGCACTGTGGAACTGACCAAGGACAACTTCGACGAGATCGTCTCGGGCGCTGATTTCGTCCTGATCGACTTCTGGGCCTCCTGGTGCGGCCCCTGCCGGATGTTCGCACCGGTTTACGAGAAGGCCTCCGAGCGCCATCAGGATCTGATCTTCGCGAAGGTCGACACCGAGGCGCAGCCCGAGCTGGCCGCCGCGTTCGACATCCAGTCGATCCCCACGCTGATGATCGTGCGCGACAACATCGCCGTCTTCGCCCAGCCCGGTGCGCTGCCCGAGCCGGGGCTGGAGGAGGTCATCGGCCAGGCGCGGGATCTGGACATGGACGCGGTCCGGGCGTCCGTCGCCACGCCCGCGGGGGAGCCGAAGGCCGCGGACGGTGGCTGAGCTCGTGCTGGTCCGGCACGGCGAGACCGAGTGGAGCCGGACCGGACAGCACACCAGCTGGACCGACCTGCCGCTGACGGCGCGCGGGGAGGAGCAGGCCCGGGCGCTGCGCCCGCTGCTCGCGGGGCGGAAGATCGGATTGACGCTCGTGAGTCCGCTCGGGCGGGCCGTGCGTACCGCGCGGCTGGCCGGGCTGGACGAGGGCGTACGGACCGAGCCTGAGCTGCGTGAATGGGACTATGGCGGGTACGAGGGCGTGACCACCGCCGAGATCCATGAGACCCGTCCCGGCTGGGAGCTGTGGACGGATGGCGTCGTGCCGGGCGACACCGGCCACCCCGGGGAGTCGCCCGAGCAGATCGGCGCGCGGGTCGACCGGGTACTGGCCCGGATCGAGCCCGAGCTGCGCGACCAGGACGGCGGGGATGTGGTGCTGGTGGCGCACGGGCATGTGCTGCGGGTGCTCACCGCCCGTCGGCTGGGGCTGCCGCCGTCCGCGGGGGCACTGTTCCGGCTGGAGACCGCGACCGTCAGTCGACTGGGAACCGAGCACGGGCGTCCGGCCCTCCTGGCGTGGAACGTAGGGTCGGAGGCGTAGGTTCGTAAAGCAGGTCCCGTACGTTCCGATACGTCACCGAAGAGGAAGCAGGGAACAGCGAGCATGGCTACGACGCGTACCGCGCACACCGTCTGGCAGGGCAATCTGGCCGAGGGCAAGGGGACGGTCGCCTTCGACTCGTCCGGGATCGGCGAGCAGCCCGTCTCCTGGCCGTCGCGGGCCGAGCAGGCGAACGGCAAGACCAGCCCCGAGGAGCTGATCGCCGCCGCCCATTCCAGCTGCTTCTCCATGGCGCTGTCGCACGGCCTGTCCCAGGCCGGTACCCCGCCCACGCGGCTCACCACCCAGGCTGACGTCACCTTCCAGCCGGGCACCGGCATCACCGGTATCCACCTCACCGTGGAGGGCACGGTCGAGGGGCTGGACGAGGCCGGGTTCACGGCGGCCGCCGAGGACGCGAAGAAGAACTGCCCGGTGAGCCAGGCGCTCACCGGTACGGAGATCACGCTGACGGCGAAGCTGGCCTGACGTCCTCCACCCGCTGCAGCAGTCCCCAGGTGAACTCCGCCATGTGATGGCGGAGTTCACCGTTTTCGGTAGGGGCGTCGAAGGCCAGCCGGGAGCGGGTCGGCGCCGAGCCCTCCATCGGGCGCGCGGGCGGGAAGGCGCGCGCCACGTCGTCCACCGTGCAGGACCAGGGGGCCAGGTCGGCGGCCGTGCGCAGGGCGGGGGCGGGTGCGCCGGGGGCGCGTACCAGCCACTCGTTCCACACCGCCCCGCCCGGCGCGGTCAGCACCTCGAACCGCAGGTCAGGCCAGAGCGGGATCGGCCAGGTCAGCGCGTCACACGTCAGATCGCCGATCCGGCGCCGCGCGGTGGTCTCGGGCGGGCCCAGCACCGAGCGGTAGCGGGCGACGGCGGGGCGCCGCCGTGGCGAGCGCTGCATCGCCTGCCAGCGGCGGTTGGCCTCGCGCATCACGGCACGCTCGTGGCCCAGTTCGCGCAGCGCCTCCTCGACCAGGCCCGGCTGGTAGTCGGCCATGCGGCGCAGCAGCACGAGGACGAAGGGGAAGGGGGCGGGGAACGGGTCGGGCGTGGTGTCCATACGGCCATCGTGGCGTACGGCCAGGGCAGGGTCAGAGCGTGAGCCGCTTCGCCAGCCGTTCGTGTTCCTCGTCCGGGACGCGTTCGCCGGATGACGGCAGCAGTTGCGGGACGCCGTCCACGATCGGGTAGCGGCGGCGCAGCCGCGGGTTGTACAGGACGTCCTCGGGCAGCAGCAGGGTCAGTGGGCCCTTGTCGAGCGGGCAGGCAAGGATCTTCAGGATCGGGTCGTCGGGGGTCATGTCAGCGCTCGCTTCCTTCGAGTTCGCGGGCCGGGTCGTGGCGGGGGAGGGTCAGCAGGACGCACACCGCCAGCGCCGTCCCGCCGAGCCGCAGCGCGAGCCGCCACGGCTCGTGCGGCAGTGGCTCGCCGAACGCAACCGTGCCGCACACCACCGTGAACACGCAGGTCACGGTCGTGCACACCGGCACGATGAGCGACGCGCGGCAGCGCTGCAGCGCGGTCTGCGACAGCACCAGGCCCGCCGCGCCGGTGAACAGCAGCAGATACGGATACGGGCCGCGCAGCAGCGTGAGCGCCAGCGATCCGAGGCCGTCCGTCGTCAGCAGCCCCGATACGCCCTTGATGGCGAGCGAGCTGACCCCGTACAGCAGCCCGACCGCCACCCCGTACTCCACGCCGGTGACCGACGCCTCCGGGCGGCGGGCGCGACGCTCCGTCGCGCCGTACAGCAACACCCCGGCCACCAGGGACGGGACGCAGATGGCGAGCAGCGTCCCGGTGGCGGCGGTGCGGCCGACGGCGCCCTGGCCCCGTAGCGATGCCACCACCATCACCAGGGCGCACAGGATCAGCCCGACCCCGACCCGTTCGCGGCCACTGGCCCGCTCGCCCAGCACCCGGGAGGAGAGCAGCAGGAGCAGCACCAGACCCGAGACGAACAGGCCCTGCGCGGCCGCGATCGGCAACGTCCGGTACACCACCAGCTGGGCCGCGAACCCCGCCGCGAGCGCCACCGCACCGGCCAGCCACAACGGGCTCCCCAGCAGCAGCCGCAGCAGCCGGGCGGGGCGGGTGGTGCTCAGTGGCGGCAGCGCGGACAGGGCGCGCTTCTCCAGGACGAAACCGGTGCTGTACGCGACGTTCGCGAGCAGCGCCGCCACCACGCCTACGCCCCACTCCATGCGTCCTCCCTCCGCCGTGCGTGCACCAGCAGGATCGAGGCCAGCGACGGCACTCGGCACACGGCCCGGTCCAGTGGCCGTAGGCCGCGCGGCACACCGTGGAACGGCGCCCCCGCGAGCCGTACCACCTCGAAACCGGACGCCGTGAGGAAGCCGCGCAGCGCCCGCGCGGTGTACAGCCGCAAGTGGCCGACGACCTCACGGCCGGGGCGGCCGTGGATGCCCCGGAGGCTGACCTCGGAGAACACCGGCTGCACCCCGGCCAGCAGCAGCCCGCGGTTGTACCAGGCCGCCAGGTTGGGTGTGGAGAGCAGCAGATGGCCGCCGGGGCGCAGGACGCGGCGCAGTTCGTCCAGCGCCGTGTCCGG
This sequence comes from Streptomyces sp. NPDC005962, assembly GCF_040629205.1. Lineage (NCBI taxonomy): Bacteria > Bacillati > Actinomycetota > Actinomycetes > Kitasatosporales > Streptomycetaceae > Streptomyces > Streptomyces sp. NPDC005962. Next base: position 101,915 of record NZ_JBEXVE010000027.1, on the reverse strand, counting down.
GTCGACCAGATGCTCGACCACCTCGCTGAACACGCACGCGTCGGCGCTCCCGTCGGCGAACGGCAGTCCGCCGTCGGTGAGTTCGCCCCGTACGACGGCGGGCAGCCGCCGCGCGGCGCGGCGCAGTGCGTCCTGCGACCAGTCGACGCCGATGAGGCGGTGGCCGCGGAGGAGGGGGAGGGCGGTGGCGGCCGCCGTGCCGTCGCCACAGCCGATGTCGAGGACGGTGGCGGACGCGTTTCCCTCGGCGCCTTTGGCTGCTTCGGCGTTGAGCGCGTGTGCCAGCATGCGCGCCTGGCGGCGGCTGCGGTCCGGGCCGGACGCGACGGGTACGGCGGGGTTCTCGTAGAACTCCCGGAGCGCCGGGCTCATGCCGTATCCCCCGCCGTATTCCCCGCGTGTGCTTGGGCGGTGGCGGCCAGCGCGCGCTGGAACAGGCCCGCGAGCCCCGCCCCCGCCGCGTCGTCCAGCAGCGCCCGCGACCAGCGCAGCGTCACATGGAGCCGTCCGCCGGTCGAGGCCGTCGTCACCGTCAGCCCGCGGGGCATACGGGCCGGGGCCGAGAACCAGACGGCGGTGGCCCGGCCCGCCTCGCCGAAGTCGAGTGCGTACGGAATCCGGCCGATGTTGCTCAGCAGTGTGGTGGAGGTCCACGGTCCGGCCGCCCGCCGCAGCCCCCGCGTCACCGCGGCCCGCAGCCCGACCGGGACGGCGGGCACCGTGAGCAGTGTCCCCGCCACCCCCAACTGCGCCCCCGGCGCGGCCTTCAGCGCCCGGGTGCGGGCCGCGGTGCGGCGCAGCAGCCGCGCCACCGCCGCCAGGTCGGGCGTCTGCCGGGTGAGCAGCGGTACGTCCGCCCGCTCCTCGGGGCCGAAGCCGACCTCCACGAGCCGGGTGCCGTTGCCGATGGCCATCCCGGACGCGCCACGCGGCCGGTCGTCCACGGGCATGGTGATGCGTACGGGGGTGGCCGGGCGGCCGTGCACCTCGTTCCAGCGGGCGGCCATCAGGCAGGTGGCGACGAGGAGTTGGTCGTTGACGGTGGGGCCGCCGGGTGTGCGTGGCGGTACGGGCAGCTCGGAGAGGAGCAGGGCGTTCCCGGTGCGGGGCGTGTGGGTGTCCTGCGCGATCCGTACGGGCCGGGCGAGCCCCCGCGCGCCACCCCGGTCGGGTGCGGTCGCGGTGGCCGCCTGCGGCGGGGTCGAGGCGGGCGGCGCGTTAGGGGTGGCCGGGGTGGCGCCGCCGCCGTACAAAGTGGCGGCGGTGGCGAGCACCCGCAGACAGGACGGGCCGTCGAGCGCGGTGTGGTTGACGGTGAGGACCAGCACGCAGCCGGTACGGTCCGGCTCGGTCACCACCTCCAGCCGCACCGGCGGCGACGCCGTCAGCGGCGGGCACACCGCGAGTGCCCGCTCCCGGGCCCGGGGGAGGGCGTCGGGGGCGCACGGGGGGAAGCTCACCGGTTCGACGTCCGGCCCGTCGGTCACCTCCCACTCGTACCGCCGCCGCCACCACCGCCCGGGCGCCTCCCGCACCAGAATCCGCGGATGCGCCCGCAGCGCCTCGCGGAAGGCGTCCCGCAGTCGGCCGGGTTCGGGCCGCCCGGGCAGATGCACCTCGATGTGCACGGTCTCGGGCTCGTCGTCCTGCACACAGTGCCGGGAGATCTCGTCGACGGTGGGGAAGGGGATGCGCCGCGCGCGGTACGGGCCGCCCTCCCCGGGCGAGGCCGATCCGCCGCCGGTGCTCCCGTAGAGCGCGGTCACCGGCCCCCGCCTTCCGCCCCGGGGGCCGCGTTGTCGGGCGTGTGTCCGAGGGGTGGGGTGATGAGGGTCGGGGCATCGTCATCGGCCGCGTGGCGTGGTGGTGTGCCGGGGATCGGGGGCGCGGCGGCACCCGCCGGAGGTGGCGCCGGGTCGCCCGGCCCGCCTTCCGCCGTGGCATCGGGCGGGGCGTTGTATGCCGGGGTGGTGGCGCGGGGTGGGAGCGTCACCACCGCCGCCGTCAGGGCCACGATCGCCAGCGCCTGAGCGACCCCGCTGAACGCGCCCTCGTTCGCCGCCGCCGGATCGCCCGCGCCCGTGGCCGCCACCACCGCCGCCGCGGCCATCGCCGTGAGGGCCGTGGGGGCCGGCCAGGCGGGGCGGTACCAGGCGAGGAGGGCCAGGGCGGGGACGGCCAGGGCGAGCCAGCCCGCCACGGCGATCATGACCGCCGTGAGGGCCACCGTGCCGAGGACCCAGCCTGGTGCCGGAACCACCGGAGGCGTGGCCTCGGGCTCCGGCGCGCGGCGGCGGACGAACGCCAGGCCCGCCAGCACCAGCACCGCCGCCACGCCGCCGATGAGGCCCGCGTAGTACGTCGTCGCGGGTTCGTACGTGAGGGTGACCGTGCCGCCCTGGCCCGCCGGGACGAGGAAGGCCTGCTGCCAGCCGTCGACGCGCAGCGCGGTGAGGGAGTGGCCGTTCAGGGTGGCCTTCCAGCCGTCGTTGTGGTTCTCGTACGTCTGCAGGTAGACGGCCTGGCCCGGGGCGACGGTGACCGTTCTGCGGTCGCCGGACCAGTCCTTCGCGCGGACGCTACGAGTCTGGGAAGTGGCGGTGGCGGGCTTGCCGCGGGTCAGGGTGACGTCGGTCAGGGCGAGCGGTCCCGCGTCGCCCGCCTCCACCGTGTGGCGGCCCGCGTCCAGCGCAAGCTTGCTGCGCTTGGCCTCGTTGCCGCACAGCTCGACCTTCACCGGGCGGCGTTCCGTCAGGTCCTTGACGAGGCCGGAGGCTGCCGTGGCGTGCAGGGTGCCGTCGACCGACAGCGCCGGGCCCTGGCCGCACGGCAGGGAGAAGCGGGCCTGCGGCGAGGGCGGGGTGGTGCGCAGCATGCTGCCCAGCTGGGGGACGTACACCTCGCTCAGCCCCACCGGAAGCTGCAACTCCTGCCCGGCGACGGGGTTGTGCAAGGTCAGGGGCGCGGTCTTGCTGATGGTGATGTCGAGCCGGTCGGTGGTGATGGCGGGGAAGCGGGCCCAGCCGTTGGCGTCGACTCCGGCGGTGGCGGCGCCGTCGGGGGAGTTGATGAGCACTTCCTCGGGGCGGGTGGAGAGCCCGCCCGCCGCCGCGAGGACGATCTCGCTGACGCGTTTCTTCTCCGGCCAGCGCAGATGCAGGACGGGGGAGTCGCCCGCGATCCACGCCGTCGCCAGATCGCCGTCGATGAGGTTGCGGGCGCTGAGCGCGGTGCCGGGGGTGCGGCTGGTGGAGTCGGCGGTGATCTCGACCCGGGGGCGCTGTCCGGGCGCCACCTGGGCCAGCAGGGTGTCGAGCGCGCCACCGGGGACGGCCAGGGCCTGGCCCGCGAGGGTGTACGTACCGCCGCTCCCGCCCTGGAACTGGCGGTGCAGCCCGACCTCCGCCGACGCGGGCGAGAGGCCGCCCGGGTCGCTGCCCCGGTGCAGCGAGACCACCTCGGCGGGGGCTTCGCTCTGCCCGGCGTCGGCCGGGAGCGACAGCAGCCGGGTGACCTGCACGCCGGGTATGGACACCTCGGAGAACCCGGCCCCCGACAGGCCCGGCTTGGGCGTCTGCGAGCCGGTGATCGTGATCTTCAGCCACTTCGCCGGACCGGCCGGGACCTTGACGGACTGTGGGGTGCCGTGCGGCTGGAGCGGGCTGTCCGCCGACCCGTTGTCGGTCTGGACGCGCACGGAGGTGGGCGCGGCGCGCATGCCGTCGCCGGGCAGCGGGGTCAGCTGGATCGAGTCCGGCAGACGCAGCTCTTTCGCGAACTCGACGCGCAGCCACTGCCCCACCGGTTTGCCCGCGCTGCCCTCGGCCCACGCCGTGTCCGGGTTGCCGTCGAAGGCGCCGACGGGGTCGTACTGCGGCAGGTGGAACAGCCAGTTGCCGCTGCTGGAGGCGGTCACCGAGAGCGCTCCGCGCAGCGTGGCGGTCGTCTGGTGTGCGGTGCCCGTCGTGGGCAGGATCTGGCGTGGCTTCTCGCCCGGGTCGGTGAGGCTGCCGGACGGGTTCCGTTCGTCGGCGGTGTACGTGTACGAGGTGTTCGAGTTGACGAGCCCGAAGCGGGTGTCGGCGCGCCGCATCCCGTCGCCGGTGGCCTGCAGGGCGGGGGCGTCCGTCCCGGGGTGGCGGTCGCCGGTGAGGACGGTGGGGCGGTCGGCCATCGAGGGGTCTGCGGACAGTTGCAGCAGCGACTCGGGGCCGCCGCTGACGGTGGCGGTCGCGGACACCGGCTTGGCGGCCACCGCGCCCGGCCGCGCCACTCCCTCCGGCCGGTAGACCTCGACGGCCTGCCGCCGCGGGAACAGCCCCTGCACCTGCACCGGGGTGTTCGCCGCGATCCGGCCACCCGTCATGAGCGGCCCGAACGCGGCGACCTTGCGGTAGCCGGAGGCCTCCAGGGTGCGGGCGACGGTCTGCGGCGGTACGTAGCCGATCTGGTCCGGGTCGAGGTCGTTGCGTACGACCACCTCGTGCAGCCCGGCGCGGGCGAGGAAGTCCCGCAGCCCCGGCACCTCGCCGCCGCTCATCAGCGCCTGCTCGACCGCGTCCATCGCCCGCCGCGATCCGGCGGTGCCGAAGGGCACGAAGTCGCGCTGCGCCCAGCGGGACTTCGCGAGGACGTCGAGGGGCTGGTCGATGGGGCTGCCCCAGGTGTAGAGGCCGTGCGCGGTGGCGGGGACGACGAGGGCGCGGGACTGCGCGGCGTGGTCGTCGAGCCAGTCGGCGGTCTTCTCCCAGTAGGCGGGCAGCGCGCTGAACCGGCCCGGCTGGAGCACCGTCCCGTTGAGATACGGCCACGCGAGCGCCGGGAGGAGCAGCAGGGCCAGCACACCGGGGAGGAAACGGCTGCCACGGAAGCGGTGGTCACGGAAGTGGTGGCCACGGAAGTGGCGTCCGACCGTCAGCACGTGCATGAGCCCGAGGGAGAGCGCCAGGGCGAGCCCGGTCTGGAACTTGTAGACGTTGCGGAACGGCCGCAGCCATCCGTCCAGCCACCCCCGCACCGTCTCGTGGAACGGTCCGCCGAGCGTCCCCCCGTACCCGGCGAGGGTGATCAGCGCGACGGAGAGCACGACGAGCAGCAGCCACCGCCGCTCGGGTAGATCGCGCCGCGCGAGCCCGGCCAGCCCCAGCGCGGCGGCCAGCCCCGAGCCGAGGACGGCGACGGCGGAGGCGGCCACGGTCCAGCCGCCGGGCAGCCACGCCTCGCCGAAGTGCAGATACGCCACCCAGTTGCCCGCGCCGCGCAGCGTCTCGGTGGCGGCCATGGTGGCGGTGGTGGTGTCGGCCTGCTCGATGTACGGCAGGAAGTTCTCGCCGTACACCCCGAGCAGCAGCAGCGGTACGACCCACCACGCCGTCGCCAGCAGCACCCCCGGCACCCACCACCCCAGCAGCGCCCGCTGCCGCCGCCCGGCCGGGCGGCTGAGCAGATACAGCGCCACCGGCAGCAGCGAGGCGAGCGTGGAGGCGGCGTTGACACCGCCCATGCAGGGCACGAGCAGCGCGGAGCGGGCGGCCGCGATACGGGGACGGCTCGCCGGGTTGGTGAGCGGCAGCAGGACCCACGGCAGCAGTGCACCGGGCAGCGCGGCCGCGGAGGTGGAGCCGACGACGATGGTGAAGGTCGGCCACAGCGCGTACCCGGCCGCGCCCAGCAGCCGGGACGCCGGACTCCCGACGCCCAGCCGCTCCGCCAGCCGCAACGCGCCCCAGAACGCCACCGTGACGATGAGGGACATCCACAGCCGCTCGGCGAACCACACCGGGATGTGGAGGAGGTGGGTGAGGGCGTAGTACGGCAGCATCGGGAACGCGTAGCCGGTGTACTGGTCCGCGATCCCGCCGAACCCCGCCCGGTCGTGCCACAGCGAGCCGAGGTCGGCGAGAAACCCGAACGGGTCGAGGGCGACCGGCAGTTTGGTGTCGAAGGACATCTTGCCGGGCGAGGGCGCGAGGAACGCGACCAGGACGGCGGCCCAGAACCCCAGCAGCCAGCGCCGCCCGCGCGGCCGTTCACCGGGGGCGGGCGGCGGCGGGGCCGCCGGGGTGCGCACCTGGGGCGGGGACGGGACGACCTGGGTCATGGCGACCGCCTAAGGATCAGGAGAAGGTTCCACGTCGCGACCTCCCGCAGCCCCGGCACCCGGGTGACCGCCTCGGTGAGGAACGGCCAGTAGCGGGAGCGTGCCGAGACCACGGTGACGTCCGCGCGGCCGCGGACGTGGCGCAGGACGGGGCCGATGTGGAGGGGGAAGAGGTTTTCGCCGAGCGTGTGCTTGGCGGCCCGGCCGGTGCGGCGCCGGTAGCGGGCGCGGGCCCGCTCGGCGCCCAGATAGTGCCAGGGCGCCCACTCGTGGCCGCCCCAGGGGGAGAGCCAGTTGGTGTACGAGACGTAGATCAGCCCGCCGGGGCGGGTGACCCGCACCAGCTCGCTGAGGAAGGTGTACGGATCGGCCACGTGCTCCAGCACATTGGAGGAGAACGCGATGTCCGCCACGCCGTCCGCGAGCGGCAGCAGATACCCGTCGGCGAGGACGGCCCCGGCGGGCGGATGTCCCCGGGAGCTCAGCCCGTAGTTCAGCCGGGAGTTCAGCTCGCCGGTGTCCGGTTCGAAGAGATAGCCGTGGGCGCCGTGGCGGCGGAACTCCTCGGTGAAGTGGCCGCTGCCACCGCCCACGTCGACCACCACCCGCCCGCGCAGCGGCCCGCCGTACCGCGTCAACTGCTGTGCGGCGTCCCGGGCGAGGAGCCGGTAGCAGTGTTCGGGGTCGGTCTGCTCACGCAGGAAGGCGCGGAAGAGGGCGACGGAGCGACGGATCGAGGGGTCCCGCACGGACACTCACCGCCAGGGTCTGAGAGAGGACGGGACAGAAGACAGGGGAGCCAGGCGAGGGCGATGGGGGACGGGCGGGACGGAGGGGAGGGGCGGACCCGGGGGCGCCTGTGGGCTTCGAGGGCCCGGTGGCGCCGAGAGATACGCCTCCGCGGCGACGGCCCGGAAGCCCCGTACCGTCGCGCTCCACCGGAACCGCTCCGCGCGCAGCCGCGCCGCCCGGCCCAGCGCCTCGCGCCGCTCCGGGCCCAGCGCGAGGGCACACCAGGCGGCGGCGAACGAGCTCTCGCCCCGCGCCAGCACACCCGTCACCCCGTCGTCGACGGAGTCGCGCAGCCCGGGGACGTCGAAGCCGAGCGTGGGCGTGCCCCGGGTGGCCGCCTCCATCACCACCAGGCCCCACCCCTCGACCAGGGAGGGGTGCAGCAGCAGCCACGCCTGGCACAGCAGCCGGTGTTTCTCCTCCTCGGTGACGTGTCCGGTGAAGGTGACCCCGGGGCCGGCCATCGCCTCCAGCCGGGCCCGTTCGGGGCCGTCGCCGACGATGACGAGCCGTCCGCCGGTGACCGGGCGCACCCGTTCCCACAGCCGTAGCAGCAGGTCGACGCGCTTGTACTCGACCAGCCGTCCCATCGCGAGGAACAGCGGCTCACGGGACGCGGGCAGCAGCGGCCCCGGTTCCTCGACGCCGTTGTGCACCACCCGGATGCGTGTCCGGTCGACGCCGAGGGAACGCAGCGCGGCGGCCGTGGAGTCGGAGACGGCCACCATGAGGTTGCCGCGGTGGGTGCCCGCCAGCGCCCAGTGTTCGAGGCGCCTGCCGAGCCGGGCCGCCGGACCCCGGAAACGCATCTTCCACAGGTCGGTGTGGACGTGGTTGACCAGGCACAGGGTGGGGCCGCGGTGCCACAGCGGGGCCAGGTAGGGCAGTCCGTTGCACACCTCGACCAGCAGATCGCAGCGGCCGACCCGGTGGGCGAGGGTGTGCGGGGTGCGCAGGAAGTGGCCCAGCTCGCCGAGGGCGCGCCCGTGGCCGCCCGCGGACACCACCTGGTAGCCGCGGGCGTCGGCGGGACCGCCGCACACCAGGGTGACCTGGTGGCCGTGGGCGGTCAGCCCCTCGGCGATCCGGTCCACCAGCAGCTCGGAGCCACCGGCCGCCGGGTTGCCGAGGTCGCGGCGGGCGAGGAAGACGATCCGGCGCGGGATGCCTTCCGGCGTGATGGTGTCCGGTGTGGTGGCTTCGAGGGGCGCGGCGGGGGACGGTCGTACGTGCTGGGGCATGGCAAGGTGCTCCAACTCGCCTCAAGGTGCGGAGACTTCGTGGGAAGGCTGTGGCTTCGTGGGAAGGCTGTGGCTTCGTAGGAAGACTGCGGGGGAGACGTGCCGAACCGGGGGTGTGCGATGCGGTATGCGATGCGGTGTGCAACGAGGTGTCCGATGGCGTGATGCTCGTGGGGTGGTCAGTTTTCGCTTCCTCGTTCGCCCCGGCTACTCACCGGCGTGACAAATTCCCCGCCCCCGGCCACTGACGCTTCATCACTTCGCGCAGTATCACTCACGCGTGCCCGCCTCCCCCGCACCATCAGCACCGCTCCCGCCACGGTCAGCACCGCCCCGGCGATCCCCGCGGCCAGCGGTGCGGTCTCGCCGACCAGCTTCAGCCTGCGGTTGTCGTCCCTGGCCAGCTTCACCTGGCCGCGCTGGGTGGCGGGGGTGAACTCCAGCCCCTCGCCGCGCAGCAGCGTCACCCGGTCCCGGTTGCCACCGGGGGCCCGCAGGGTGACCTTGGGCGAGATCCCGGCGAAGATGATCCGGCCGGTGCGGCGGTCGGCCACCAGCTCGATGCCGGTGTTGGCGTACCACTCCTCGGCCTGCACCTGGCCCTGCTTGCCCCGCCCGACCAGCTGCCCGGGCACCTGGCGGGTGCCGGTGCGGGTGGGCCGCACGGTGCCGGTGAAGCGGTAGCCCTCGTACCCCTGGATCTTCGCCGTCCCGGCGAAGCGGAGCGGGACGGTGTCGCCCAGCGTGCTGTCCCACCAGCGGTAGGTCCGCTTCTTCACGTCGAACGGGAACTTCAGGTAGGCGTCCCCCTGGAACGCTCCGGGCGACTCGCCGCAGCAGTGCACCGGCGCGTTGGTGCGGCGGTCGGTGACCCAGCGTTCGGTCTTCCACTGGAACGCCCGGCGCGGGTCCCGCAGCGGCAGGGTGCGCGGGGTGTCGACGGTCGTCGACACGTCCCAGACGGCGCGCCCCGTGCGATCGCTGTCGTGGACGTCGCCCAGCACCCGGCGGGTGATGGTCAGCCGCTGATCCCGCCGCTCCTTGACGGCGTCGGTGTCGAAATAGCTGCCCGGGCCGGTGAACACCGTGGTCACGTCGGTGTCGATCGGTGTGCGTTTCGCGCGCGGTTCGACGTACCAGGCCAGCAGGGGCGCGAGGACGAGGAGGAAGACGCCGAGCCCGAGCGGGATCAGCGACAGCGGCCAGAAAATGGATGAAGTGGGTGATACCGAGCGGCGCATGGCAGGCACTCCGTCTCGATGCGGCCGGATATTACCGGCGAGTCTTAGGCCCGGGACCGTAAGCGCAGGGTTGACGGAGTGTCAATCCTCCTTCCATGCTGGTGAGTTGCCGGACCGGGCCGGTGCGCACGCCATACGGAAGGGGCTCACCGCGCCATGCCCAGACTGCTCGCCGCCGCCGTGACCTGCGTCCTGTCCGCCGCCCTCGCGGTCGGCGCGGCGCTCGGCATCGTCGCCCTGCTCGGCGTCACACCCGACCAGCCGAACGTCCCCCTCGTCACCTTCCCGACGTCCTCGGGCACCTCCTTGGACCCCGGCGCCACCGCCACCGCGACCCCGGCGGGGAAGCGCTGACCGCGGACATGGCGTCGCCGTTACGTTCGGCCTGGCGGGAGGTGCCCCCGTCGCGGGTGCGCCACTTCGCCCGGCTCGCCCTGGACGAGGTGCCCGTCCTGGCGGAGGACATCTTCCGCGAGATCCGCCGCGAATACCCGAACCTGGTCATCGTCCCGGACGAAAGTGGCGAGCCGGTGGCCCTGGTGGGCATCCGGCGCGCCCTCGAACACTTCGTCCGTGACGTCTCCGACGTCTCCGACGGCTCCGGCGGCCCGCGCGAACACCCCCAGGTCTTCCAGGAGTTCGGCCGCGGGCAGGTGCAGCACGGCCGCAGCCTCGACTCGCTCCAGGCCATGTACCGGCTCGGCGTACGGCTCGCCTGGCGCCGCCTCGCCGAGATCGGCCAGCAGGTCGAGATCCCCGCGCCCGCCATGTACGAACTCGCCGAATCCGGCTTCGAGTACCTGGACGGGCTGGTCGCCGAGTCCATGCGCGGATACGCCGAGGCCGCGGCCCGCCAGGCGGGGGAGCGGCTGCGGCTCCAGCGGCGGCTGCTCGACCTGCTCCTCGCCGAACGCCCCCGCAAGAGCCCCGCCGACGCCGACGCCCTCGCCGAACGCGCGGCCCGCATCGGCTGGCCGCTGCCCGAGCGGGTCGCCGTCGCCGTCCTGCTGCGCCCCGCGCGCGAGGCGCTGGCGCCCGCCGTCGGCCGGGACGTCCTCCTCGACATGGAGTGCGAACAGCCGCGCATGGTCCTCCCCGACCCCGAGGAGGCGGGCCGCCCCGAGCTGCTGCGCCGCGCCACCGCGGGCTGGTCGGGCGCGGTCGGCCCGCCCGTACCGCTCGCCGAGGCCGCCAAGTCGCTGCGCTGGGCGGCGGCCGCGGTCCGGCTCATGGAGCGGCGGCTGCTGCCCGCCGGGGAGGTGCTGCACTGCACCGAGCACACCGAGGCGCTGGTGCTGCTGCCCCCGGAGGAGCTGATCGACGCCCTGGCCCGCCGCCGTCTCGCCCCGCTCGCCGGATGCGGCCCCGCCCAGGGGCGCCGCCTCGCCGAGACGCTGCTGGCGTGGCTGGAGACGCGGGGCGGCGCGCCGGAGATCGCGGAGCGGCTCGGGGTGCATCCGCAGACCGTGCGCTACCGGCTCCGGCAGATCCGGGAGCTGTGGGGCGACGAGGTGGAGGACCCGGACCGCCGCTTCGAGCTGGAGCTGGTGCTGCGGGCGCGGCGGCTCCGCGGCGATCTGCTGCCGCCGTCCGCGTAGCGGTTTCGCGCCACCTCCGTATGGTCGGAGACCTCAGGGTCTTTGCCCGGCCATTGCCGTGAGAAGTGGCCTGCGCGTAACCTGTGTTCGCGATACCGGTCACCGGCCGGAATCTCGAACACTTGTTATCTGGACCAGAAGGGGTGGGCGAACCACATGGGACGCCTCGTGCCCGCGGTGACCCGGGCTCTGGACATTCTCGAACTGTTCCTCGACGGCGACGGCACGCTCTCCGCCCCGGAGATCACCCGCCGCCTCGGGCTGCCCCGGACCACCGTCCATGAGCTGGTGACCACTCTGGCCGCCCGCTCCTATCTGGTCCATGTACCCGACCAGCCCGGCCGCTACCGGCTCGGTGTGCGCCCGTACCAGCTCGGCAGCCGGTACGCGGAACAGCTCGACCTGGCCGCCGAGGGCCAGCAGGTGGCCCGGAGCGTCGCCGAGACCTGTGACGAGACCGTCCATGTGGCCATTCTGGAGGGCACGGACGTCATCTACATCGCCAAGGTCGACTCCACTCACGCCGTGCGCATGGTCTCCGCCGCGGGCCGCAAGCTGCCCGCGCACTGCACCTCGGTCGGCAAGATGCTGCTCGCCTCCCTCCCGGACGACGAGCTGGCCGCCCGGTTCCCCGGGAACCGGCCGCTGGCCGCCATGACGGACAACAGCATCACCTCCCCGGACGAGCTGCACCGCCACCTGGCCACCGTGCGGGAGCGCGGCATCGCGGTCGAGCGGCAGGAGTCCAACCCGGACGTGAGCTGCGTGGCCGCACCGGTGCGGGACTCGGCGGGCAAGGTGGTGGCGGCGCTGTCCATCTCGGTGCCGACGATCCGCTGGAGCGAGGAGCGCCGGGCGGAGCTGGAGGAACTGGCGGCCAAGGGCGCAGGCGACCTGTCCGTCCGCCTGGGACACCGGAGGCGTGGAGTATGAGCGGGCCGTCGAGCGGACGCGGATGGGACGTGGCGGTCCGGGCGACCGCCGAACTGGGCGAGGGCCCCACCTGGGACGCGACGGCCGGGCGGCTGATCTGGGTGGACATCCTCTCCGCCCGCGTCCACACCTACGACCCGGCCACCGGGCGGCACACCACCCTCGCCACCGAGCAGCACGTCGGCGCGGCGAAGCCGCGGACGGGCGGCGGGCTGGTGGTCAACCTGCGCGACGGCGTGGGCCTGTACGACTCCTCGTCGGCCTTCAGCTGGCTGGTCCGCGACCCCGTCCCCGGCCGCCGGGGCAACGACGCGGCCATCGCCCCCGACGGTTCGCTGTGGGCGGGCACGATGCGCTACGACGAGACGGCGGGCGGCGGCACCCTGTCCCGCATCGGCTCCGACGGCTCGGTGGCGGAGATCCTGCCGGACGTGGCGGTCAGCAACGGCACCGGCTGGAGCCCGGACGGCCGCCTCATGTACTACGTCGACTCCCCGACCCGCCGCATCGACGTCTTCGACGTGACGGGCGAGAGCGTCACCGGCCGCCGCCCCCTCGCCCACATCGAGGACGGCGCGGGCTTCCCGGACGGGCTGTGCGTGGACGCCGACGGCTGCGTATGGGTCGCCCTCTGGGACGGCGGCGCGGTCCGCCGCTACACCCCCGACGGCACACTCGATCGGGTGATCCGGCTGCCCTTCCCACGCCCCACCGCCTGTGCCTTCGGCGGCCCCGGTCTCAGCGACCTGTACGTCTCCTCGGCCCGCGTCGGCCTCGGCGCCGCGGCCCCGCCGCTGGCGGGTTCGGTGCTGGTCATCGCGGACGCGGGGCGGGGGCTGGCGCAACCGGCGTTCGCGGGCTGAGCGGAGCCGTCCACGGCTCGTTCCGGCGGCGGTCGGCACAAGATCCTCACACCGGGCGGCCCCCGCGCTCTGCCCAGGTCACATAACCTGCCCGGCGAAATGAACGACGCGCACACGTCCCGTACGTCTCGCCGAAAGTCTCGCCGCCGCGGTCGCCGCGCCCGTCGCGGGCGGGGCCGCCGGGTGCTGATCATGGCCGCGGTGCTGGGTCCCGTACTGGCCGCGGTCTTCGTGGCGGAGCTGGCCACCGAGGGGTACTGGCGCGCCCCGGCCCCGAAGCCGTCCCCGGAATCCCCGGAGCGACCGGTGGCGGACCGTACCGACTCCGCCGAGCCGGGCCGTCCGGGTACGGCCACCCCATCCGAGGCTGGTGCCAGCCGCGAGCCGAAGCCCTCGCACACCCCCGACGACGCGCCCTCGTCCGACGACCGGGCCCCGTCGTCCCCGCCCCCGGACCCGGGAACGTCCCGGGGCCCGGCGCCCCCGGAAGCCCCGGACCCGGGCCCCACGTACCCGGCCCCGCCCTCCGGGGCGGCCCCGGCTCCCAGCCCGTCGCCTACATGCACCCGCTTCCTGTGGTGGTGTGCCTGACCGGGGTGCCACCGGCGGAGCCCGGGTCGGTCAGCGGTTGCTGAGTAGCCGGGTGGAGTCTTGGGCGGCGAGGTCCAGGGCGTTGTTGAAGGCCTCGGGGCGGCACCCTCCGGCGCTGACGAGGGAGCCACGGCTTCCGGAGCCGCCGCCGACCACGCGGGCCGCCTCGGTGAGGATCTGTCCGGCCTCGGTGCCGCCCTGGTGGAGATCGGATGAGATCGCTGCCGTCAGGAGGGCCTTGCCTTCGTGTTCGGCGCCCAGGACGACGATGGCTGGGCCTCGGCCGAGCCGCGCGAGGGCGTCAGCGGCCAGGCTCCGCAGTTCGTCCGGGGCGACGCCGGTGACGTCGGGGGAGACCAGTTCGGCCCGCGCCTGCGCCAAGCCTATGGCCCGCGACCCGTCACCCAACGTAGAGATCTCGTGTGAGCGACGCCGGGGGTCCATCCATCCGACTCAAGCTCGTGATCACCATCTCGTACCTGGGTAGGACGCTGCGAATACGGTGCGGCAACACCCCCCGATCGGCCTCACTCCCGCTGCAAATGCGTGGGCACGGTTGTGGTTTCCTTACGCGCTGCGGTGAGCCCCGATCTCGTGGTCTCCGCGACGGCCATGATCCCGCCCGAAGGATCTGCACAGATAACGGTTGTGGCGACCGGTCCGGACATCGCGCTCGTCCTGGCCGACTGCCTCAGCGGCTGGGGCCGGATGCGTGCAACGGGGGTGTTCCGTGTCCGAGGTGCCCGAGAATGTTCGCCGGGTCACCACTGGGGCGGGGATGGGCTGTGTTCGTCACGATCCCATCCGAGTCGCCGGAGGCGGCATGAGCGACCCCGCCCGTGTGTCAGGGGGACAGCGCACGGGCCGGGCACCATCGAGCGAGGGTCAGAACGAGGTGAGAATGTGGTCCGGACTCTCGAACCAGAAATGGTGATCTTGGTACGTGATGGTGAGCCCGAAGCGTTCCCACCCCGGACGGTCGTTCTGTTCAAACCAGTCCCAGCATCGCGCGGCGATTGCCCAGACTTCTCGCTTTCCACGTTCGCGGTAGGAGAGAGGTTGTACGCCTTCGTACTGCGCTTCCGCTGAGGACCCGTCCGGCAGGACCAGGCGACGCATCACCCGATCGCCCTCTGTGCCGTATTGCAGTTCGGCGCCCGGGAGATGGGCGGCTAGCAGGAACTTGAACCGGTAGTCGTCGAAGGCTTCGAGGGGGACGTCCGCCTCACCTTCCCGGTGGACGTCGGGGGCACCGGGGGTCGCCCGGGCGTAGGTGGTGGCGTCGTGTCGTGCGGCCATGAACGTGCCGCCGTCCGGGTGGAAGTGGCCCTGAAGGTTCCCCTCACCGTCTGCGGTGAGGACGGCGAGCCCGACACTGAGCGGGGGCATGACGTTGGCGATCAGTCGTCCCCCGGGCGCGACAGCCATGCGCAGCGATCGATTGATACGGGGCAGCCCGCAGGTGGCCACCACGCGATCGTAGGTACGTGGCCACTGATGCTCGCTCGCGTCGCAGGTCAGTACCGTTGGGGTGTGTCCGCATGCCTGGAGGCGGTCCCTGGCAGTGCTGGTGAGTTCGGGATCGATGTCCGCAGTGGTGAGCTGTTTCGCGTTCCGGAGTCGATGAGCGATCAGGGCAGCGTTGTAGCCCGTTCCGGTGCCGAGTTCCAACACTGTGTGGTCGTCCGCGATGTCCAGGGTTTCGAGCATGCGGACCATGAGGCTGGGTGCGGTGCTGGATGAGCTGGGCGTTCCGATCCAACCGCCCTCGACGGCGTGCATCGTCGTCGGGTCAAGGTGCGTAACGAGCGTGGCGTTCGTGTAGATCGGGTCCTGCCATGCGGGGCCGTCGCTGGCGTTGACTCGGCGCCATACGGTTGGGGCTCCGCCTTGGTTCTGGTAGTAGTGCGGCACGAATTCGTGTCGTGGAGTGTCTTGGATTGCCGCGCGCCAATGCGGGGAACGAAGATCCTCCGACGACTCAAGAGCGTCGGCCAAAGCGCGGGCCTGTGATCGCCAGTTCAAGAAGTGCACCATCCTTTCAGAGTGTTCGCGATGGCATCGGCCAGCGCGCATTGATCGTTGAGCCACGCCCATTGGCCAGACGGATTGGCTTCCAGGAATGTCCACCTGCCATCGGGACGGACGATGAAATCGAAGGCGGCGTAGGTAAGCCTCATTGCCTCCATGTACGTGGTGACCGCCTGACTGATCTCCTGGGGGGTCTCGACGGCGGAGTACGATAAGGCGTCGTAATCGGTACGCCAGTCGAGGCTGGCGGCCTCGCTGTGCGCGTCGATCCTGACACTGTGACAGGTGCCCCCGATCGAGAAGAGACGGATCTCAAAGATGCCCTCGATCCACTCTTGAAACAGGTGAGCGGTCGTCTCGATTCCGTTCAAGTCGTTCAGGTCCACGACGCGGGTGTACATCGTTTCCACGCCGATGGACTCATGGGCAATGTAGGGAATGCCCATAGGTTTGGTGATGATCGGGCTTTGGATGTCCTTTGCGAATTTCGTGACCGCGTCTGGACAGTTGGTGATCAGTGTCCGTGGGGTGTCTAACCCAGCGTTCGAGGCGGTACGAAGCTGTTCGGGTTTGAACTCTGCTGCGGCGGCGTGGCTTGGGTGGTTCATCCATCGGGGCCATCCTGCGGCAAGCCCTGTCAGGATGCCGCCAAACCCAATCCGGGCTGCGCCTCGCGCCCAATGCGCGTCTGACGCTGACAGGTCAGGGAATGTGACTTGATTCGGTCGGTTCCAGTACACCGCCCTGATGTCTGCCAGTTCGACGCTGCGATGAGCTGTTGCGAGTGTCCCGGACCATGCTCCGGGCCCGTTGTGATGGCCGCGCAGTTCCACCTCTCGGGGGAACTGCGCGGTGTCCATCCGGAAGACGGGCACATGTGCGGTGCGGAGTGCTTCAACGACCAAATCAGTCGCCGCGTCATGCAATCCGTCCACGATCAGGACAGTAGTCACTCGATCACGCCGGGGTCGCCGCCCTCGTCTGAGGGAGGCGGGTTCTTGATGTCGCCGTCCTGGTTGGTTTTCTGTGAGGTTGCCATGGTCGTCAGCGGGGTTCCGTCCGGGTACGCGGACGTCAGGGTTTCCGGGTTGTAGACGGGTCGCAACCCGGTCGCTGATCCGGGCAGGGGCTGCCGTACCAGCGCGCCACGGACCGCATAGGGCCTGATCGCACTGGGGTTGACTGCCACCGGTACAGGCGATCGGAGGGGGATCGGGGATGCGAGTTGCACGGTATCTCCATGGGTCTCGGTGATGGATGGGACCGATAGTGCCCCCACTCCCGGGCAAACGTGAGTGGGTTTTCAGCAGCGGGTTTTGCTACTCCCCCTGATGCTCGGAGGAGGAGCCCCGCCCGGCGCACCGGGGACGCGCTCGGTCGGGGGACTTGAGAGGGCGTCGTGGCCCTCGACCCGCTCCGGGGGTGCGGTCACCCAGAGCGGGGGCCTACGGGGATTGGTGTCGTGAACGCTCTACAGCTGCCAGCGGTCCATATCGCGCATCAACTGTTCCCGTAGTGCCTCCCGCGACGGGTCGGCGACTGCCCAGGAGTGGTTGACGGGGTGCTTCAAGTACAGGTGGCAGTGCTCATTCCCGCCGTCCGTAGACGTGCCACACCATTGAATGCGTTCGAAACGGTGTCCGTTGTCGTCCCACAGCAGCCAGACGGCTGCATCGTCATGGTCCTCGCTCCAAATGTGGTCGGCGTGCGCACCTTCGTGGGCTTCGCCCAACTCGCACATGGCGAACGGGCCTAGGTCGCGCAGCGTTTCGAACGGATTCTCGGGCGGGTGACTGGACTTCAGCAGTTCCGCCAAAACACCCTCCAACGGGAGGGGGGTCACACCCGTGCACTCCAGCATGTCAGTCCTCTTCTTTGCCTGCGAATGCACCTCTACCTCTGCGCTGAAAGCGTCCCGCCCCGGATAGCGGGAGTCTCCTGGGTGCCCGAATTTCGCATGCATGTCCATGCCGTTGATGACCGTATGAAAAAGTTCAAGGCTTCTTTCGCGGGCAGACTTCTCAAGCCTGGACACCAGCTCGGCGCACAGCTCGCAAGATTCCGGATCAACGGGACCGCTTCGAGGTACGAGCAGACCGGTTAGGGGGTGCACTGTGCGAGATCCTTTCTGGTGGTACCCGCCCCTACCGGGATTCTGAATAGGGCGGGGGAGCCCCAAATTCAGTTACGTCCGGCAGGGACGGAGCTAATCACTGGCCAGCGTGACGGCCTCTGCGCCCCGCCAAGGCCTGTCGAACTCGCCTGAACAACTGACGCCTTGCGACTGGTTGCCCTTCGATGGCATCGCACATGTGACACTCGAAAGGACAGTGTGGGTACTCAGTGCGAGGCAAGTAGGCCGCGCCTGACTTGCCTTTCACGCCGCCATACTCTGTCCACCAATCTTTCGGTAAGTCCTCATACGGCGTGTCCGAGAACTGGCTTGCGGCGCTCTTACTTGTCTCGTCTGTCACAGCGTCCGCCCCATCGGGCCGAATTGATTCCGCCGATTGATGTCCTCGCGCATGCGCTCCCGAAGCTGAGCCATCGAGGGGCTGTCGCCGTCCTCGTCCTGGCCGGGCTCGGGGCCGCCGTCAGGACCGGCGGTGTCAGGGCACTTCGGGTGGCCGCAACTGCACACGGGCCAGGAGAGCGCGGACCCAATCGGGGGCTCGCCATTCTCGGGGTACTCGACCGTCACCGCTCCATCCCCCTGTGTGCGTGGAAGAAGTGGGGGACGTACGGAGGCGCCGGGTCCGTGTCCCAGAAGATCGGGGCTCGCTGGTCAACCGGGACTCGGGGCAAGTGAAGGGTGGGAGGGTCCTCGCGCAAGATCGGACACGGTGAACGGGCCGGGGTCGTGACGGGCGGCGAAGGCGAAATGGATACGGGACGAGTCGCGAGGTAGGCAGCGCTGTGCCGTCCTGGCTGTCGGCCAACCAGGCGCGGTAACGCCCGCAGTAGCCGTTCCGCCAGTCGAGCGATCCTCTTTCTCACCTTGCACTCCCCTCCAGTTGCCATGGCCTCGACAGTTTGCAGAGCGCCCGGAGCTCCCTCGCTCTCAGTAGTCAGTCAACAACGCATCGCTGAGTCGAAAGTGCACAAGAAGTGCACAAGCGCCGGGGCGCGGGTAGTCGGCCCTGAGAGACTGGCGGCAAAAGCACTCTCGGCGGGAAGAGCGCAGCTCATGGAGACAGAAACCGTTAGCCCGGGCGCGAACGTCGCGCGCCTTCGCAAGGACCGAGGTTGGGGCCAGGACTATCTGGCGCGGCGAGCCGGCATGTCCAAGTCGCAGCTCGGCAAGATCGAGCGCGGCGAACGTGCCCTCAGCCAAGTGATGGGGGCCGCACTCGCCACCGTGTTCGGCATCACGCTGGACGAGCTCCTTAAACCCGCTCCCGTCCCCGCCGGCGACGAGGACAGCCTTAATTCGCTTCGCGCCGCCATTCGACGTTTTGACCTTCCTCAAGGCCTGCCAGTCGAGCAAGCGGCTCTCGAACATGAGGTGGCTGAGCTACTTCAACTGCGAGACGCCGCCGACCTCAAGCGCGTGACACACAAGCTCCCCGACGTCCTGTCACGAGCGCAGGATTCGGCTCATGCGACCGGCCAACCGCGAGACTGGGGCAGGGTTGCCGACGTCTACAGCACGGTTTACTGGCTGGCCGCTCGGCACCGCTGGATGACGTTGGCAGAACTGGCTGTAGCGAGGCAGAAGCAAGCCTCGGAACGAGCCGATGCCCTATCCCTGGCAATTGCCGCACGCGATGAGGCCGGTACATTCCTCAATGGCGGAGACTTCGCCGGAGGGCTGGCCGTCATCGACCGTGCGGTGGTCATGGCTGAGACGACCCTGAGAGGCCGGGACCGTCATATCGGCCTGGGAATCCTCCATCTCCGGGGAATGACTCTCGCTGGTCGCCTCAGGGACGTGGCGACGGCTCAGCGTCACATCGAGGCAGCCTGGCAAGCCGCCGAACTCGTCGGAACAGATCTGAACGTGCGGGGGATGCTTTTTGGCCCTGACAACACGGCCACGCACGTGATCGCGACCGAGGCCGACACCGAGCAGTACCGGGAGGCGGTGGCAACGGCCGCCGACCTGTTCCGGGAGGGCACTGCGCTGCCGCCAACCCGAATCGGTCCGACGCACATGAACGTATCGAGAGCGAAGCTGGCCCTCAAAGATCGGGATGGAGCACTCGACTCGTTGGCCGATGCCTGGGATGTCGTCCCCCAGATGGCCAAGGTTCATCCCACGAGCCAAGAACTCAGCCGCGTCCTTACTCATCTGCACAAACGAAGCAACCCGAAGCTCAATAGGATCGCCAAGAAGGCGGGGATCAGGCTATGACGGGCGAAGCGCCGATACTCGGGGGCTCCTCGTCGAGGTGGGGGCTGATCGCGAGCCGGAAACCTCGCATATTCCCGACGGGTTCACTTGGTGAAGACGGTGCGGGCTATGTCGTCGGGGGCGGGGCTTGTCTCGGCCAGGAGGTTTCCGGTGGGGGACCAGATCGCTGAGCGGCCGGAGGTGTGGTCGAAGCCGCCGCCGGTCGGGCCCGCGAAGGCTGCCGTGGCTACCCACACGCCGTGGTCGGCGGCGACCCGGCGGGCGCGCTCGCCGTGGACCTCGGCCTGGTGATCGTGGTGGACAACCCCGGCCACGTAGCCGTCCATGCCCAGCGCGGCCGTCGCCGCCGCGTGCTCGGGGAAGCCGGTGTCGCGGCAGACTGCGAGCCCCAGCCGCCATCCGTCGACGTCGATCACGGTGGGCTCGCCGGGCACGAAGTGGGCGGCCTCGCTGTCGTGGAGGTGGACCTTGCCGTAGGACACGCGTGGACCGTCCGCGTCCACGGCCAGGATGCCGATGTGCGGACCCGGCACGGGCGCGCCGACCAGGGCGAGCGTTCCGGTATCGGCGCACGCGGCGACGATCGGGGCGAGCCGTTCGTCGTCCGGGGTGACCGGCACCGCGTCCAGGTGGTATCCCGTCAGCGACATCTCGGGGAACACCACCACCCGTGCGTCCGCCGCCCGGACCGCCTCCGCGTGAGCCACCGCGTTGGCCGCCACGTCGTGAGCTGTGCACCTCGGCTGAGCCACCGCGATGCTCAACGACTGCTTCACCTCGAACCTCCTCGTCGCGTTGCGCCTAGTCTGCACGGGTGACCACCGACCTGACTCTGCTTCCGCGTGTCGCCTATCGCGGGCAGGAGGTCACCGCGCCCCGGCTTCGTGCTCTCCTCGCGTTGCTCGCGGGCGACGTGCGGGCGGGCTGTGGCATCGAGCGGCTCGTGTTGGGGCTGTGGCCCGACGAGTTGCCGCAGCGGCCGGGGAAGGCGGTGCAGGTCCTCGTGTCCAGGGCGCGGGCGCAGCTGGGCGCGGACGTCATCGAGAGCACGCCGACCGGGTACCGGCTCACGCTCACCGAGGCGCAGGTCGACAGCTCCGCCTTGCTGCTGCACGCCGCCGCGAGCGCGGACCGGGCCAGGGCCGGGGACCACGCGGGGTCGCTGGCGGCGGCCGAGGCCGGGCTCGCGCTGTGGGAGGGCACCCCGGACGGGGGTGGTGATGATCCCGTGGCCGCGTTGCGCGCCGAGCGCGCCCCCGTCCGTGGCGCGCTCGTCCGCGCGCGGGCGCTCGCGCTCGCCCGGCTGGGGCGGCACGCGGAGGCGGCCGGGCCGCTGGCCGCCGCCACCGCGGAGCGTCCGCGCGACGAGGAGGTGCTCGCCGAACTGCTGCGCGGCGAGGCGGCGACGGCGGGCCCGTCCGCCGCGCTGACGCGGTACGAGGCGTACCGCCGGGAGTTGCGCGAGACGCTCGGCACGGAGCCGGGCGCCGGGCTCCAGGCCGTACAGCGGGAGCTGCTGAGCGGCGAGGCTCCTGCCGTCAGGCATGGTGTGCCCCATGAGCCGAACCCGCTGCTGGGACGGGACGAGGACATCGCGGCGGTGGAGCGGCTGCTGCGCGCCTCCCGCGCCGTCACCGTCGTCGGCCCCGGGGGCCTCGGCAAGACCCGGCTCGCGCACGCCGTCAGCCGCCAATGGGGTCTCCCCTGCTCGAGCGAAGCCGAGAGCTTGGGGAACGCGCAGCGCGTGGTGTATTTCATCCCGCTCGCCGGCGTCACCGCGGACGAGGACGTGGCCGCCGAGGTGGCCTCCGCGCTCGGTGTGGGCGAGGGGCGGCACGGTGCCCTGAGCGGCCACGCCCCGGCCGACCCGGTGGCGGGCATCCTCGGTGTCCTCGGCGTGCTCGGCCCTGGGCCCGTACTGCTGGTGCTGGACAACTGCGAGCACGTCATCCGGGGCGCCGCCGACCTCGTACACGCCCTGGTCTCGTCCTCGAAGGACCTGCGGGTGCTCGTCACCAGCCGGGCCCCGCTGGGCCTCACCTCGGAGGCGGTGTACGCGCTGCCGGAGCTCGGCCTCGACACCTCGGCCGAGCTGTTCACGCAACGGGCCCGGGCCGCCCGGCCCGGGGTGGAGCTGCCGCCGGACGCGGTGGCCGGGCTGTGCCGCCACCTCGACGGGCTGCCGCTCGCCGTGGAGCTGGCCGCGGCGCGGGTGCGGGTGCTGTCGGTGCCGGAGATCGCCCGTCGCCTCGGCGACCGGTTCGCGCTGCTGCGCGGCGGGGCGCGGGACGCGCCGGAGCGCCACCGCACCCTGCACGCGGTCGTCGAGTGGAGCTGGAACCTCCTCGACGGGGACGCCAGGGCGGCGCTGCGCACGCTGTCCGTCTTTCCCGGCGGCTTCTCCGGCGACGCGGCGGAGCGGGTGCTCGGCGGGGATGCGCTGCTTCTGCTGGAGCAGTTGGCCGGTCAGTCGCTGCTGACCGTCGTCGACACCCCGGCTGGTGCCCGGTTCCGGATGCTGGAGACCGTACGGGAGTTCAGCGCGGCCCGGTGTGCGGAGGCGGGCGGGGAGGAGGAGGCGGTCGGCCGGTTCCTGGCCTGGGCGCGGGACTTCGGGGTCGCCTACCACGACCGGCTCTTCGGCTCGCACCCGTCGGCCTCCTGGGAGCTCGTCAAGGCCGAGCAGGACAACCTCGTGGCCGCACTGCGGCATGCGACGGAACGCACGGACGGGCCCACCGTCGCCGCGGTCACCGCCGTTCTCGCCTCCCTGTGGTCCACCGACTCCAACTACCCCCGCCTCGCCGCCCTCGCCACCGACACGGGGCGACTGCTGTCCCACTACCGCCCCGAGCCCGCGTACGTCGAAGTCGCGCGCGCCGCAGCGGTGTTGTGTCTGGTGAGCCTCTTCATGGACTCCGGACCGCGCGTGGCACGCCACCTCGTCACCCTCCGCCGACTGCCCCCGGCGCCGCCGGACACGCTGCTGCGCGCCACCGCCGTGGTGCTGAGCGCGGGCCCCGAGATGCTGCCGCCCGACTACGAAGTGCTGCGGAAGCTCTGCGACAGCGAGCAGCCGCTGGTCGCCGCCGTCGCCGAGGGCGTCGCCACCTACGTCTGGGAGCACGAGCACGACATCGAGCGCGCGCTCGCCTCCGCCCGCCGGATGATCGACGCCCTGACGCCGATCGACAACCCGACCCTGCAGATCATGGGCTACTCCCGGCTGAGCGAGTTGTGCCTCAAGACGGGCCGGGGCGAAGCCGCGTACGGGTACCTCCAGGCGGCGCGCGAGGCGCTGCCGCGGCTCGGCGACGAGAACGACTACATCGGCATCCGTCAGGGCCTGGCCCTGGCCTGCCTGCAGCGCGGCGACCCCGACGAGGCCGAGCACTGGCTGCGGCAGGCGGAGCGCGACGGCTCCGCGCAGAAGGACGCGTTCTACAACCCCGACCTCGGGGTGTCCGCCGAGATCGCCCTCGCCCGCGGGCTGACGGAGACCGGCCTCGGCCTGTGGCGCCGCGCCATGGCACGGCTGCCCGTGGCCGGGGCGCGGCACACCGGCGACCCGTGGCGCGACCCATGGGCGCTGGAGATCCAGGCGGCGGCGGTGACGGCGCACGCTTACGAGGACCGGCTCGAACCTGTCGCCGACGCGGCCGACCGGCTGCGGGCGTCGCTCTCCGGTCCGCCCCGCGTCCCCCTGGAGCTCCCCGTTCTCGGGACGGTGCTGCACGCGCTCGGCGTGGCGGGGCTCGCGTCCGGCGACGCCGGTGCCGGTGCCGTACGGATGATCGCGCTGGCCGAACGGCTGCGGGTGCTGCGCGAGTTCCAGCCGACGATGTCGGCGGCCCGCGCCCGGCGGGCGGCCGAGGAGGCCGACGGGGCGGCGTACGCCGACGCGGTGTCGGAGTACGCCGCCCTGGGGCGGGACGAGTTGCGGGCGGCAGTCCGCGCGCTCATTTCGGGTCGCGCTTGAACAGCGACGTCGACCAGAAGTAGCCGAGCGCGGTCAGACCCAGGCACCAGCCGATCGAGATCCACCCGTTGTGGCCGATCTCGCTGCCGAGGAGCAGGCCGCGCAGGGTTTCGATGGCGGGGGTGAACGGCTGGTATTCGGCGACCGGCCGGAACCAGCCGGGCATCGCGTCGACGGGCACGAAGGCGCTGGAGATGAACGGGAGGATGATCAGCGGCATCGCGTTGTTGCTGGCCGCCTCGACGTTCGGGCTGGCCATGCCCATCCCGACGGCCATCCAGGTGAGCGCCGTGGCGACCAGCGTGAGCAGTCCGAACGCGGCCAGCCACTCCAGGGCGGTGGCGTCGGTGGACCGGAAGCCGATGGCCACGGCGACGGCACCGACGAGCACCACGCTGACGACCGCTTGCAGCACGCTGCCGACGACGTGCCCGATGAGCACCGACCCTCGGTGGATCGCCATGGTGCGGAAGCGGGCGATGATCCCCTCGGTCATATCCATGGAGACGGATACCGCGGTCCCCGCCGGGGTGGCGCCGATGGTCATCAGCAGGATGCCGGGGACGAGGTAGGCGATGTAGGCGGAGCGGTCGGCGCCGCCGCCCCCGATGCCCGCGCTCATCACGTCGCCGAAGACGTAGACGAAGAGCAGCAGCAGGATGATCGGCGTCAGCAGGATGTTCAGAGTGAGGGACGGGTAGCGCCGGGCGTGCAGGAGGTTGCGGCGCAGCATGGTGGCGGAGTCGCGGACGGCGGGGGAGAGGTTGCTCATCGGACGGTCTCCTTGGGCTGGTTGGCGCCACTCGTCAGGGCGAAGAACACGTCGTCGAGGTCGGGGGTGTGCACGGTCAGCTCATCCGCTTCGATGCCGGCCGTGTCCAGCCAGTCGAGGATGGAGCGCAGTGCGCGCTGGCTGCCGTCGCTGGGGATCTGCAGGGCGAGGGATTCGTCGTCGCGGGTGACCTCGCGCAGGGTGGAGGCGGCGGACTGGTACGCGGACGGGTCGGTGAAGCGGAGCCGGATGTGGCCGCCGGGGATGAGCCGTTTCAGCTCGTCGGCGGTGCCCTGAGCCGCGATCTTGCCGTCGTTGAGTACGGCGATGCGGTCGGCGAGTTCGTCGGCTTCCTCCAGGTGCTGGGTGGTGAGGAAGACGGTGACGCCGCCGGTGACCAGTTCGCGGATGATCTGCCACATGGTGTGGCGGGAGCGGGGGTCGAGGCCGGTGGTGGGTTCGTCGAGGAAGATGATCCGTGGGTCGCCGACCAGGGTCATGGCGATGTCGAGGCGGCGTTTCATGCCGCCGGAGTAGGTGGCGGCGGGCTTTTTGGCGGCCTCGACGAGGTCGAAGCGTGCGAGGAGTTCAGCGGCGGCCCGGCGGCCCTCCTGCTTGGACAGGTGGTGCAGGTCCGCCATGAGGAGCATGTTCTCCTCGCCGGTGATCAGTCCGTCGACGGCGGAGAACTGCCCGGTGACGCCGATCGCGGCGCGCACGGACTGGGGATCGGTGGCCAGGTCGTGGCCACCGACGCGCAGGTCTCCGGCGTCGGCGGTGACGAGGGTGGAGAGGATCTTGACGGCGGTGGTCTTGCCCGCGCCGTTCGGGCCGAGCAGGGAGAAGACGGTGCCGGCCGGCACCGCCAGATCGATGCCGTCGAGGACCTTCTTCTCGCCATAGGCCTTGTGCAGCCCCTTGGCCGCGATGGCGAGTGCTTTCGATGCCGTGGTCATGCCGCACAGCGTGCGGCGAGGCGGGTTCAGCGCGGTTTCAGCGTGGTTTCAGTGACTACGGCGCGATGCCCAGCATCCGTTGCAGCAGGTCCCGCAGCACCGTCCGCTCGTCCGCCGACAGCCCCGCCAGCGGCTCGCGCGCGAAGTCCAGGGAGCCGCGCAGCCGCGCGGCGGTCTCGCGGCCCGCCTCCGTCGCGGCGGCGAGCTTGACGCGGCGGTCGGCGGGGTCGAGGCGGCGCTCGGCGAGGCCGCGGGACTCCAGGCGGTCCACGATCCCGGTGATGTTCGACGGCTCGCACTTGAGCTGCTGCGCTATCCGCCGCATCGGCGTCGGGCCCCGGGAGAGCAGGCCCAGGACGCGCGCCTGGGCGCCGGTGAGGGCGTGCTTGGCGGCGGCCTCTTCGTACTCCTCGTGATAGCGGGCCACGATGGTGCCGATGAGCTCGACGACCTCGAGGGTCAGCGGGTCGGTGCGGGACGTCATGCCCTTGAGGATACCCATTTACTTGACAACATGAAATATCAAGGCCCATGATTGTTTCAGGTAGTGAAGTAATTCTGAGGAGGCACCCCACATGTCCGCGATCCCCGCCACCGGCCGTGAATGGCACCTCGTCGCCCGCCCCGAGGGCTGGCCGAAGCCGGAGGACTTCGCTCTGCGCGAGGCCCCGGTGGCCGAGCCGGGTCCGGGCCAGGTGCTGGTCCGCAACCTGTACATGTCGGTGGACCCGTACATGCGCGGGCGGATGAACGATGTGAAGTCGTACGTGCCGCCGTTCCAGCTGGACCAGCCGATGGAGGGCGGCGCGGTCGGCACGGTGATCGCCTCGAACGCGGACGGCGTCGCGGTCGGCGACCACGTCCTGCACTTCGCGGGCTGGCGCGAGTACGCGGTGGTGGACGGCAAGCGCGCGGTGAAGGTGGACCCGGAGGTCGCCCCGCTCACCTCGTACCTCGGGGTGCTCGGGATGACGGGCCTGACCGCCTACGCGGGGCTGCTTGAGGTCGCGTCGTTCAAGGAGGGCGACGCGGTGTTCGTCTCCGGCGCGGCGGGCGCGGTCGGCAGTGAGGTCGGCCAGATCGCCAAGCTCAAGGGCGCCTCGCGGGTCATCGGCAGCGCGGGCTCGGACGAGAAGGTGCGGCTGCTGCTCGACGAGTACGGCTTCGACGCGGCGTTCAACTACAAGAACGGCCCGGTCGCCGAGCAGCTGAAGGAGGCCGCCCCCGACGGCATCGACGTCTACTTCGACAACGTCGGCGGCGACCACCTTGAGGCCGCCCTCAGCAGCCTCAAGGTGCACGGCCGCATCACTGTCTGCGGCATGATCGCGCAGTACAACGTGACCGAGCCGCCCGCCGCCCCGCGCAATCTCGGGCTCGTCATCGGCAAGCGGCTGCGCATGCAGGGCATGCTGGTCAACGACCACAACCACCTCCAGCCGCAGTTCTTCGAGGAGGTCGGCGCCTGGGTGCGGGACGGCAAGCTCCGCTACCGCGAGACCGTCGTCAAGGGCGTGGAGAACGGGGCGGACGCGTTCCTCGGCATGCTCCGCGGCGAGAACATCGGCAAGATGATCGTCGCCTTCGAGGACTGAGAGCAGACCTCCCGTGGTGCCCCGGCCATTACGGCCGGGGCACCGGCTTACGGCAGCACCACCGTCGTCAGGGCGCGCGGCGGAAGCTCCACATCCAGCGCGCCGCCCCGCACCACCGCCCGGCCGACCCGGCTCAGTGAGTGCGTCTCGTCGGTGCGGTACACGTCGCCGACACCGCGGCCCCCGCCGACACCGAAGTCCGTACGGACCGCCTCCCGGCCGGTGTTGAGGATCTCCAGCACCCGCCCCCCGTCCCGGTTCCGGAAGGCCGTCACCTTCACGCCGTCCGCCGCGGCCGCCCCGGCCGACGCCGCGACCCGCACCGCCCCCGGGCGTACGAAGCGGCTGTACGCGGCGAGCGCCCACAGCCGCTTCGATGCGCGGTAGTCCGCGCCGTCGAGCTGGATGAGCCCCCGCGTCGCGCCCACCGAGGCGCCGAACCAGTACACGTACGCGCTCGCCCCGGCGTCCGCGAGCGTGGTGTGGATCGCCTCGGCGACGGCCAGGCCGTCGTACCCGCCCGCCCGTCTCCCACCACCACCCTCAACCGAAGCGCTGCGCGCTCCTGCCTGGTTTTCGTCGTCCCACGCCTCGTTCCACGTCGTGCCGTTGGGGCTCCACTCGGACATCCAGGTGCGCCGGGCCGTCGGCAGCGGCTGGTCCGAGGGCGTGACGTACGGATGGCCGGTGTGCACGCCCACGTACCGTGACGCCTGAGGGTCCGCCTCGATGGCCGCGCTGTACTCGGCCTGCTGGTCCCATCCGGCCGCGTCGCAGCAGACCAGGCCGATCCCGGCGCGCCGGACCGCCGGGCCGACCGCCTTCACGGTCTCGGCGGCCTCCTTGGGCGTGAATTGCATGGAGGCGTAGGACGTGGCGAGGTCCGGCTCGTTGGTGAAGCCGAGGTCGGTGATCCGGATGCCCTCCTGCCGGTAGAACTTCGCGTACTGGACGAGGTAGTCGGCGTACGCCCGCCGCCATTCCGGCTTCAGGGTGCCGCCGTTCGCGTCCGTCCCGTTGGTCTTCATGTAGCCGGGCGCGCTCCAGGCGTCGGCGTAGAAGCGCTGGACGCCGTACCGTTTCGCCTCCTTGGCCAGCCACACCTGGCCGCCGTCCTTGCCGTCCCACTCGTAACGCGGCGGGGCGTCCGGGCCGCCCGGGTCGGTGGGCTGGATGGACTTCATGTGGTCGTAGACCTCGTCCGAGGACGAGCCGATGCCGAGCCGCAGGATGCTGAGCCCCGCGCCGGTGCGCCGGTTCAGCAGCAGATCCAGCACCTCCCGCCGGTGCTCGGGGGTGAGTCCGCCCGCGCCGCGCATCAGATCGGCGCGCTGGAAGGCTTCCGAGAAACCGAAGCCGTCGATCGGTTGGAGAGGTCTTCCGAAATCCGCGCCGGGGGTGGAAGGTTGCTCAGCGGCGGCGGACGGCATGGCCAGAGGGATCAGGGCGGCGGCGAGTACGCCGACGAGAGCGGTACGGACCGTCTTGATCACGAAAACTTCCCTTCCCAGGCTCCGAAAACTTCCGGAACGTTTCCGTAACGTCGGCCGCACGCTAGAGGTGGCACCCACCCCGGTCAAGAGAGCACACACCGCACGGCACGTGAGAGGAGAAACGCCGCATGACCACGCGTCACCGCTCCAGATGGCTCGCCCTGCCCGCCGCGCTCCTGCTCGCCCTGCTCCCGACCAGCGCCTCCGCCTACCCGAACCCGGGCCGGGTGACGGGCGACATCACCGTCCACGACCCGACGATGCTCCGCGCCGCCGACGGCACCTATCTGCTCTACTCCACCCACGGCGGTCTGGAGGCCCGCACCTCCACCGACCGGATCGCCTTCAGCCGCGCCGGGAACGCCTTCAACTCGCCGCCGTCCTGGTGGAAGACGTACTCCTCCGCCAACGACCCCTGGGCGCCGGACATCTCGTACCAGGGCGGCAAGTACCTGATGTACTACGCGGTCTCGTCCTTCGGCTCCAGCAACTCCGCCATCGGCTTCGCCACCTCGCCGAGCGGCAGGGCGGGCACCTGGACCGACTACGGCATCGTCCACGCCACCACCGGCAGCAGCAACTACAACGCCATCGACCCCAACCTCTTCGTGGACGGCGACGGGAAGTGGTGGCTGTCCTTCGGCTCGTGGTGGTCGGGGCTGAAGATGATCCGCCTCGACCCCGCCACCGGCAAGCAGTACGCGGCCGACAAGACCGTCTACGCCATCGCCTCCCGGCCCACCGGCACCAAGGCGGTCGAGGGGCCGTCCGTCGTCAAGCGCAACGGCTACTACTACCTGTTCGCGTCCTACGACACCTGCTGCGCGGGCACCAGCTCCACGTACAAGATCAAGGTCGGCCGCGCCACCAGCCCCACCGGGCCGTACTACGACAAGAACGGCGTGGCCATGATGAACAACGGCGGCTCCCCGGTCCTGGAGTCCCACGGCCGCTACATCGGCCCCGGCGGGCAGTCGATCATGAGCGACAGCGACGGTGACCTGCTCGTCTACCACTACTACGACGGCCAGGACAACGGCACCGCCAAGCTCGGCGTCAACCTGCTGAGCTGGACCGGCGGCTGGCCGACCGCGTACTGATGCGCGCGGGCGGGAGGCGTTGACTGGCGGGCGGCCAGCTCTTACCGTCACGTTCGGATATGCGACCCCTATCCGGCATGTCGAACAGAGCAGCATGTCGAACAGAGCAGCAGAGAGGCGCCGCCATGCAGTCGACCGCCCCCGCCCGGTTCACCCTCGACCCCGCCTTCGCCGTCGGCGATGTCGCCCCCCGCCTCTTCGGCTCGTTCGTCGAACACCTCGGCCGCTGCGTCTACACCGGGATCTACGAGCCCGGCCACCCCGCCGCCGACGAGGCCGGGCTGCGCACCGATGTCCTCGGTCTGATCCGTGAACTCGGTGTCACCGCCCTGCGCTACCCCGGCGGCAACTTCGTCTCCGGCTACAAGTGGGAGGACGGCACCGGCCCCGCCGAGGAGCGCCCGCGCCGCCTCGACCTCGCGTGGCGCTCGACCGAGACCAACCGCTTCGGGCTCTCCGAATACATCGACTTCGTCCGCAAGGTCGGCGGCGAGCCGATGATGGCGCTCAACCTCGGCACGCGCGGTGTCGCCGAGGCCCTGGAGCTGCAGGAATACGCCAACCACCCGTCCGGCACCGAGCTGTCCGACCGCCGTATCGGCCACGGCGACAAGGACCCGTACGGCATCCGGCTGTGGTGTCTGGGCAACGAGATGGACGGCCCCTGGCAGACCGGCCACAAGACGGCGGAGGAGTACGGACGGCTGGCCGCCGAGACCGCCCGCGCCATGCGGCAGATCGACCCGGACGTCGAACTCGTCGCCTGCGGCAGCTCCAACCAGGCCATGCCGACCTTCGCCGCCTGGGAGGCCACGGTCCTCCAGCACGCCTACGAGCTGGTCGACCACATCTCCCTGCACGCCTACTACGAGGAGCGCGACGGCGACCGCGACTCCTTCCTCGCCTCCGCCGTCGACATGGAGTCCTTCATCGAGAACGTGGTCGCGACCTGCGACCACGTGGGCGCCCGGCTGAAGTCGTCGAAGAAGATCAACCTCTCCTTCGACGAGTGGAACGTCTGGTATCAGGACCGCTTCCACGCCGCCGAGCCGCCCGACTGGGACGAGGCGCCGCGGCTGCTGGAGGACAACTACTCCGTCACCGACGCCGTCGTCTTCGGCTCGCTCCTCATCGCGCTGCTGCGCCACGCCGACCGTGTGACGGTCGCCTGCCTCGCCCAGCTCGTCAACGTCATCGCCCCGATCATGACCGAACCGGGCGGCCCGGCCTGGCGGCAGACCACCTTCTTCCCCTTCGCCCAGGCCTCGGCGTACGGCCGCGGCCGGGTGCTCCAGGTCGCCGTCGACAGCCCCGCGCACGAGACGGCGAAGTACGGCGAGGTGCCGCTGCTGCACGCCACGGCCGTACGGAACGAAGAGACCGGCGCGGTCACCGTCTTCGCCGTCAACCGCGACCAGCGGCGGGCGCTGCCGCTGGAGGTGGTCCTGCACGGGATGGCGTCCGCCCGTGTCGTCGAGCACAGCGTCCTCGCCGACGCCGACCCGGAGGCCCGTAACACCCTCGCCGAGCCCGACCGCGTCACCCCGCACCCGGCGGGCGAGGGCACGGCGCTCGCGGACGGTGTGCTGAGCGCCACGCTGGAGCCGATGTCCTGGAACGTGATCCGGCTGGAGTGATCCGTTTGGGTGATCGGTTTGGGGTGAGCGTCGAACAATTTGTATAGTGCACCTATATGAGTACGGTGCGCGAGGTACGGGACGAGATACGGGACGGGACACAGGACGAGATACAAGGGTGGCCATCGGCGGTCGGCCGCAGCTTCCGGGCCGCGCTGACCATGGAACGCGTTCTCTCGGAGCCCGGCGCGATCGTGCGGGCGGTCCTGGCGGTCGTCGCCGCGGCGGTGATCGGCGGGCTGACCGGCGATCCGCTGGCCTGGGCCATGCTGTCGGTGGGCGCCTTCATCTGCGGTATCGGTACCCTGCTGGCGCCGGTCCGGCACCGGGCCGTGAACGCGTTCTGGCACGATGCGGGCTTCTCGCTCGCCGCCCTCGCCGGTGTCTGGCTGCACCAGGCCGGGTGGTACTTCCTGATCGCCCTCGCGGTCCTCGCGTATCTGGCCGGTCTGTGGCGGGCGCTGGGTGTGGCGCCCGGCATCCGCGCCTGCCTCGTCGTCATCGGCTGCATGGTCACCGCCGATCTCGCCGCCACCGTCGAGGCGGGGCTGGTGATGGTGCGCTGGATGGCGGCGGGCGCGGCCCTGACGTTCGTCGCCCAGCTGCTGCCCCCGTACGGGCGGCGCCACCCCGCGCAGCGCAAGGCGCTGGCCGCGCTCTACGCCTCGCTGGCGGCGCGGGCACGCACCGAGGGCGGCGGCTCCCCTTCCCCGGCGCCGTTCACGGCCGCTCGCAGGGCCCTGGACCTGCTGCCGCGCTTCGCCCGCCCCGGCGCGGCACCGCTCTACGGACTGCTCGTCGAGGCCGAACGCGTCCGGCGCGCCCTGCTGCTCGCGGCCGACACCCCGAAGGCGCCCCGCGAGGAGATCGCCGAAGCGCTCGACTCCATGGCGCGCGCCCTGCGCACCTCCCGCCGGGAGCCCCTCGCGCCGCACGTCGTGCGGACGCTGCGGACCTGGCACGGACCGATGGCCGAGGAGCTGCTGCCGTCACTGGACGAGGCCGGGCGGCTCGTCGGCCTCTGGGCCGACCGGGAGCAGCCGGTCGCCGGTTCGGGACACCCCGTCCTGGCTCTGTTCCCCGCCGAGCACCCCGCCCGCGCCGGGCTGCGGCGGCTGTGGTCCGCGGCGCGCCCCGGCGATCCGCTGTTCCCGCACGCCCTCCGCGTCGCCGTCGGCACCACGGCGGGTGAGGCGGCGGGCCGCGCGCTCGGCGACTTCTGGGGCCACGGCCTGCCCGGACACGGCTTCTGGGCGGCGCTCACCACCATGCTGGTGCTGTTCCCCGACTACGGACACACCTTCGCCCGCGGCTGGGCCCGCCCCATCGGCTCGATCCTCGGCGGCCTCGCCGCCTGGGCCGTCCTGCTGCCCGCGTGGTGGACGCCGGACCGGCTGGTCGTCGCGGCGGTGGTGCTCGCCGTGTGCGTCTTCCTCACGCTGCGCGTCGGCCAGTTGGCGCTGAACTTCTTCATCACCGCCTGGCTCGTCGTCCTCATCACCCGCCTGGGCAAGGCCTCTGACCTCATCGCCTGGGGCCGTCCCGCGGACACCCTCCTCGGCGCGATGATCGGGCTGCTCGTCTTCACCACCCTGCCCACCTACCACCACGACCGGCTGTCCTCCCTGGTCGCCGCGTGGACGGACGTCCAGCGGCGGCTGCTGAACGTGCTGGTCGGCGGGCTGACCGAGCCGGGGGCGGTGCGGCACGAGGACATCGACGCCCTGCGCTCCCGCAGCCGTCACACCCTGGAGCGCCTGGAGGTCGCGGCCGCCGCGGTCCGTCACGAACCGCGCGGTCACCGCGCCCGCTGGAGCGCCACCGAGATCGAGTCCATCCGGCGGTCGATCGCGGACCTTAGCCGGTGTGCGTCACAGCTGTACGCCGCGCAGCCGCACCGCGAGGCCGACGCCGTACCGGAGGCCGCCGAGATCGCCGCCCTCTTCGACGGCCAACTGACCGCCCTCGCCGACGCCCTCGACAGCGGCGCCCCGATCCCGGCCGCCACTTTGCGGGCGTCCTTCGACGACTCGGCCCGACGCGGCGGCCTCACCGACCTTGCCGACCACCGCTCCCCGGACGGCATCGCCCATGCCCGGGCCCGTGCGCTGACCCTCTGCCTGCGCACGGCCCTGGCCGTCGACACCTTCGCCACCGGCCTGTCGTCCCCGGCCGCGGCCGCCGAGCGCTCGTCGTACGCCATGGCCCGGTAGGCGATGGCCGGGCGGCCCGTGCTCAGGAGCCCTTGACCGGGTTGACGAACGTCCCCGGGCGGGTGGCCCCCGACTGGTCCAGGATGCGGCCGCCGTAGGTCCACTTCAGCTCGACGTGCGACTTCTGGTTCGGCGGGGTGACCAGCACCGACGTGGGCACGACCTTCCGGGCGCCGGTGTCGGTGGTGGGCAGCAGCTGGAAGGTGAAGTGGGTGTGGTCGCCCGGCTTGAGCGTGGCCGGGGACGGCTTCTGCGCGGAGCGCTGCAAGTCCCAGGTCTTGCCGAAGCCGTCCTTGAGCTGGACGCCGGGGAACCCGTTGATGGTGCAGGTGCTGTCGCCGGTGTTCTTGAACCTCACGGCCGCGGTCTGCTGTTCCTCGCTGGACATGTCCGGGGCGCCGCCGACGACATCGGCGTACCAGCCGATGTCCAGCTGATCGGTGGCGCAGGCGCCCTCGGAGCCCTTGGCACCGGAACCCCCGGGTCCCGAACCCGCCTTGCTCGAACCCGCGTTGTCCGAACCGCCGGTGCTGGCATCCGACGTGCCCGAGCCGCCGGTGCCCGCGTCCGAGGAGCTGGACGAGGCGGCGGGGGACGCGCCCCCGGCATCCCCGTTGTCCTGGCAGGCGGTCAGCCCGAAGGCGGCGACGGCGACCACCGCGGCGGCGGTGGCCTTGCGGGCGTGGCGGAGAGTGGCGCGGCGTGACATGGGTCCCCTGACGTCGTGGGCGTCGGCCCCGTCCTCCCGGGGCCGTGACAACAAGACTGTCCGCCGCCACTGATGATCCACTGCCGCGCCACTAACGCACCACTAACACCCCTCAGACCACCAGCCACAGGGCGCCGGTCAGCAGGAAGCCGACCGTGCCCATCGCCGTCGTGAGGACGGTCCAGGTGCGGAGCGCGTCGCCGACTTCCAGGCCCACCAGCTTGGTGAACATCCAGTAGCCCGCGTCGTTGATATGCGACAGCGCCAGTCCGCCCCCGCCCATCGCCAGGCAGATGAGGGCCAGTTGCTGCGGGGAGAGGTCCGTACGCTGGAGCAGCGGGTTGATCAGCCCGGCCGTCGTCACCAACGCGACCGTCGTGGAGCCCTGCACCGCGCGCAGCAGCGCCGTCATCGCGAAGGCCAGCGCCAGCAGGGGGAGTCCGGTGCGGTCCAGGACGTCGGCCACGGCGTCGCCGATACCGGTCTCGACCAGCACCTTGCCGAAGACACCGCCCGCGCCCGCCACCAGGATCACCATCGCCACGCCCGGCAGCGCCGAGCCCATCACCTCGGAGACGCGCGCGCCGGACCAGCCACGGCGTATGCCCAGGAAGTAGGCGCTGAGCGCGGCCGCGACGAGCAGGGCGACCATGGGGGCGCCGAGGACGGTCAGCACGGCGCGCGGGATCGACCCCTCGGCGAGGGTGTTCGTGGCGATCGTGCCGAGGAGGATGAGGGCGATGGGGGTGACGATGAGGGTGAGGATCATGCCGAAGGAGGGCGGGTTCTCGAAGCTCGCCGCGTCCTCGTCGCTGGTGTTCTCGGCGTCGCCGAACACCTTCTCCCGCACATCGGCCGTCATCGCGTACGTGCGCCGCGTCATGCGCTTGGCCAGCAGATAGCCGATCGCGATCACGACCGCGGTCA
The DNA here is from genome assembly GCF_040629205.1 of Streptomyces sp. NPDC005962. Taxonomy (NCBI): domain Bacteria; kingdom Bacillati; phylum Actinomycetota; class Actinomycetes; order Kitasatosporales; family Streptomycetaceae; genus Streptomyces; species Streptomyces sp. NPDC005962. The sequence continues at coordinate 66,790 of NZ_JBEXVE010000027.1, read as the reverse complement.
CCGGTATGCCGAACAGCAGCACCCAGCCCTGGTCCGCCCCGATCGTCGTCGCGGCGGCCACCGCGCCCGGGTGGGGCGGCAGGAAGGCGTGCACCGTGAGCATCGCCGCGCCCATGGGGAGGGCGTAGACGAGCAGCGGCTTACGGGACGCCCGGGCCACCCCGTACACGATCGGCATCAGGATGATCAGCCCGACCTCGAAGAACACCGGGATGCCGAGCAGGAAACCGGCGGCCGTGAGCGCGAGCGGGGTGCGCTTCTCGCCGAAGCGCTCCATCAGCGAATGCGCCAGGGAGGCGGCGCCGCCGGAGAGTTCGATGATCCGGCCGATCATCGCGCCGAGGGCGATGATGGTGGCGATGTGGCCGAGCGTCGACCCCATGCCCTCTTCGATGGTGGTCACGAGGTCGGCGGCCGGGACGCCCGCGGTGAGGGCCACCGCGATGCTCACCACGAGCAGCGCCACGAAGGGCTGGACCTTCGCCTTGATGATCATCACCAGCAGCAGGGCGACCCCGGCGGCGGCGACGAGGAGCAGCGCGTTGTGGCTCACTGTCCGGCTCCCTCGGGAGTGTTGGGGGAGAGGACGGTGACGATGGAGGAGTCGTCGCGCGCGGCGAGCCCGGCCCGCTCGCCCAGCAGATACAGCTGCTCGGCGGCCGAGGCCAGCGGCACCGGGACGTGTGCGTCCTTGGCGATGCCGGTCACGATGCCCATGTCCTTGACGAAGATGTCCAGCCGCGACCGCACCTCGACCGCGTCCGCCGCCTCCTCGTAGGCCTGCGCCATACGCGGCCCCCGGTCGGCGAACATGAACGACCCCGCCGCGCCCTGACTCAGACTGTCGATCACCGTGCGCGGGTCCAGGTCGAGCCCGCGTGCGAGCGCCACGGCCTCGGCGGCTGCCGCGATGTGCACTCCGGCGAGGAGCTGGTTGATGGCCTTGAGCGCCTGGCCGTCGCCGGGCTTGTCGCCGATGACGGTGAGCGTGGAGGCGAGCCGTTCCAGTACGGGGCGCGCCGTGGCGAGGGCGTCGGGCTCGGCACCGACGACGATCAGCAGCTCACCGTTCCCGGCCCTCGTCGGCCCGCCGCTGACGGGCGCGTCCACGAGCCGTACGCCGCGCTCGGCGAGCGCGGCGGCCGTCGCCCGCGCCGCGACCGGCCCCACGGTGCTGGTGAGGACGACCACGGCCCCGGCCCGCAGCGCCCCCGCCGCCCCGGTCTCGCCGAACAGCGCCCGGTCGACCTGCGCCTGATCCCGTACGGCGAGGAGCACGACATCCGCCCCCCGCCCGGCCTCGGCCGGTGTGACCGCCTCGTCGGCCCCCGCCGCGACGGCAGCGGCCCGCCGCTCGGCGGCGATGTCGAACACGGTCACGGGGAAGCCCCCGGCCGCCAGATGCTGAGCCATGGGAAGCCCCATGGCCCCGAGGCCGATGACGGCGACGCGGGGGGAAGTGGCTGAAGACATACGGATTCCTATGGGGGAGTGGGTGTGAGTGTTGTTGTCGCCGCCGGACGGCAAGCGGGCTGACGGTGGCGCGGGGCGGGGAACTTGCCCCACCCCGCCCCTTCCCGAACCAGGAGCTAGCCCCTGGACCCCGCCACCACCGATCGGGCGGCGGCCCGGGCCCGGCTCTGCTTGCCGGCCGGCGCCACGGTCGGCGGCGCGCCGCGACGTCAGGGCCGCCCCGGGGCGACGGGCCCTGTTTGGGCTGGCCCCGGTGCTACCGGGCAGGTGGCGCCGGGAGGTAGAGCCGCCCAGGCCTTCGGCCTGCGGAGTCCGGGCCTGGTTGGCTCGTCCCCCGGCCGGGCCCGTCGCCCGGCCCGGGGTCGCCTGCGGTCGGCGCCACGGGCCCGGCCCTGGCGGGATCGGGCTGCCGCTCGGTGCCACCGGGCAGGTGGCGCTCCGTGAGGCCGTAGCCGCCCGGGTCGGGTCGTCATCCGGGGCGTCGCCCCCGTGGGGTCCAGGGGCGGAGCCCTTGGTTTGGGGAAGGGGCGGGGTGGGGGATCAAAGGCCCCCGGTCGGCACCGGCTCGACCACGCCAGCCACCTCGGGCGCCGACGCCAGCTGCCCGGCGATCCGCAGCGCCGTGGCCGCCACCGCGTCGCGGCCCGCCGCCCACGTCGCGACGACGTCCGCGCCGTCGGTGGCGTTCGGTACGGCCGACGCGACAGCGGTCAGGTAGGCGCGCCGCAGCTCCGCGTTGACGTTTACCTTGGCGACGCCGCGCCGGACGGCGCCCAGCAGTTCCGCCTCCGGGAGGCCGCTCGCGCCGTGGAGGACGAGGGGGACGGGTACCGCCGAGCGGATGCGTTCCAGGCGGGGCAGGTCCAGCCGTACCGGCCGCGCCGTGAAGCCGTGGACGTTGCCGACGGCGACGGCCAGGGCGTCGATGCCGGTCGCGGCCACGAACTCGGCCGCCTGCGCCGGGTCGGTCATCGAGCCGCCGTCCGCCGTCGCGTCGGTGGACACGTCCTCGTCACCGGCCAGCGCGCCGAGTTCGGCCTCGACCCACACCCCGGCCGCGTGCGCGTGCCGCACGGCCTCGCGGGTCAGCGCGATGTTCTCGGCGAACGGCAGATGGGAGCCGTCGACCATTACCGACGTGTAGCCCGCGTCGACGCACGCGGCGATCTCGGTCAGGTCCCGGCTGTGGTCCAGGTGGACGCCGATGCGCGCGGTCGAGCGCCGCGCCGCGTGCAGGGCGAGCCCCATCAGCGCCTCGCGCCCCGCGTGTTTGAAGGCGCTCGACCCGGCCTGGAGCAGCACCGGCGTGCCCGACGCCTCCGCCGCCGCGACGATGCCCTGCACCGTTTCGAGGTTGTACGCGACGAAGCCGGGTATCGCGCGGCCGTCGCGGGCGGCGGCGGTCAGCGCGTCGGTTCCGGTGAGCAGCATCATCGGCTCCTGAGCAGGTCGATGGCGTCCGCGAGGGCGTGGTCGTCCCCGACGTTGCCCGCGAACACGATGTAGGGGATGCCGACGCTCGGGCCGGACTCGGGTTCCCACAGCGAGACGATGCCGGGCAGCAGGGTGCCGCGCGCCCAGGCCCGGCGGATCTCCAGGCCCTCGGTGGCGATGTCGCTGGAGGTGATGCCGCCCTTGGCGATGACGTACGCGGGGCGCCGGGCCGCCGTGACGGCTCGTACGGTGGCGACCAGCGCGGCGGACACGCTGCGCGCGATTGCCAGGGAGTCGTCCGCGTCGGCGCCGGTGACCAGGGCGCGGCTGGTGCGTACGACGACCTCGCTGGTGGCCAGCGCCTGCGCGCACGCCGCCGCCACGTCGGCGATGTGCGTGGCGCGCCGCCCCTCGTCGAGCAGGGCGTGCACATCGAGTTCGAACTCGGCGATCCCGCCGCGCTCCCGCAGCCGGTCCAACTGCCGCGTGGTGAGCCCGACATGGGACCCGACGGCGACAAGGCCGTGCGCCGCCCCGTCACCGGCGGGTTGCCGCAGTTCGGCCGGGGTGAGCGGGGCGCGGGCCGCCTGGCCCGCCCGGGCCCGTACGAACGAGGGGCCGCACCGGTAGAGCAGTCGCGCGCCCTCCGACTCCGCCGCCGCGCCCGCCAGGGCCAGGACCCGCAGATCGTCGTCGCAGAGCGCGTCCGCCACCGCCATCCGGCCGTCGCGCAGCGAGGCCAGCAGCTGGGCGACATGGCCCGGGCCGCGCAGCCGCAGGTCCTCCACCGTGATCCGCAGGACGTCCCCGGCGGACACGCGCCCGCCGGTCTTCTCCTCGATCCACTCCGGCAGCCGGGAGTTGGTGTACCCGAACGTGGCGTCGCGCGCGAACTCGCTCCGGCCCACCGGAAGCATCCCGTCGGCCGTGCGCATCCAGTGCACGGAGTCGGCGGTGAGCCGCCCCGCCTCGATGTACGCGGGGACGAGGACGACGCCGTCCACGGGCGTCTCCTCGGCCAGGACGTCCGTCTCCAGCGGGAAGTGCCCGCGCAGCGTGGAGTCGCTGCGGCTGGCCAGGACGTAGCCCACGCCCTCGGCCGCGGACGCCTCCGCCAGGGCCCGTATGACCTCGCGGTTGCGGGCGGCGGCCGTGTCCGGGGCGAGGCTGCGGGTGTTGGTGAGGACGAAGAAGGCCGTGCTGTCCTGGCGCAGCGCCCACCGCAGGTCGTCGACCGTCCAGGTGGTGAGGACGGGCACTCCGGCGACGGTCTGGGTGCCGGTGGGGTCGTCGTCCAGGACGACCAGACGGCGTCCGTCGGCGACGGCGGCGGCCACTTCGGCGGGCTCGACCTCGCGGGGCGGCGGCAGCTCGTGCGCCTCGGGGAAGTGCGCGGTGTCGGTGTCGGGCATGTGCGGCTCTACTTTCCTGACGCGTTCGTGCGGGGTTCCGGCGGTGTGCGGCTGTTTTCGGGCAGGCCGGGGCGCACCGCCGGTGCGGCGATGTGCGTATGAGCGAGGTGAGGGAGGCGGGCTAGCCGCGTGGCTCGATGACGTGCGTCCGCAGATCGTCCGCCGTCTGCGTCATATGGTCGGCCATCGCGCGCCGGGCCTCCTCCGGGTCCCCGCCGCGCAGCGCCGCCAGGACGATCTCGTGGTGGGCGATGGCGTTCGTACGGATCTGGGGTACGGCGGAGGTCTGCCGACGGCCCTCGATCAGCAGTCGGCCGAACGGCTCGATGAGCAGCGGGACGAAGGCGTTGCCGGAGGCACGCATCACCACGTCGTGGAACGCGATGTCGGCGGACACGAACTGCTCGGTGTCCCCGGCGTCGGCCGCCGCCCGCATCTCGTCCAGCAGCTCGGCCAGCTCGGTCAGATCCTCGTCGGTGCGCCGGGCCGCGGCCAGCTGCGCGGCGCCGACCTCGATCATCTGCCGGGCCTCGATCAGCTTCTCGGAGATCGCCCCGCCCGCCCGTGGCCCGGCGGCGGCCGCGCGGATCATCGGCTCCAGCGCGGTCCACTGGTCGGGGTTGTTGACGTACGTACCGCGTCCGCGGTGGATGCGGACGACGTTCTGCGAGCGCAGGACCTTGATCGCCTCGCGCAGCGTCAACCGGCTGGCGGCCTGCTGCTCGGCCAGTACGCCCTCCGGGGGGAGGGCGGTGCCGGGCGGGTAGTGGCCGTCGATGATCGCGGTCAGCAGCCGCTCGGCGATGTCGTCGGACAGCGGCATTGCTGTCGACCTCCTTGCCAGAAGCTCAGACATCAGACATCTGATGTCCAGGAGAACCTAGGTAAGGTTTCGGCCACCGTCAAGACCTTCCGGGGACCTTCTGGCGACCCTGTGGCGAAAGGGCGGGCCCCGCCCGGGGAATCCGGACGGGGCCTGGGGTGGGGTGCTGAGCGGTAGGGGACGGTTCGGGCGGCGTTACCGGTCGGAGGCCGCGGTCAGGCGCCGGCGGTCAGGCGTCGGCGGTCAGGCGTCGGCGTCGATGCCCAGGGTGAGGGTGCCGCGATATCCGGCCGACGGTGTGCTGCCCAGCGCCGTCACGGCCATCAGCCCGGCGGCGGTGCCGCCGTTGCCGTAGATGCCGTCGGAGGACAGCGGGGTGCGGGGGACGGTGTTGGTGGAGTACGGGGCCACCTTGGCGACCGCCTGGGTGATCTTCTCGTCGAAGAAGAGCTGACCGGTGTGGATCTCGTTGCCGCCGGTGAACGAGCCGTCGGAGGTGAGGGTGACGCCCGTGTGCACCTTGATGTGGATGTGGATGCAGCGGCCGCGGTACCAGCCGGGGTAGATGCCCTTCAGCTTGGCGACGCCGTCGGTGCCGGTGAGCACACCGCCGCGCAGGAACTTCCCGTTGTCCGGCTCCTGGTGGCCGTTGTTGCCGACGAATCCGGAGTATTCGCCGAGCGCGTCGCAGTACCAGATCTCCACGAGCGCCTTGTTGAGCGGTGCGCAGGTGTCCTTGTCGACGACGGGGAGGACCAGTTCCAGGGGCACGCCCTGCTTGTCCTCGGTGACGTCGGCCCGTACGAGGGCGTGGTCGAGGTAGTACGGGCCCTCGGTCAGCTGCTTGGTGAGCGTGCAGATCGCGTTGGCGGCCGGGGCCATGTCGGTGGCGCCGGTGGCACCGGTGGTGGTTGTTTCGGGGCGCGTGGCGGCGGTCCCGGCGCCGATTCCGATGGCCGCCGCGGCGGCGCTTCCGGCGATGAGTACTCTGCGTCGCCCGACGGGGGCGGGAGATGAATCTGTCATGGGCATGAAAAGTAGGAGGGGATTCTGTGGGGTGGCTGTCAGTTCGGCAAAGTCTCCGCGCGTCAACTCTTCTTATCGCCAACTCCCCTTATGGGTCAGCGGTGTTGACATTTGTGACAAGCGCTTACTAGCTTCTTCCGTGATGGCTGTCGTCTGCTGGGGCGGTCCTGACCACACCGTGCCCGGGCAGCGCATTCCGCCACCGTCAGAGCCGCACCTCCCACGATCTCCACCGGCCCACGTGACCAGCCTGCTTGCCGCCTGCTCCCGCAAGCGATTGCCCCTCCGGATGGAGATCCTCCGACCGAGAGGGCTCCTTCATGAACTCCGCAGGTGACCACTTCACGACGGACACCACCACCGGCATCGGCCACAACCGGCGTCGGCTGACGGCCCTCGCCGCGGGCGTGGCCGCCACCCTCGTGCTCGGGGGACTGTCCGCGCTCACGGCGCAGGACGCGGACGCCGCCACCGGTGTGCGTGCCGCCGAGACCACCCCCATCGGCTTCGGCGCGGGCACTACCGGTGGCGGCAATGCCACCGCCACCACCGTGACCACCCTGGCCGCTTTCACGGCAGCCGTCGCCGGCGACAGCGCCAAGGTCGTCAAGGTGTCCGGTCTGCTCTCCCTCACCGGCCAGGTGGACATCGGCTCCAACACCACCGTGCTGGGCGTCGGTTCGGGCTCCGGATTCACCGGCGGAGGCCTGCGGCTGAAGGAGGCGACGAACGTCATCATCCGCAACCTCGCCATCAGCAAGCCGAGGAAGCCGTCCGACGGGGTGACGGTCCAGGAGTCCACCCGGGTGTGGATCGACCACAACACGTTCTCGGCCGACCGGGACCACGACAAGGACTATTACGACGGCCTGCTGGACATCAACCACGGCTCCGACGACATCACCGTCTCCTGGAACAAGTTCGCCGACCACTTCAAGGGCAGTCTGGTCGGGCACAGCGACAAGAACGCCGCCGAGGACACCGGGCACCTCAAGGTGACGTACCACCACAACTGGTTCACCGACGTCTACTCCCGCATCCCCAGCCTCCGCTTCGGCACCGGCCACTTCTACGACAACTACGTCCAGGGCGCGGACACCGGCGTGCACTCCCGGATGGGCGCGCAGATGCTGGTCGAGAACAACGTGTTCCGCGACACCAAGATCGCCGTGACGACCAACCGCAGCAGCGACGTGGACGGCTACGCGGTGCTGCGCGGAAACGACCTGGGCGGCGCGGCCACGGAGATCTCCCGGACCGGCACCTTCACCAAGCCGCCGTACGCGTACACGGCGGAGCCCGCGTCGTCGGTGGTCGCCTCGGTGACCGCCCAAGCGGGCACCGGCAAGCTCTGATCCCCTCGCACCACTCTCTGAGAGGACACCTTTCGTGAGAACCATCGGACGCCGCATGGCCATCGCGGCCGCGGCGGCCCTCGCCACTTGTGCGGCCATGCTCACCACCACGCCTGCCGTGGCGGACACCGGAAGGCAAGCCACCGCCACCTCCGGCGCTGCCACCCCCGCCTCCGGCTCTTTCAACGTCCTCACCTACAACGTGGCCGGACTCCCCGAAGGCCTCTCCTCCGGCCACCCCGAGAAGAACACCCCGCTGATCTCGCCCCGCCTGGGCCCGTACGACATCGTCAACGTCCAGGAGGACTTCAACTACCACGCCGCGCTCTACGCCGGTGACGACCACCCGTACCGCACCCCCACCAGCGGTGGCGCGGCCTTCGGCGACGGCCTCAACACCCTCTCCGACCTGCCGTACGACGACTTCGAGCGGGTCAAGTGGACCAAGTGCAACGGCACCGACTGCCTCACCCCCAAGGGCTTCACCCTGGCCCGGGTGCGGCTCGCCGAAGGCGCGTACCTGGACCTCTACAACGTGCACACCAACGCCGGGACGACCGACGCCGACCTCGCCGCCCGCCGCGCCAACGTCACCCAGCTCTCCGACTACATCACCGCCAACTCGGCCGGGAACGCGGTGCTCGTCATGGGCGACACCAACACCCGCTACACCCGCGCCGACGACAACATCCGCGACCTCGCCACCCGCAACGGCCTCACCGACGCCTGGGTGAACCTCGTCCGCGGTGGCTCGGCCCCGCCCGCCGGGTCCGACGCGCTCGTGTGCGACCCGGAAAACGTCACCAACACCTGCGAGGTCGTCGACAAGGTCCTCTACCGCTCCGGCCCGCTCCTCTCCCTCACCGCCACCCGCTACAACAACGAGAACACCTCCTTCCTCGACACCGAGGGCAAGCCGCTGTCCGACCACTACCCGCACACCGTCGACTTCTCCTGGAAGGCGGCCGACACGCTCCGCGCCGGTGACCAGTTCGGCGGACCGCACGGCACCGCCTTCAACGACGCCGACGACCTGCCCGCCACCCCCGCGCCCCGCACCCTCACCCTGCGCGGCGGCTCCCGCCTGGACGGGGTGTCCCTGACCCTCGGCGGCGGCGCGACCCTCTCCCACGGCGGCAGTGGCGGCACCCCGGCCACCCTCACCCTCGGCGCCGCCGAACACCTCACCTCCGTCACCCTCACCCGTGGCCAGAAGGACGGCCGCACCCGCCTCTTCTCCGCGGCCTTCACCACCGACACGGGCCGCACCCTGGCCACCGGTACGCCCACCTCCGACACCGCCACCTACACCGCCCCCGCCGGGTGGCAGATCGTGGGCTTCACCGGCCGCGCCGGTGACGAGGTCGACAAGCTGGGCGTCATCTACGCGCCGCGCTAGCCAAGTAGGCTTCCGCCCATGCGTGATCTTGGAGTGGGCATCGGCTATCTGCTGAAGGGCCAACGCTGGGTGGCCCAGCACGGGAGGTGGTGGGGGATCGGGATGATCCCGGCCCTCATCACCCTCGTCGGCTACGCGGCGGCCCTCGTCGTCCTCTTCTTCTGGACCGACGACGTCATCGCCTGGGCCACCCCCTTCGCCGACGACTGGTCCGCACCCTGGCTCGGCGTCTTCCGCGGCGCCCTCGCGCTCCTCTTCGCCGCCGCCTGCCTCTTCCTCGCGGTGATCACGTTCACCGCGGTCACGCTCCTGGTCGGCCAGCCCTTCTACGAATCCCTCTCCGAGGAGGTCGACCGCTCCGAAGGCGGCGAGGTCCCCGAATCCGGCCTGTCCACCTGGCAGGAGGTGGGGATCGGCATCCGCGAGGCCCTCGCCCTGCTCCTCCGCGTCACCCTCTGGAGCGTGCTCTTCTTCGCGCTCGGCTTCATCCCGGTCGTCGGCCAGACCGTGATCCCCGCCCTCGCCCTCTGCGTGACCGGCTTCTTCCTCGCCGAGGAGCTGACCTCGGTCGCCCTGCTCCGACGCGGCATCCTGCTCAAGGAACGCCGCACCCTGCTCCGCGGCCGCCGCCTCCTCACCGTCGGCTTCGGCCTCCCCCTCGCCCTGCTCTTCCTGGTCCCCCTGGTCTCCGTCCTCCTCATGCCGGGCGCCGTAGCGGGCGCGACCCTGATGGTCCGCGACCTCACCGGCGAGACCGAGACCCCCCACCACGGCGACACCACGGCAGACGCCGTGGGCGGCGCGTAGGCTCCGCCCACCCCGGACGGTGTCGTCAGGTGCACCTCTTGTCCGGTGTTCAGGGCCAGCGACGCCGAGGTCCCGGAGCGGCAGGATTCATGGTGTCGGCAGGCGCGCCGACGAGCCGGTGGGGTGAATCCATCGCACAGCCGATTCGGGGGGACCCATGAACGAGATTCTTGCCAGACGTCTGACGGGTGTCGCGGGCATCGCCACCGCGGCCGCGTTCATCGTCGAAGTGCCTCTGTACTTCGTGTACTCGGGCTCGCCGCCGGACTCGAACGTGCTGGCCAGGCTGCTGATCGGGATCGTCGCGCTGGCGTTTCTCATCGTGTTCGTGACGGCGTTCCGCGAGCTGGTCAAGCGGGTGGGCCCGGAGTACGAATGGGTGGGCTCCATAGCCTTCGCGATGGGGCTGGTCTACGCGACGATCACGCTGGTCTCCAGTGGCCTGGAAGCCGGTGCGGTCATCGAGGCCGACCACTCCATCGACCCGACCATCACCGTCAGCGGGACGTACATCCTCTACGGGTCGATCTCCCGCCTGATGATGGCGTTCTTCCTCGCCTCGGTGGGGTACGCCGTCTCCCGGACGCGGCTGCTGCCGCGCTGGACCGGCCGGTCGGCGTACGTGCTGGCGGGGGTGAACCTGGCCTTCGTGCCGTCGCTGTTCTTCGGCAACACCCCCGCGAACTTCTACGCGGCCAACGGCTGGGGCACCACCGCCCTGATGGGCGCGGTCTTCAGCTACTGGCTGCTGGCCGTGGGCATCGCCACCTACCGCAGTGCCGCGCGGCCCCTTCCGGCCTGATACCCCGCCCACGGCAGCGACGCGGCCCGGCCCGGTCGAACCTGGACCGGGCCGGGCCGCCGCCTGTGGGCGGTGTCGTGCTACTTCGTCGCGGAGTAGGACAGCTCCGTGCCGAAGGCGGCATCGGTCGCCGGGGCGCCGAGGTCACCCGGGCCGATGAGGGCGGAGCCCTCGGCGGTGAGGCCGTCGGTGCCCGCGTACAGGAGGGCCACCGCGCCCGCGCCATCGGTGCGGTTGGGGACGCCGACGGCCACGTCGGGCTTGCCGTCGCCGTTGTAGTCGGCCGGTGAGACGGCGTCGCCGAACTTGTCGTTGCCCGTCATCTCGCCGGGGACACCCTCGGTGTCGAGGGAGAAGGTCTGCGACCCCGCGTCGGTCAGCCAGTCCTTGGTCCCCTTGAGGACGGTGATGGCACCGGCGTCGTTGTAGCCGTCGGGGGTCTCGGCAGCGGTGTCGCCGAGCACGAGGTCGTCGTGGCCGTCGCCGTTGATGTCGGCGAGCCGGGAGGCGGAGCCGCTCTGCTGCTTACCCTTCCAGCTCACCGGGTTGGCGGTGTCGAGCCCCGCGGCGGTGCCCGGGTACGTGCGCAGGCGCGCGTCGTCGGGGCCGTCCGTGAAGCCGGTGTCGATGACGACGTCGTCCTTGCCGTCGCCGTTGATGTCACCCACCACGGCCTGGTACGAGGCGAACGGCAGCGCGACGTCCTCGCCCAGCGGGGTGCTCTTCAGCCCACTGGACGAGCCCGGCAGCACGCCGAGCGTGCCCTCGTCGGCGGGGTCGTCCTGGTAGGCGACGGTCACCAGGTCGGCGAAGCCGTCCCCGTTGATGTCGCCGGAGGACAGGTGCTCGATGCCCGCGCCGCCGCCGGGCGGGGTGACGGCGGTCATCTTCGGGGTGGCCGTCTCGCGCAGGTTCGCCGCGCCGGCCACGAGCTGAACCTTCGTGTCGTCGGAGATGGCGATGTCGTCGCGGCCGTCGTGGTTGTAGTCGCCCACGGCCAGCGTGTCGCCGAACAGCGCGTAGGCGGTGGCCTTCGGCGCGTGGAAGGCGATGGCGTCGCCCGAGAGGCCGCCCTTGGCACCGAAGACGACGGTGACGGAACCGGCTCGCTTGGCGCTGCCGATGGCCTCGCTGTTCGCGGCGACGATCAGGTCGGAGTAGCCGTCCCCGTCCACATCGCCGCGCGCCACGGCGGAGCCGAAGTGGTCCCCGGCCTCGGGGGTGCCGGGAACTCCCGGGCTGGCCTGCGACAGCGTGCTGTGCCGTTTGGCGTCGACGCCGGACTGGGCGCCGTAGGTCACGCCCACGTAGCCCGCCTTGGACTTCCCGGAGACGGTGCCGTCGGGCGCGCCCACGCCGAGGTCGGCGTAGCCGTCGTGGTCGATGTCGCCCGGTGTGGTCTTTTCCGCCGCGGCGGACTGGTTCTGGTCGGAGCTGTCGCCGTTCGCTACGACGGCGTTGGCTCCGGCGGCCACGGCGGCGGTCATGGCGGCGCCGACTGCTACGCCCACCACAGCTCTGGTCCTATTGCGCACAAAACCTCCATGGGGCACTGCGTTGGTCGTGGAGGTAGAGGGGTCTGAGAGGTGAATGGTTGCAGAACCCAAGAAAAACATGGGGAGTTGGGCCGGAACGCCGGAACCTCCCGCTCCGCGCGAGCGCGGGGCGGGAGGTTCCGGGAGAGCTCAGCGGGTCGAGAAGGAGTGCACCGTCGTGGAGCGGTAGGTGTCGCCCGGGCGGAGCACCGTGGAGGGGAAGGACGGCTGGTTCGGGGAGTCCGGGAAGTGCTGGGTCTCCAGGGCGAAGGCGTCGCCCTGCCGGTAGACCTGGCCGGACGTACCGGCGAAGGTGCCGGTCAGGAAGTTACCCGTGTAGAACTGCACGCCCGGCTCGGTGGTGGCGATCTTCATGACGCGTCCCGAGGACGGGTCCGTGACCGTGAGGATGTGCTCGGGGCGGTCCGTGATGCCCTTGTCCAGGACGAAGTTGTGGTCGATGCCCTGGCCGTACAGCACCTGCTGGTGGGCGTCCCGGATGTCCCGGCCGATTTCCTTGGTGCGGCGGAAGTCGAACGGGGTTCCGGCGACCTTGGCCAGCTCGCCGGTGGGGATGAGGGTCTTGCCGACCGGGGTGTAGCGGGCGGCGGCGATCTGGAGGCGGTGGTCGTAGATGGACCCCGAGCCCTCCCCGGCCAGGTTGTAGTAGGTGTGGTTGGTGAGGTTGACGACGGTGGCCTTGTCGGTGGTGGCCTCGTAGTCGATGCGGAAGTCGCCCGCCGCGGTGAGGGTGTAGTCGACGCGCACGGTGAGCGCGCCCGGGTAGCCCATCTCGCCGTCCGGGCTGACGCGGCGCAGTGTGAGGCCGACGTCGGCGCCCTTGCGGAAGGGCGTCACCGACCAGACGCGCTTGTCGAAGCCCTTGTCGCCGCCGTGCAGGCTGTTGGGGCCGTCGTTGACGGGCAGCTGGTACTTCTTGCCGTCGAGGGTGAACGCGCCGAGGGCGATGCGGTTGCCGTAGCGGCCGATGAGGGCGCCGAAGTACGGGCTGTTGGCGACGTAGGAGTCCAGATCGGCGAAGCCCAGGGAGACGTTGGCGCGGCGGCCGTGCCGGTCGGGGATCTCCAGGCTCTGGACGACACCGCCGTAACTCAGCACGCTCAGCCGGGTGCGGCCGTTCTCGATGGTCCAGCGGTCGACCTTCGTGCCGTCGGCCAGCGTGCCGAAGTGTTCCTTCACCGCGTGTCCCTCGCCCTTCCCGGATGCGCCGGATGCGCCGGTACTCGCGGACGCGGGGCCCGTGGCGGCCACTCCGGCGGCCGCCGCCGCGGCGGCGATCACCGTGCGTCTGCCCATGCTCGATTGGTGCGTCATGTGCGGCTCCACAAAAGGTAGTTGGAAGACGGACTACGAACCGACCCGGCGCTTGTTCCAGACGTCGAAGCCGACCGCCGCCAGCAGCACCAGTCCCTTGATCACCTGCTGGTAGTCGGTGCCGATGCCCACCAGCGACATGCCGTTGTTGAGCACACCGAGCACCAGACCGCCGATGATGGCGCCGAGCACCGTGCCGACACCGCCGCTGGCCGACGCGCCGCCGATGAACGCCGCGGCGATGGCCTCCAGTTCGAAGTTGAGGCCCGCACTGGGTGTGGCCGAGCCGAGCCGGGCGGCGAAGACCATTCCGGCGAGCGCGGACAGCAGGCCCATGTTGACGAAGACCAGGAAGGTGACGCGCTTGTCCCGGACACCCGAGAGCTTGGCCGCGGGCTGGTTGCCGCCGAGCGCGTACACATGCCGCCCGATGACGGTGTTGCGCATCACGAAGCTGAAGATCACGAAGAGCACCGCCAGGATCAGCAGCCCGTACGGCGCGCCGTGCCAGCTGGAGAGCGTCATGGTGAACGCCATCACGGCGGCCACGATCGCCGCGCACTTGGTGAAGAACAGCCCGAGCGGGACCACCTCCAGCTCGTAGGCCGCACGCTGCTGCCGGCCGCGCCACTCCTGCCAGACGACGGCCGCGCACACGATGAGGCCGAGCACCATCGTGGGGTTGTGGTACTGCGTGTACGGGCCCATCTCCGGGATGAATCCGGTGCTCAGCTTCTCGAAGCCGTCGGGGAACGGCGACAGGGACTGCCCGTCGAGCAGGATCTGGGTGCCGCCGCGGAAGGCCAGCATTCCGGCCAGGGTGACGATGAACGACGGAATCCCGATGTACGCGATCCAGAAGCCCTGCCAGGCCCCGGCCAGCGCGCCGATCAGCAGGCAGAGGACGACCGCGAGGCCCCAGGGCACGTCATGCTTGATGATCATCGCGCCGGCGGCCGCGCCGATGAAGGCGACGAGCGAGCCGACCGACAGATCGATATGCCCCGCGATGATCACCATCATCATGCCGATGGCGAGGATGAGGATGTAGCCGTTCTGCTGCACCAGGCTGGTGACGTTCCCCGGACGCAGCAGGATGTTGTCCGACCAGATCTGGAAGATGACGATGATCAGGGCGAGCGCGACCAGCATCCCGTACTGCCGCATATTGGTCCGCATGCCCTGCAGCAGCAGCGTCCCGAGGCTCTTGGACCCCTCGGCCGGCGGTGGCGCCGGGCTCTCGGTCTTCTGGGTGGCCGTGCTCATCCTTCGTCTCCTCTGTCCTTTGTCATATGGCGCATCAGAACTTCCTGGGTCGCCTCGGCCCGGGGAACCTCCCCGGTCAGCCGTCCGGCCGCCATCGTGTAGATCCGGTCGCACATCCCCAGCAGCTCGCCCAGCTCGGAGGAGATGAAGACGACGGCCTTGCCCTGCGCCGCCAGGTCGTTGATGACCGTGTAGATCTCGTACTTGGCCCCGACGTCGATCCCACGGGTGGGCTCGTCGAGGATGAGCACCTCGGGGCCGGCGAAGATCCACTTGCTGAGGACGACCTTCTGCTGGTTGCCGCCGCTGAGCCGGCCGACGTGCTCGAAGACCGTGGGTGCCTTGATGTTCATGGTCTTGCGGAACCGCTCGGCGACCCGCGACTCCTCGTGCTCGTTGACCACGCCGCGGCGGGCCACCTTCGGGAGCGAGGAGAGCGAGATGTTGCGGCTGATGGTGTCCTGGAGGTTGAGCCCGTACGTCTTGCGGTCCTCGGTGACGTACGCGATGCCGTGGTCGATGGCCTCCGGCACGGTACGGGTACGGACTTCCTGGCCGTCGCGGAGGACCCGGCCGCCCGCGTAGCGCCCGTACGTCCGCCCGAAGACGCTCATCGCCAGCTCGGTGCGGCCCGCGCCCATCAGCCCGGCGATGCCCACGATCTCGCCGCGCCGGACGTTCACCGACACCCCGTCCACGACCTTGCGCTGCTGGTCGATGGGGTGGTGCACCGTCCAGTCCTCGATGGACATGGCCACCTCGGCGGCGTCCTCGCCCTCGTACGGGGTGCGCTCGGGGAACCGGCTGTCGAGGTCGCGGCCGACCATGCCGCGGATGATGCGGTCCTCGGAGACCTCCGGCTCGGACTCGGGGGTCTCCCGGACCGTCATGGTCTCGATGGACTGGCCGTCGCGCAGGATGGTGACGGAGTCGGCCACCTTGCGGATCTCGTTCAGCTTGTGGGAAATGATGATCGAGGAGATGCCCTGCGCCTTGAACTCCAGCAGCAGATCGAGGAGTTTGCCGCTGTCCTCGTCGTTGAGCGCCGCGGTCGGCTCGTCGAGGATGAGCAGCTTCACCTCCTTGGAGAGCGCCTTGGCGATCTCCACGAGCTGCTGCTTGCCCACGCCGATGTCGGCGACCCGGGTCTGCGGCGAATCCGTCAGACCCACCCGCTTCAGCAGCGTGTTGGCGTGCTTGAGAGTTTCGTTCCAGCTGATCAGGCCGCGGGTGGCGTGTTCATTGCCGAGGAAGATGTTCTCGGCGATGGACAGGTACGGGATCAGCGCGAGTTCCTGGTGGATGATGACGATGCCGCGCTGCTCGCTCGCGCGGATGTCCTTGAAGGAGCAGGCCTCGCCGTCGAAGAGGATCTCGCCGTCGTAGGAGCCGTGCGGATGGACGCCGCTGACCACCTTCATCAGCGTGGACTTGCCCGCGCCGTTCTCCCCGCACAGGGCGTGGATCTCGCCTTGGCGCACATGGAGGTTGACGTCGGAGAGCGCCTTCACACCGGGGAAGGTCTTGGTGATGGAGCGCAATTCGAGAATGGTGCTCATAGCTCGGATCCGCCCTACTTCAGCTGTGACGCGGTGTAGTAGCCCTCGTCCACCAGCACCTGGGTGTTGGACTTGTCGATGCTGACCGGGTTGAGCAGATAGGTCGGCACGACCTTCTTGCCGTTGTCGTACGACTTGGTGTCGTTGATCGGGGCCTTGCCGCCGGTCAGCTTCGCCTTGGCGATCGCGACGGTGGCCTTCGCCAGCTTGCGCAGGTCCTTGTAGATGGTCTGCGTCTGCTGGCCCCGGGCGATGGACTTCACGGAGGCGAGCTCCGCGTCCTGCCCGGTCACCACCGGGAACGGCTTGGACTTCGTCCCGTAGCTGGCGCTCTTGAGCGCCGAGAGGATGCCGATGGACATGCCGTCGTACGGCGAGAGCACGGCATCGACGTCGTCGCTGCTGTACGCCTTGTTGAGCAGGTCCTCCATGCGGTCCTGGGCGGCGCTTCCGCTCCACTTCTCGGTGTAGAGCTGGTTGAGGCTGGTCTGCTTGGAGCGGACGACCAGCTCGCCCTTGTCCATGTACGGCTTGAGGACGCTCATGGCGCCCTTGTAGAAGTACTGGGTGTTGTTGTCGTCCGACGACCCGGCGAACAGCTCGATGTTGAAGGGGCCCTTGCGGCCCTTGGCCAGCCCCAGCTTGTCGACGATGTACTGGCCCTGGAGCCTGCCGACCTTCTCGTTGTCGAAGGTCGCGTAGTAGTCGACGTTGGGCGTGCCCAGGAGCAGCCGGTCGTAGGAGATCACCGGGATGTTGGCCTCTTTGGCCTGCTTCAGGACGTCGTTGAGCGCCCCGCCGTTGATCGGCGCGATCACCAGCAGCCGGTGGCCCTTGGTGATCATGTTTTCGAGCTGGGCCACCTGGGTGCGGACGTCGTCCTCGCCGAACTGCAAGTCGGTCTTGTAGCCCGCCGCCTTGAACTGCTTGGCCACGTTGCGGCCGTCGGTGATCCACCGCTCGGAGGACTTGGTCGGCATCGCGATGCCGATCGTCCCTCCCTTTTCCTTGCTCTTGTACCGACTGCCGCCGACCGCTTCCTGGCCACAGGCCGTGGCGGTCAGCGAGAGCGCGAGGAGGCCGGCGCCTATCGCCGCGACTCGTGCGCCTCTTACCGTACGCATGGTGATGGGGTCCTTCCCTGGGGCGTCATTGCTCAGGACTTCTGGGGGGCCGGGCCGGTGGCGGCGTCGGAGGCGTCGGTGACGGGGAAGCGCCGCAGCGGCCCCGGCAGCCGGGAGCCCAGCGGCGACAGCCCGCCGTCCGCGCCCAGCCGGGCGAGCAGATCGAGCACGAGCCGGCCACGGCGCACCCGCTCGCGCGCGCTGTTCAGCGCCACGTCCCGCAGTTGCGCGCCGTAGGGGTAGATCCCCGGAGACTTGCTGAGCCCGAACTTCAGATAGATGGGGGCGCCGCGGCGGATCAGCTCGGCCGCGTCGTAGAGACGTACGTAACCACCGAGGTCGTCCGGGGCCTCGATGTAGAAGTCCATCGGGGCGCGGGAGACCCGGCGGATCTCGGTGAGGTGTTCCAGCGTCAGATCCGAGGGGATGTTGATCGAGTCGGCGCCCAGCCGCTCGTACACCGCGAACGACGCCGGGTTGACCGGGCCGATCAGCGCGGACAGCTTGAAGGTGGTGTCGGCGGGCAACTCACCGCGCTCGCGCAGCTGGTGCAGCAGCCACAGCACGCCCTCGTCGGCGACCAGCAGGCACTTCACGCCGAGCGAGGCGGCCCGCAGGGCGTCCTCCACGCATCCGGCGACCGCGTCGTGGCCGCGGGCCCGCAGGCCTCCGCCGCCGGAGTCGGAACGGGTGGCGCCGCCGATGTCCCAGGTGCCGCGCGGCCCGGTGAACAGGCACAGCTCGGCATTGCGCTCCGCGCAGGACTCCACCATCTCGGTGATCTCGGCGTCGGTCAGCATCCAGACGCCGCTGCCCTGGCTGATCCGGTGGATCGGTACGTCGAGCCGCCCGGCCTCCTTGAACACGGTGGCCAGCGCCTCCGGGCCCTCGACGGACGGGATCTCGGTGCGCCAGGTGCCGCCGTCGGGGAAGGAGTGCGCGGAGGCGTCGGCGGGGTCGGGAGCGGGCGCCGCGTGGCCGAGCGGGGCGAGGGCGTCGGCGGCGGGACGGCGGGGTCCGGAGGGAAGGGCTGAGGCGGCGGTCGTCACGGTGCTCCTTGTATCGCCATAAGGACTAGGTGAAGCCCTCGAATTCTGAGGACCGTTCAGGTTTCGGAGGCGCGGGGCGCCCCGGGGAGGGATACGAAAAGGGCTACGCGGGCCGCAGCAGCACCTTGCCCACCTTCGGATCACCGCTCCCCACCAGCTCGATGGCGGTGGCGAAGTCGGAGAGCGGCAGTTCGTGGGTCACCAGCGGCAGCAGCGTCAGCAGCCCCGCGTCGAAGACCCGCACCGCGTGCGCCCACGCGTCCGGCGCGGCCCCGAACACGGTCCGCACCTCGATCTGCCGGACGACCAAGTCGGTCGGGTCGAGCCCGTCCGCCGTCCCCTCCGCCGGAATCCCGGTGAGCACCAGCCGTCCGCCGCGCCGCAGCAGCGCGGCGGAGGTGCGGGCGGCGGGGGCGGACCCGGCGGTCTCGATAACGATGTCGAAGCCGCCCCGGACGTCGTCGAGGCGGTCGTTCGTCAGGAACGCCGTGGCCCCGAAGTCCAGCGACAGCTGCTCCCGGTCCCGCCGGGTCCCGACCACCAGCAGCTCGGCGGGGGAGACGGCGGCCAGGAACTGCACGGCGATCATGCCGAGCGTCCCGGTGCCCACCACCGCGACCCGCTGCCCCGGCTGGGCGTTCGCCTTGAGCGCGGCGGCGGCGATGCACGCGGCGGGCTCCAGCAGGGCGGCCGCGCTCAGGTCGGCGTCATCGGACAGCGGATGCAGCAGCCGGGCGGGCAGGGTCAGCGTGGTGGCCATCGCGCCCGGCCGGGTGAAGCCGGTCTCCTCGTACCCGGCCGTGCACAGCGTGGTCTCCCCGGCGTGACAGCGGTCGCACACCTGGCAGTTGCGGAACCCCTCGCCGACGACCTTGCGGCCGACGAGCGCCTCCGGGGCGCCCGCGCCCACCGCCTCGACCGTCCCGGACCACTCGTGGCCGGGGGTGACGGGGTACCGGACGTAGCCCTCGGGCCGGTTCCCCTCGTAGACCTCCCGGTCGCTGCCGCAGATCCCGGACGCGTGGACCCGCACCAGCGCGTCCCCGGGCCCGGGCGCGGCCGGGGCGGTGTGGTCGAGGTGGAACGCGCCGGGCGCGTCGAGGACGAGCGCGGTCACTGCTTCCCGCCCTTCGGGTCCCGCTTCTCCCAGCCCTCGGCCCACAGGTCGAACCGGGCCTGCTGCTGCGGGAATTCGGCCGCCGCGTCGGTGTCCAGCTCCACGCCGAGACCCGGCTCGTGCGACAGCTCGAAGTAGCCGTCCACGACCTGCGGCGCGCCCTTGACCACCTTCTTGATCTCCGCGTCGGCGAAGTCGTTGAAGTGCTCCAGGATCTTGAAGTTCGGGGTGCAGCCCGCGACTTGGAGTGACGCGGCGGTCAGCACCGAGCCGCCGACGTTGTGCGGCGCGATCAGCACGTAGTGGGTCTCGGCGGTCGCGGCCAGCTTGCGGGTCTCGCTGATGCCGCCGAGGTGGCCGACGTCCGGCTGGATGATGTCGGCGGCCTGCGACTCGAACAGCTCGCGGAACTCGATCCGGTCGTGGATGCGCTCACCCGTCGCGATGGGCAGGTTCGTCTTCTCCGCGACCTTCGCCAGCGCCTTGAGGTTCTCCGGCGGCACCGGCTCCTCCAGCCACGACGGCCGGAACCGCTCCAGCTCGCCCGCGATCCGTACGGCGGTCGACGGGCTGAACCGCCCGTGCATCTCCACCAGCAGTTCCGCGTCCGGCCCGATCGCGTCCCGCACGGCCTCGACCAGCGAGAGCGAGTGCAGCGTCTCGGCGTGGTCCAGCTCGAAGTGGCCGGTGCCGAACGGGTCCAGCTTCAGCGCCCGGTAGCCGCGCTCGACCACCGTGGTGGCCGCCTTGTGGAACGCCTCGGGGGTGCGCTCGACCGTGTACCAGCCGTTGGCGTACGCCTTGACCCTGTCGGTCACCTTGCCGCCGAGCAGCTGCCAGACCGGAACGCCGAGCGCCTTGCCCTTGATGTCCCAGCAGGCCATCTCGACACAGGCGATGCCGGACATCACGATCTCGCCCGCGCGGCCGTAGTCGCCGTACTTCATCCGGCGTACCAGGTCCTCCACCGCGAAGGGGTCCGACCCGGTGATGTGGTTCTTCTCGGCCTCATGCAGATAGCCGAGGAGCGCATCGGTGCGGCCGAGCATGCGGGTCTCGCCGACGCCGGTGATGCCTTCATCGGTGTGGACCTGCACATAGGTCAGATTGCGCCAGGGGGTGCCGACGACATGCGTACTGATTCCGGTGATGCGCAAGGCTATGACCCTTCGCGATGTTCGATATTTCGTCACACGTTCGAAATCCTGGCGTGACGGTAATCACCGGGCGTCAGAGGTGTCAATGGCCCTGCGTCGAATGGTTATCGACTCTGGACCTCCTCGTCTCGGGCCATTCGGCGGACGCGGTCGTGTCGGTGCCGCGCCCCTGTGCCGCCGCCGGGCAGGCTGCGCCGCTGACGGGAAGGTTTATCGAGAGAGGCGGTCAGATGAAGAGAGTACTGCGAACGCTTGTCCTGAGTGCGTGCGCTGCCGCGGCAGTTGCCTACGGAGGCGTCCACCAGGACGGCGACGCCCCCGCCCCCCGGGCCCAGCCGGTCCCGCCCCTGGCCGAACTGTTCCGCACCGGGTTCGGGGGCGGAACGGCCCAGAGCAACGACTGCGACGAGCTGTTCGGCAGCCAGGTGGGCGGAGGTGGCGACAGCGGCGGCATCGGTACCACCGGCGCCAGCACAGTCGGCTTCGGCGCGGGCGGTGCGGGCGGGATGTCCCTCGCGGCGTTCAGCGGTGCGCCCGGCGCCGCCCGGGGCTGCGTCAACATCCGCGGATAGCGGCATCCGAGCCATGGCCGGGCGGCCCGGCTACGGGACGGTCTTCGCGCAGGTGGCCTTCCCCTTCCTGCTCGGCTATCGGCGGCTGAAGAACGCGCTGCTGGCGGTGTTGATGCTGGAGCACCTCGCGATCGCCGTCGTCCTGGGCATCCCCTTCCTGTCCGCCATGATGATCGTCTCGGACGCGGTCTTCCTGCCCACCTCCTTCCTCCTCTCCCTGGGCACACGCCGCCCCCCCCGCCGGGGCCGTGGTCAACCCGCCGTCGCGGGAACACCCGGCCAGCGGTATCGGACACGCCGCCCGGGGGTGAGGTTCCCGCAGGCCGCCGGGCGGGCCCGATAGCTCTACAGGGACTTCGTCCCCTCAGGCAATCCGCCCCGTTTCACGGAGGTACCCACCCCATGCGCAACCGTCGCCGCTTCCTCGGTGCCGTCACCGGCCTGCTCATCGCCGCGCCCGTCACCCCAGCCGCCCACGCGGCCCCGGCCCCCGCCCCCGCTTTCCCGGCCTCCGGGTCCGGGGTCCCCGGGATGCCGCAGCTGGGGCGGCAGAGCCTGCCGCTGCCGTGGGGCAACAGCGTCACCGTGAACCGCGTCGGATACGTGAGCACCACCGGGACCGTCGCCCTGTCGGGGACGTACCGCTGTCTGCGCGACGGTGTGGACATCCCGCGCGCCGACATCCTCGTCACGCTGTCGCAGGGCCAGTTGCGGCAGGGGATCGGGGGCGGCCCGGCGCTCTGCGACGGACTGATGCACGCCTGGTCGGTGCAGGAGGCCGCGAACATGCACTTCGTGCCGGGCGCGGCGCTCGTGGAGAGCAGCCTGCTGAGGTTCGAGATCCAGCAGCCGCTCGTTCCGCTTCCGCGGACCGCGGCCGTGGGGGAGCGCGCGATCACGCTGGAGGCGCGCGAGATGTGAGACCCGCCCCCGCCGTCGCGCTTGAGCCCCTCCCTCGCGGGGGATATCCCTTGCTTCCACCGCCTTTGTGAGGGGCGGCCGGAGAAGGGGGACCGGGACGATGGCGACGGGGGACCCACGGGATCGCATCCCGGCGTATCCGGGTGTCGAGCGCTTCGTTGAGGCGTTCGACAAGCTGGTCATCCAGCAGCGGCGCAGCCGCAGCCGGGTGCCGGTGGTGCTGCTGACGGAGGAGGGCGCCGGGCGGGCCGGCCGGAGGATCGTGGGAGGGCTGCGGTCGCGGCTGCGCGGCCGCAGCGAGGTGCTGGCGCCGCACGCGTGCGTCCCGGCGCTCCCGCCCGGCGCCGATCCGCCGCCGCTGGAGCTGTTCGAGCAGATCGCGCTGCAGCTCGCCGAGTCCATGCCGGTGGACACCGGACAGCTGCGGCTGCCGGGCTACCGGCTGCTGCACTCGGTGGTCACGGCCCCGGCCATCGACGGGCCCGTCGAATACCGCCACCGCGATCTGCGCGACCACTGCTACGACGAGCACCGCCGCTGGTCGCGTACGGCTCACACGCTGTGGCGCATCGGCGGCCGGGACCAGGCGAGCGGCGGCTCGCTCGTGGAGCTGCTGTGGAACTTCGTGGCCGGGCCGCTGTGCCAGACCCTGCCGCGCTGGCTGTTCGGCGTCCGGGCCAGCCGCCGGATGCTCGGCCGCGGCCGCCACCGCCGCTGGTACGCGGAGTGGGCGCGGCTGCAGCGCGGCACCCCGCCCACCGACTTCTTCCGCTCCGCGCTCGACCACGTCCCCGGCGGCGAGGGCAGCGACCCGGAGCGGCTGGACCGGGTGCTGATGCACGCGCTGCTCGCGGACCTGGACCGGGCGGTGCGCCGCCGCCGCTTCAACCCGTGGCGGATGCGCCGCACCACCCGGTTCGTGCTGCTCTTCGAGGAGGCCGGGGCGCTGGACTCGCGGGTGCAGCGCTTCTTACGCGAACTGCGCTCCGCCGTCGAGGATCTGCGCTGTACGTCGGTGATCGCGATCGCGGCCGGGGCGCGTTCGCTGGCGTCCCGCATCCCGGACATCGAGGCGGCCGACCTGGCCCACGCGGGCGCCGAACTGGAGCTGGTCGAGCGGCAGGGCATGCGCGCGGGCCAGCCCACCGGGATCGTGGTGCCGGTGAGCGAGGGGCCGGAGGACGACGAGCGGGCGTCGTACTGGCTCGGCCGCCGTCCCACCCTGGTCGCGCCCTCCCGCCGCTGGGGCCCGCGCACCGAGATCGCGGGGGTGGCGCTGATCGCGCTCGTCACGCTGGCCCTGGTGGCCGGAGGCGTCTACCGGCCGCTGTGGGGCGGGGGCGACGACAGCTGCGCGGGCCAGACCTTCCTGGGCAAGGACGGCCAGTGCGTCGGGGTGACCACCGGCAAGCAGTTCGCCAAGGGCACCAACGAGCGGCAGGTCCGCGAGGTGCTGGAGGCGATCGACCGGCAGAACGACGAGGTCGACGCGGCGATGCGGCGCCGCGGCGAGGCGTCCCCGCGCTATCGCACGGTGGTCTACATCGGCCCGTTCAGCGGCGGTGCGGGCGCCGACGACCCGGTGCGCGGCGGCACCCTGCCCGAGCTGCGCGGGATCGCGCTCGCCCAGGCCCATGTCAACGCCCTGGCGCTGGCGTCGGACGACCGGGTCCCGGTGCGGGTGCTGGTCGCCAACGCGGGCCATCTCTTCGAGGACGCCCCGGCCGTCGCCGACTCCATCGTCCAACTGGCCCGGCGCGACGCGTCGATCGTCGGCGCCGTCGGCCTCGGCCAGAGCCGCGGCTCCACGTACGCCGCGATCCGCAAGCTGGACGCGGCCGGAATCCCCATGATCGGCACCTCCGGCACGGCCGACTCCCTGCTCTCCCAGGGCCCGCACTACTATCAGCTCGCGCCCGTCGACTCCCGCGCCGCCCAGATCATGGCGTCCTTCGTCCGGGAGGCGGCGATGGTCACCCGTCCCGGGCACGCCCCGGTGAAGGCGCGCCGGGTGATGCTGATCGCCGATCCGAAGGACCCGTACAGCTCCGGGCTGGCCCGGTCGTTCCGCGCCGCATACCGGTCGGGTCCGGTCGAGACGCTGCTGCTGGGAACGGGCGGGAGCGCCGCCGGACCGGCCGGGCGGTCGTACGACACGATGGAGGACTTCGCGGAGCGGATCTGCCAGGTGGCGGGCGGGGATGAGCCGGCGGGCGTCGTGTGGACGGCCCGCGGCAGCCAGTTCGTGACCTTCCTGTCCGAGTACAGCAGGATGGCCGACGGCTGCCCGGCCGTCAGCGTGCTCGGCGGCGACGACGTCACCAACGCGCTGCTGCTGGGCCAGAATCCCTGGGCGATCTTCCAGGGGCTGAATCTGTACTACGTCTCGCACGGCGAGCCGTCGCGGGTCGGGGGCGAGAGCGCCCAGGCGTACATGCGGGCGTACGACGCGCGGTACGGCCGCGAACGCGAGCCGCTGGCCCGGGCGATGCGGCTCGACGGACACTCCCCGCTGGCCTGGGACGCCCTGTGCTATCTGTCCCAGGCCATCGACGAGGCCTGGGTGGGCAGCGGCAAGCGGGACGGGTGGCTGGACCGGGAGCTGGTGCAGGCCGTGCTCTACCAGGGCCTGGGCAGCGGCGGTTACAACGGGGCGACCGGCCGGATCGACGCCCACGGGGTGGCCGGGGGCGGGCGGCTGACCGCCGACAAGCTGGTGGCCGTCCTGCACGGCACGCCCGAGGGCGCGTCCCGGACCGCGCTGCTGTGCGGGGCGGTCACCGGGACCGACATCCGCAAGAAGTGGGGGCCGAAGGAGCGGTACCCCTGCCCGCTCCCCGCCGACTGATCACCAGGTCGCCGCGTCTCCGTCTCCTCCGGCGTCGTCGTCTCGTCCGGTGTCTCCGTCTCCTCCGGTGTTTTCGTCTCCCCGTCCCAGCAGGGAGACGAAGACGCGGAAGAGGGCGGGCATGTCCACCGCGTCCGGATCGTGCAGCCACTGGAACTGGAGTCCGTCCAGCACCGCGACCAGCAGCGGCGCGGCGTCCTCCGGGGTGAGCCCGCCGGGCAGCCGGTCGCCGAACTCGCCGCGCAGGATGTCCGCCATGTCGGCGCGCACCCGCTCGTAGCGGTGGGTGAACCAGTCGCGCGCGGGGTGGTCCTCGGTGACGCTCTCGCCCAGCAGTGCCGAGAAGGTCTGCACGATGCCGGGGCGCATCGCGTTGTACTCCACCAGGGAGGCCAGCAGGTCCAGCGGCCAGGCGCCGCCGCCGTCGCGGCGCGCGGCGCCGGTGTCCCACTGGTCGCGCTCCGCCAGCACGGCGATGAGCAGGGCGTCCTTGGTGGGGAAGTAGTGCAGCAGCCCCTGCTGGCTGAGCCCGGCGCGCTCGGCCACCGCGCTCAGGGACGCGCCCCGGTAGCCGCGCTCGGCGATCACTTCGAGGGCGGAGCGGACGATCTCCGCGCGCCGCTCCTGCCCGCGCCGGGTGGCGGTGGGGGAGCCGTCGTCCGTCAGCCTGTCCATGGACGTACCGTAGAACAGGTTTGATAACGAAACAATAACGGTACCTACCGGGTTACTGGGAAATGGGTCCACGATGACCCCGACGATGGCGCGGAGAGCGTCCGGACCCGTTGAGGAGGCCGAGTCGTGGCAGATGCGATCAGTGCGGGCGTGAGCGGTGTGGTCGAGAAGGCCCTCGGCGCGCTCGATCTGGACACCAAGGCTCAGCTGCTCGCCGGTCAGGACATGTGGTCCCTGCCCGCCGTCCCCGCCATCGGCCTGCGCTCCCTGGTGATGTCGGACGGCCCGATCGGCGTACGGGGTGTGCGCTGGACCGCCGACGACCCCTCCATCGCCCTGCCCAGCCCCACCGCTCTCGCCGCCACCTGGGACCCGGCGCTGGCCCGCCGCGCGGGGCGGCTGCTGGCCCAGGAGGCGCGGCGCAAGGGGGTGCATGTGCTGCTCGCCCCGACCGTGAATCTGCACCGCTCCCCGCTGGGCGGCCGTCACTTCGAGGCGTACAGCGAGGACCCGTATCTCACCGGCGCGATCGGCACCGGCTATGTGCGCGGCGTCCAGGACGGCGGGGTGGGCACCACCGTCAAGCACTTCGTCGCCAACGACGCGGAGACCGAGCGCTTCACCGTCGACAACCAGGTGGGCGCGCGGGCGCTGCGCGAGCTGTATCTCGCGCCCTTCGAAGCCATCGTCAAGGACGCCCGCCCGTGGGGCGTCATGGCCGCCTACAACGGGGTCAACGGCGCCACGATGACGGAGCACCGCGCCCTCCAGCAGGGCGTGCTGCGCGGCGAGTGGGGGTTCGACGGCTTCATCGTCTCCGACTGGACGGCCGCCCGCGACACCGCCGGGGGGATGGCGGGCGGGCTCGACGTCGCGATGCCCGGCCCGGAGACCGTCTACGGCGAGGCGCTGGCCGCCGCCGTCCGCGACGGCCGGGTGGCCGAGTCGGCCGTCGACGACGCGGTGCGGCGGGTGCTGACCCTGGCCGCCCGGGTCGGCGTCCTGGACGGCGCGGAGCCCGCCGTCGCCCCCGCCGACCGCCCCGGGCCGATCGACGGCGACGCGCTCGCCCGCGAGATCGCCCGGCGCTCCTTCGTCCTGCTGCGGAACGAGCCACCCGGGGACAGCGGGGCGCGGGCGTTGCCGCTCACCCCGGGCGGACCCTCCGGCATAAGGTCCCTGGCGCTCCTCGGCGCCGCCGCCCGGGACGCCCGGGTGCTCGGCGGCGGCTCGGCGCTGGTCTTCCCCGACCATGTGGTCTCCCCGCTGGACGGGCTGCGCGCCGCGCTGCCCGCCGATGTCCCGCTCACCTACGCCGTGGGGGCCGACCCCACCGACGAACTCGCCCCCGCCGGGCAGGGCTTCGCGCTGCGCGCCGTCGTCCGGGCCGAGGACGGGCGGGTGCTGGGCGAGTCCCGGCTGCCCAGCGGGCAGGTGCAGTGGCTCGGCGACTTCCCCGACGGGGTCGCCTTCGAGGAGCTGCACACCGTCGAGGTCACCGGCACCTTCACCCCGCGCGAGAGCGGCGCGCACTCCTTCGGCACCCGGGGGCTGGGCGGCTTCCGGCTCGTCGTCGGCGGCGAGGTGCTCTTCGACGGGCACCAGGCCATGGAGGAGGCCGACGACCCGTTCGAGGCCTTCTTCGGCTCGCCCGTACCGCGCGGGCAGGCCGGGCTGACGGCGGGCGAACCGGTCGAGGTCAGCCTCACCAGCACGGTCGCCAAGTCGGACGAGATGAACTGGCAGGCCGTCTGCTTCAGCCTGGTGCACCGTGCCCCGGAGCGCGATCCGCGGGAGCTGATCGAGGAGGCCGTCGCGGCGGCCGCCGCCGCCGACACCGCCGTGGTCGTGGTCGCGACCACGGAGAGCGTCGAGAGCGAGGGCTTCGACCGTACGGACCTGCGGCTGCCGGGCCGCCAGGACGAGCTGGTCCGCCGAGTCGCCGCCACCGGCACCCCGACCGTCGTGGTCGTCAACGCGGGCTCACCCGTGGAGATGCCGTGGCGTGACGATGTCGCCGCGGTCCTCCTCGGCTGGTTCCCGGGCCAGGAGGCGGGCGCCGCCCTCGCGGACGTCCTCCTCGGCGCCGAGGAGCCGGGCGGCCGCCTCCCGACCACCTGGCCGGTCCGGCTGACGGACGCGCCGGTGAGCCGGGTGGCGCCCTGCGCCGGGCAACTCTCCTACGACGAGGGCGTCTTCATCGGCTACCGGGCCTGGGAGCGGCAGGAGGGGGCCGCCCCGGCGTACTGGTTCGGACATGGGCTCGGCTACACCGACTGGGCTTACGAGGTGGCGGACTTCACCCCCGCGAGCGACGCGGGCGACCCCACGGGCGACTCCGCCGGCGATCTGGGCACGGTCACGGTCCGGGTGCGGAACGTGGGCCCCCGGCCGGGCCGGGAAGTGGTCCAGCTCTATCTGGCCCCGCCGCCCGGCGGCTCCGTGGCCGCCGCGGAGGACCGCCCCGCCCGGTGCCTGGCGGGCTTCGCGACCGTGGAGGCCGGTCCGGGGGAGACGGCGGAGGTGGCGATCCCGGTGCGTCGCCGCGCGGCGGAGATCTGGGACGAGGAGGCGGACGCCTGGCGGCTGCTCCCGGGCCCGTACACGGCGGAGGCGGGCCGCAGCGTGGCCGACCTCCGCCTCACGTCACGCGTGGACGTGTCCTGAGAGGTGCCCAGTGCCTAGGGGCTGGTGATGCGGCGGTAGGCCATCGCGGCCAGCCGCTGCTGGCCCGCCTTGCTGGGATGGAACCAGTCCCACTTGCTCAACTCGCGCTCGGTGAAGCGGTAGTTGTGCACCGCGTCGTCGTACCGGCACAGCGGGTCCTTCCCGCATACGTCCTTCAGCACCTGGTTGTAGTCGTCCACCCGCTCGTCCACCTGCTGCCGCCGCTCCGTCGAGGCCGCGTCCATCGCGTCGGAGTCCTTCAGCATCGACGGGCACAGGCCCAGCTTCCAGATCTGCCGCCCCAGCACGTTCTTCCGCCCCTCCGACCACAGCCGCTTCAGGTCCGGCACGCTCGCGACGTACACCTGCGTCTTCGGCACCTCGCGGCGCAGCCGGGTGAGGGCCGAGGCGAAGGTGGAGCGGAACTCGTCGATGGAGGTCATATCGGCGACCGAGTTCCGGCAGGCGTCGTTGGAGCCGATCATCACGGTCACCAGCTGCGGCTTGCGCACGGCGGCCGCCTGCATCTGGCCGGGCAGATCGGCCATGACCGCGCCGGTCTTGGCGTAGTTCCAGCTGCGCCCGCCCGAGCGCAGCCGCTGGGCGAGGCTGTTCACATCGCTGCCGGTGGACCAGGAGACCTTGGGGCAGTCGGAGAGCACCGAGCAGGCGTCGAAGCCCCGGGTGATGGAGTCGCCCAGGGAGGCGATGGAGCTGGGGCGGGTGTTCCACGCCGGGCCCTCGGCGTGGTTCCTGCCGCCCCGGCTCGGCCCGTTCCGGGAGGGGTCGTCGGAGCTGCCGAAACAGCCCGCCGTGCTCATGATGGCGGCTGTCGTGAGCAGGGCGACACCCGTGCGCACAGTGGTCCGCTGCTTCCGCCGTGGTGCGCTGGCCCGCATGGCTGTTCCCCCTCCGACTGCTGGGTGATAACTATCCGGTACCGACGGTACGTCACTCCTGTGGCCGGTCCGCGCGGTACGTTTTTCTTGTGGCAGTTGGGCACCAGCCCAGCACCATGAAGCGCGTTGCGATACCGTCACATTACGCTGCGTCACTTCCTGTCCCTTTTCTAGAGAATTCTGCCCGATAAATTTCACCGCAGGTAACCTCGGGACTGGTGCGAGGGTGATCATTGGGGCAGAATGTCGTGTGCTGTCCCGGGCGTGACCGGTACGGGCACGAGGCCGCTGGGGAAGGCGCACCTCGAACCGCACAGGAGGCCTCGGTGACGACACGTGGAGTTCTGTATGTGCACTCCGCTCCGCGCGCGCTGTGCCCGCACGTCGAATGGGCCATCGCGGGCGTACTCGGTGTGCGTGTCAGCCTCGACTGGATCAAACAGCCCGCCGCCAACGGCACATGGCGCGCCGAGTTCTCCTGGCAGGGCCAGGTCGGCACGGCCTCCAAGCTGGCCTCCGCGCTGCGCGGCTGGCATCTGCTGCGCTTCGAGGTGACCGCCGAGCCCTGCGCCACCGCCGAGGGCGAGCGCTACAGCGCCACCCCCGAACTGGGCATCTTCCACGCCGTCACCGGTATGCACGGCGACATCCTGATCCCCGAGGACCGGCTGCGCGCCGCGCTGGCCCGCTCCGCCCGGGGCGAGGGCGATCTGCACGCGGAGATCGCCAAGTTGCTCGGCAAGCCCTGGGACGACGAGCTGGAGCCGTTCCGCTACGCGGGTGAAGGCGCCCCGGTCCGCTGGCTGCACCAGGTCGTGTGAACCTCTCGTCCGCATGACACCGTGACGAGATGACCGAACAACTCCCGGCAGCGACCTCCGTCGCGGTCCTCGGCACCGGCATCATGGGCTCCGGTATGGCCCGTAACCTCGCCCGCGCCGGACTCGACGTCCGCGCGTGGAACCGCACCCGCGCCAAGGCCGAACCGCTCAACTCCGACGGCGTACGCGTCACCGACACCCCGGCGCAGGCCGTGGACGGCGCCGATGTCGTCCTGACGATCCTGCACGACGGCCCCGCCGCCCTGGAGACGATGCGCCGGGCCGCCCCCGCGCTGCGCCCCGGCACCGTGTGGGCCCAGGCCACCACCGCGGGCCTGGACGGGCTCGACACGCTCACCGCGTTCGCCCGCGAGCGGGACCTGATCCTCCTCGACTCGCCCGTCCTCGGCACCAAGCAGCCCGCCGAGAGCGGACAGCTCCTGGTCCTCGCCGCCGGTCCGCCCTCCGCCCGCACCGCCGTGGCGCCGGTCTTCGACGCGATCGGCAGCCGTACGGTCTGGGTCGGCGAGGCCGGCGAGGAGGGCGCGGCCACCCGGCTCAAGCTCGTCATCAACAGCTGGATTCTCGCCATCACCCACGGCACCGCCGAAGCGCTCGCCCTCGCCAAGGGGCTGGGCGTGGAGCCGCAGGGCTTCTTCGACGCCATCGCGGGCGGGCCGCTGGACAACGGGTATCTGCACGCCAAGGCGGGCCAGTTGCTGAGCGGCGACCTCGACCCCAGCTTCGCGGCCAGGACCGCCGAGAAGGACGCCCGGCTGATCGTCGAGGCGGGGCAGCGGTCCGGCGTACGGCTGGACCTGGCGGCCGCGGGCGCGGAGCGGTTCCGGCGGGCCGTCGGACAGGGCCACGGTGACGAGGACATGATCGCCTCGTACTTCGCCAGCTTCGACGGCGGCGAGCCCGGTGGCAGTGAGTCCGGTGGCGGCGAGTCCGACGGGGGCGAGTCCGACGGGGGCGAGTCCGGCAGCGGCCAGGGCTGACACACGAAGGGCGCGCTCCCGGCCGGAGCCGGAAGCGCGCCCTGCATACCGTGTTGCCTCAGACCGTACGGAAGGCCAGCACCACGTTGTGGCCGCCGAAGCCGAACGAGTCGTTCAGCGCGACGATCGGCCCCTCGCCCGGCAGCGCCCGCGGCTCATCGCGCACGATGTCCCCGTCCACCTCCGGGTCCAGCTCGTCGATGTTGATCGTCGGCGGGGCGATCCGGTGGTACAGCGCGAGCACGCTGGCCACCGTCTCGACACCGCCGGTGCCGCCCAGCAGATGTCCCGTCATGGACTTGGTGGCGGAGACCGCCATGTGGTCCACGTCGTCGCCGAAGACCTTGCGCAGCGCCTTCAGCTCCGCCACGTCGCCCTGCGGCGTCGAGGTCGCGTGCGCGTTGATGTGCGCGATCTCGGCGGGCTTCAGATCGTTGTTCTCCAGCAGGTTCTGCAGCGCGTGCGCGATGCCGTTGCCGGACGGCTCCGGCTGGGTGATGTGGTGGGAGTCGGCCGAGATGCCCTGGCCGACAGCCTCCGCATACACCCGGGCGCCGCGCGCGGCGGCGTGCTCCGCCGACTCCAGGACGATGACGCCCGAGCCCTCGCCCATCACGAAGCCGTTGCGGTTGACGTCGAAGGGGCGCGAGGCACCCTGCGGATCGTCGTTGTTCTTCGACATCGCCATCATGTTGCCGAAGGCGGCGATGGGCAGCGGGTGGATCGACGCCTCGGTGCCGCCCGCGACGACCACATCGGCGCGGCCGGTGCGGATCATCTCGATGGCGTAGCCGATGGCCTCGGCGCCGGACGCACACGCGCTGACCGGGGTGTGCACACCGGCCCGGGCGCCGACCTCCAGGCCGACGTTGGCCGCCGGACCGTTGGGCATCAGCATCGGCACGGTGTGCGGGGAGACCTTGCGGACCCCCTTCTCGCGCAGCACGTCGTACTGGTCGAGCAGGGTCGTCACGCCGCCGATACCGGAGGCCACGACCGCGCCCAGCCGGTCCGGGTCGATCGACGGGTCCTCGCCGGCCTTGCCGGTGAAGCCCGCGTCGGCCCATGCCTCACGGGCGGCGATCAGCGCGAACTGCGCCGACCGGTCGAGCTTGCGCGCCTGAGGCCGAGGCAGGACGGTGCCCGGTTCCACCGCGATACTCGCGGCGATCCGGACCGGCAGCTCGGCTGCCCAGTCCTGCTCCAGGTGGCGGATGCCGGAGCGACCGGCGATCAGTGCTTCCCAGGTCGATGAGGCGTCGCCACCCAGCGGCGTCGTGGCACCAACACCGGTGACGACCACGGTGCGATTGGTCGAGTTCACAGGAATTCTTCACTCCTACGTAGGAGGTGCTGGACCTCTGCCACCGCGGGGGTGGCGACTGACGCTCGGTTCAGCCCTGGTGCTTCAGGATGTAGTCGGTGGCGTCGCCGACGGTCTTCAGGTTCTTGACGTCGTCGTCCGGGATCTTCACGTCGAAGCGCTCTTCGGCGGCGACGACGACCTCGACCATGGACAGCGAGTCGACGTCCAGGTCGTCGGTGAAGGACTTCTCCAGCGCGACGTCCTCGGCCGGGATACCGGCGATCTCGTTGACGATCTCGGCGAGACCTTCGAGGATCTGCTCCTGCGTGGCGGCCATTGCGGCGCTCCTTCTTCGGTGTGTTGCGGTGGGTGCGCAGCGCCCGACTCGTCCGGGGCTGCGTGGATCTGGGCTAGAGAGCCTATGGGAGGGTAACGACCGTCGCTGCGTAGACGAGACCCGCCCCGAAGCCGATGACGAGCGCGGTGTCGCCGCTCTTCGCCTGCCCCGTCGCCAACAGCCGCTCCATGGCGAGCGGAATGGAGGCGGCGGAGGTGTTGCCGGTGGTCTCCACGTCACGGGCGACCGTGACGTGCTCCGGCAGCTTGAGGGTTTTGATCATCGAGTCGATGATCCGCATGTTGGCCTGGTGGGGGATGAACGCGTCGAGCTCGTCCGCGCTGATGCCCGCCTCGTCCAGGGCCTGCTGGGCGACCTTCGCCATCTCGTACACCGCCCAGCGGAAGACCGCCTGGCCCTCCTGGCGCAGCGCCGGGTAGCGCACCTCGTCGGTGGAGTGGTCGCGGTAGACGTCCCAGGGCAGCGTCTGGGTGATGGTGTCGGACTTGTCGCCCTCCGAGCCCCAGACGGTCGGGCCGATCGCGGGCTCCTTGGACGGGCCGACGACCACGGCGCCCGCGCCGTCGCCGAACAGGAACGCCGTCGCCCGGTCCTCCAGGTCGGTCAGGTCCGAGAGCCGCTCGACGCCGATGACCAGCACATGCTCCGCCGTGCCATCGATGACCAGGCTCTTGGCGAGGGTCAGCCCGTAGCCGAAGCCCGCGCAGCCCGCGGAGATGTCGAACGCGGCGGGCGTGCCGGTGCCCAGCAGATGGGCGATCTCGGTGGCGACCGCCGGGGTCTGCTTGAAGTGCGAGACGGTCGAGATGATCACGGCGCCGATCTGCTCGGGCGTCAGCCCCGCGTCGGCGATGGCTTTCCCGCCCGCCTCGACGGACATCTGGGCGACCGTCTCGTCCGGACCGGCCCAGTGACGGGTCGCGATGCCCGAACGGCTGCGAATCCACTCGTCCGAGGAGTCGATGTGCTTGAGGATCTCCTCGTTGGGCACCACCCGGGTGGGGCGGTAGCCGCCGACGCCGAGAATGCGCGCGTACGCGGCGCCCTTGCTGGGCCTGATCTTCGCGGTCATGCTCTCGGAACTCCTATTCGGCTATACGGCCGGGGTGTCGGCGGCAGGTACGGCGTGCTCGGCGATCAGCGCGCGTGCCGCGTCGAGGTCGTCCGGAGTCTTGAGGGCCAGCGTCGCCACGCCCGGCAGGGCCCGCTTGGCGATACCGGTGAGGGTTCCGCCCGGCGCCACCTCGATCATCGCGGTGACACCCAGCTTCTGGAACGTCTCCATGCACAGGTCCCAGCGGACCGGGTTGGACACCTGGGCGACCATGCGCCGGATCACCTCGGTGCCGGACGCCACGACCTCACCGTCGCGGTTGGAGACGTACGCGGTGCCCGGGTCGGCGATCGGCACACCGGCGACCAGGTCCTCCAGTGTGGCCACCGCCGGGGCCATGTGGTCGGTGTGGAACGCGCCGGCCACCTTCAGGGGGACGACGCGGCGCACGCCCTCCGGCTTGTCCTCGGCCAGCGCCGCCAGCTGCTCGGCGGTGCCCGCGGCGACGATCTGTCCGGCGCCGTTGACGTTGGCCGGGGTCAGCCCGAGCTTGTCGAGGTGCGCGACGACGGTCTCCTGCTCACCACCCAGTATGGCGGCCATGCCGGTCTCGGTGCGGCTCGCGGCCTCGGCCATGGCCAGACCGCGGCGGCGCACCAGGACCATGGCCGCCTCGTGGCTCAGCACACCAGTCGTCGCGGCGGCGGTGATCTCGCCCACGCTGTGGCCCGCGGCGGCGCCGACCACGTCCTGGACGCGGTGCGGGAGGTCGGCGAACAGCGCCTGGGTGGAGACGAGTCCGGCGGCCACCAGCAGCGGCTGGGCCACCGCGGTGTCGCGGATCTCGTCCTCATCGGCCTCGGTCCCGTAGTGGACCAGGTCCAGGCCGGAGACGGCCGACCACCACCGCAGGCGTTCGGTGACGCCGGGGAGGTCGAGCCAGGGGGTCAGGAAGCCGGGCTTTTGGGCGCCCTGGCCGGGAGCGACGAGTACGAGCACTCTCACACTCTCTCTTGTGGGTGGTCCCGCCCGCCCGTGAGGACAAGGACGAAGAACGGTCAAGGGAATTGTTGGGGTCCCACAAAGGGTCAGGAAAAGATGTCCCCATCGGCAAGTCGGCCGAGGATCAGGGCTATCCGGAGTGTGAAGGCCGACCGGACGTCACTAGGTGACCATCCGGTGACGTCGGTCACACGTCGTAGCCGGTAGCGCACGGTGTTGGGGTGAACAAAGAGCATCCGCGCGGCGCCTTCCAGACTGCTCGCCTGCTCCAGGTACACACTCAGCGTTTCCAGGAGAGCGGAGCCCGCCTCCTCCAGCGGTCTGTAGATCTCCTCCACCAACTGCGCCCGGGCGGCCGGGTCCCCGGCCATCGCGCGCTCCGGAAGCAGATCGTCCGCAATGACCGGACGGGGGGCATCCGGCCAGGCCGTGCACGCCTTCAGACCGGCCGCGGCGGCCGCCGCCGAGCGGGTGGCGGCCAGCAGGTCCGACACCACCGGACCGGCCACCACCGGGCCCTGCGCGAACGGTCCGATCACCGCCTTCGCCGCCTGCAGCGGATTGTCCGTACCGCCCGCCACCACCACCAGCCGGTTGCCGAGCACCCCGGTGAGCACCTGCAGCTTGGCGTGGCGGGAGGCCCGCCGGATCGCCTCCACGGTCAGCTCGCTGTCCCCTTCGGGCGCCGTCCCCAGGACCACGCACACGTGCTCGGGCGAGTCCCAGCCGAGCGCCGCCGCCCGGGACAGCGCGCCCTCGTCGGCCTCCCCGGACAGCACCGCGTTCACCACCAGCGACTCCAGCCGGGCGTCCCAGGCGCCCCGCGCCTCGGCCGCCTGCGCGTACACCTGGGCGGTGGCGAAGGCGATCTCCCGCGCGTACACCAGCAGCGCCTCGCGCAGCACCGCCTCGTCGCCCGGCGCGACCACCTCGCCGATCGCCGACTCCATGACCTCGATGGTCGTACGGACCATCTCCACCGTCTGCCGCAGCGTGATCGCCCGGGTCAGCTCGCGCGGCGCCGTACCGAACACGTCGGTGCTGATCGCCTGTGGCGCTTCCGGATGCCGGAACCACTCCGTGAAGGCCGCGATGCCCGCCTGCGCCACCAGTCCGATCCACGAGCGGTTCTCCGGTGGCATCGCCCGGTACCACGGCAGCTGCTCGTCCATGCGCGTGATGGCGGCGGCGGCGAGCTTCCCGGACGACTTCTCCAGACGTCGCAGGGTGGCGCTGTGCGGATGCGGGGTATTCGCGGCTGGTTCAGGCACGAGGACAAGACTGCCTTATCGGATGGTGAACGCTGGGGGCGGGAGGCTACGCGGGGGTAGGTACGGGGGTGGGAGCGGTCCGGTCCGGGGCGCACTACCGTGGACCGGATGATGTGGGTACAGCGGTCCGGTGCACGGTATCGGGGCGGGGACGGAGCGGGCGTCGAGACGCGCCACGCCTTTTCCTTCTCTGGACACTACGACCCGGACAACGTGCGGTTCGGGCTCCTCGTCGCCTGCAACGAGGAGCACCTCGCCCCCGGCGCGGGCTTCGCCGAACACCCGCACCGCGATCTGGAGATCGTGACCTGGGTCGTCGAGGGCGAGCTCACCCACGAGGACTCCACCGGCCACCGGACCGTGATCCGCCCCGGCGACGTCCAGCGGCTCAGCGCGGGCGGCGGCGTGCGCCACTCCGAGCGCAACGAGTCCGCGGCGCCGCTCACCTTCGTCCAGATGTGGCTGGCCTCGGGCGCGGTCGGCGCCGAGCCCGGGTACGAGGTCGTCCGCGGCATCGCCGACGGCACCCAGTACGCCCTGGCCCGCGCCGACGCGGTGCTCCACGTACGCCGCCTCGCCGCGGACGAGCGCACCGCGCTCCCGGACGCGCCGTGGGTGTACGCCCACGTGGTCCGCGGCGAGGTGCGCGTGGGCGACGAGACGCTCACCCCGGGCGACGCGGCCCGCCTCACGGACACGGACGGCACGGAGGCGCGCGCGGTGGGCGCGGCGGAGCTGCTGGTGTGGGAGATGCGAGCAGAACCGGTCTTCGGCTGACCCGGCCGTTTCCCGGTCCTTCGTCGGCCTCGTCCGGCCGGGCCGGGGCGGAGCCCGGCCCCTAGCGCAGTTCGGTCAGGATCGCGTCGGTCAGTGGGGGCCAGGCTTCGATCGCCCAGGGGCCGAACGCGCGGTCCGTCAGGGTGACGCAGGCCGCGGCCGCGTCCGGGTCCACCCAGAGGAACGTCCCGGACTGGCCGAAATGCCCGAAGGTGCGGGGTGAGGACGACGCTCCCGTCCAGTGCGGCGACTTCCCGTCGCGTATCTCGAAGCCGAGCCCCCAGTCGTTCGGCTTCTGGTGGCCGTACCCCGGCAGGACCCCGGTCAGCCCCGGGTGCACCACGGACGTCGCCTCCGCGACCGTCCCGGGGGCCAGCAGCCGCGGGGCCTGCAGCTCGGCGGCGAAGCGTACGAGGTCGTCGACGGTCGAGACGGCGTCCTTGGCGGGCGAGCCGGTCAGCTCGGTCGAGGTCATGCCCAGCGGCTCCAGGACCGCCTGGCGCAGATACTCCCCGAAGGGGATGTCCGCCGCCTTGGCGATGTGATCGCCGAGGACCTCGAACCCGGCGTTGGAGTACAGCCGCCGGTTGCCGGGCGCGGCGACCGTCCGGTGTTCGTCGAAGGCGAGCCCGGAGGTGTGGGCGAGCAGATGGCGCACCGTGGCGCCCTCGGGCCCGGCTGCCTCGTCCAGCTCGACCGCGCCCTCCTCGACCGCGACCAGCGCCGCGTACGCGGCGAGCGGCTTGGTCACCGAGGCCAGCGGGAATCTGTGGCCGACCGGGCCGTACGATCCGGCCACGGTGCCGTCCGCGCGTACGACGGCGGCTGCCGCCGTCGGGACCGGCCAGTTCTCGATCATCCGCAGGCTCTCCATGGGGCCCGAGCCTATCGCCGACCAAGATTGCGCCAAATCCGCGCTTGCTTGGAGTGCACTCCAAGTCCATAGCGTTGAGGTGGTCGAGGGGCTTTGCGCATCGGCGACAGCGAGAGGGTGCATCGGCATGACGGTGATCGAGCAGGACCTGAAGCAGGACCTGAAGCGGGGTGTGGAGCGGGCTCCCGCGTCGGCGAGGCCGCGTTCGTGCGTGGGGCGCCGTCCGCATCCCCGGCCGACCGGCCAGGACCGGTACACGATCAGCGAGGTCGCGGCGCACACCGGGCTCACGGCGCACACCCTGCGCTGGTACGAGCGGATCGGGCTGATGCCGCACGTGGACCGCACCCACACCGGCCAGCGCCGCTTCACCAACCGCGACCTGGACTGGCTCGACCTCGTCGGCAAGCTGCGGCTGACCGGGATGCCGGTGGCGGACATGGTCCGCTACGCCGAGCTGGTACGGGCGGGCGAGCACACCTTCGCCGAACGCGAGGAACTGCTGACCGCGCACCGCGCGAACGTCCGGGAACGGATCGCCGAGCTGGAGAGCACGCTCGACGTCCTCGACTTCAAGATCAACATCTACGCCGACGCCCGGCGGCTGCCGGACAAGGCGTAAGCGACGAGAGAGGCAGAGACGACCGATGACGGAGAAGGCGGAGAACGGCACCACGAGCAACGAGACGATACCGACCGTCGCCCTCGGCACCGGCGGTCCCCAGGTCGGCGTCCAGGGCCTCGGCTGCATGGGCATGAGCTGGGCGTACGGTCCGACACAGGACGTGGGGGAGGCGCGGGCGACCCTCGACCGGGCCCTGGACCTGGGCGTCACCCTCTTCGACACCGCCGATATCTACGGCTTCGGCCGCAACGAGGAGTTCATCTCCCCGTTCGTCCGGGCCAACCGGGACCGGATCACCCTGGCCACCAAGTTCTCCGTCGTGCGCAGCGAGGACGACCCTTTCGGCAGCCAGCAGATCCGCAACGACCCCGCGTACATCCGGGAGGCCATCGAGGGCAGCCTGCGGCGGCTCGGCGTCGACCATGTCGACCTGTACTACATGCACCGCCGCAACCCCGACGTGCCGCTGGAGGAGAGCGTCGGCGCGATGGCCGGGCTGGTGGCCGAGGGGAAGGTCAAGCATCTCGGGCTGAGCGAGGTCACGGCGGACGAGCTGCGCGCGGCGCACGCGGTGCACCCGATCGCGGCGGTGCAGTCGGAGTGGTCGCTGTTCAGCCGCGACCTGGAGAACGGCGTCGTGGCCGCCGCCCATGAGCTGGGCGTCGCCCTCGTCCCGTACTCGCCGCTCGGCCGGGGCTTCCTGACCGGCTCCTTCGTACAGGCGGAGCAGGAGCTGACCGACGACGACTTCCGCCGTCAGCAGCCCCGCTTCACGGGCGACAACGCGGCCGCGAACGCCTCGCTGCTGACCCCGATCCGCGAGATCGCCACCGCGCGCGGCGTGACGCTCGCCCAGGTCGCGCTGGCCTGGGTGCAGCAGCGGGCCCGGGTGCACGGACTGGCCGTGATCCCGATCCCGGGTACGCGCAGCCGCTCCCGGATCGAGCAGAACACGGCCGCGGTCCGGATCGAGCTGACGGCGGCCGAGCTGGCCGCGCTGGAGCCGATCGCGGGCAAGGTCGCGGGGGCGCGCTACGCCAACATGGCGCCGACGAGCGAGGGCCGCGAGGCGTCGTAGGCCTCGTCGGTCTTCGCCGCGCACCGCCCGGCGTCATACGAGGTCATGACGGCAGTCCTCGCCCCGCTCGGGGTGGCCGCAGCGCACCGCCCCGAAGTCGCCGAGGACGATCCGCGCGAAGTTGCGCAGGGAGTCCGTGCCCGGGGCGAAGTAGCCGGTGTGGCCGTCGGCGTGGTCGGCGGATACGACGCGGGCGCCGAAGGCGGAGGCCGTGGGGTCCTCGCCGTGGCCCAGCCCCATGAAGTCGTAGCCGGTCACCCGTCGTATCCAGTCGGAGCCGTCCCGCGCCGCCCACACCCGCGCCTGCGTGCCCAGCTCCCCGGCGTCGTCCACGCCCATGCCGGGGCTGCCGAACGCCACCAGGTCGGACACCCGGGTGCGGTCCATCGCGGCGGCCGCCGCCCCGCACACGACCGAGCCGTAGCTGTGGCAGAACACGGTGGGCGGCGCGTCGGCGGTCCCGGCCGTGGTCACCGCCAGCCCGGCCAGGAAGCGGTCCAGCCGGGGCGCCCCCGCCTTCGCCAGCCGGGCGGTCGCCGCGTCCGGGCCGAGCCCGACCGGGGTGGTGTACCCCACCCACGCCACCACGGCGGTACGGGTCCCCGGCGCGTCCCGGGCCAGCTGCGCCCGCAGCGACTTGGCCATCCCGGCGGGGGCGCCGTACCGGTCGTGGGTACGGTCGAAGTCGGCCAGATCGATGTCCGACCCGGGTACGACGACCGCGGTCCGCCGCGCCGTCGCCAGGTCCCCGTACACCTCGGCGACCTGTCCCCGGCCGCGCGGATCGAAGGCCAGGATCTGCCGCCCGGGCGTGAGCAGCGCGTCGTACCGCGCGGCCTGCGCGCTGTCCGGGTCCGCCGTCCGCTCCGCGTCCCGCGCGGCCCGGATGGCCCGCGCGTTGGCCGCGAAACGCAACGCGAGCGGCGCCCCGTCGAGGTTGCCCACGACGTCGGGATGGAGGATGACCAGCGCCTGCCGCTGCGCGTGGCCGAGCCCGTCGAAGAACCGGGCGATGCGGGCGGGCGACGTGCTTCCCGGGTCCGGCAGCTCGCGCCCGCCCAGCGAGTGATCGGCGAGCCACCGCCCGGTCCCCGGCGGCGGCCCCGTGATGGCCTGCTCCTCGTGCGCCACGGTCCACCCGGCCGTCCCCGCCATGACGGTGATGGTGAGCGCGGCCGTGATCAGGCGTCGGGCGAAGTGCCTGGTGCGAAGCGTCTGGGACATGGCCGCGGGTTCCCTCTTCCGTTCGATGGCGAGGGAAAGGTAGGGAGCGGACGGCCTGCGGGGCGTCAACCCCCGGTGCCAAGTCGGATGTCATACCGGGGTAGGGGGTGCACGGGACCCCGCGGGCTCCCCCTCAGAACCAGATGCGGGACGCCAGCAGCCCCATCCCGGCCCCGGCCGCGTCCTGCCACACCCGCGGCGGGCCGTCGAGGAGCTCTTCGGGCTCCTGATCGCCCGGCCAGTCGCCGATCCGGGCCAGCGCCCGGGCGCGCTCCGCGCCCGTCAGGGCGAACGCCCCCTCGACGGCGGGCAGCAGACGGCGCACCCCGGCGGACGTGACCACCGCGTCCCCCGCCCACCCCGGCAGCGCCGCCGCCCGCGCGGGGCCGAGGCCGTGGAAGAGGGCCGCCACGGGGTTGTCCTTGCGGACCGCCACGATGAACGGATCGACATCGCCGTCGAACCGGTCCCACCACTCCATCACGTGCAGCTCACAGGACCGGTCCAGGGCGTCGAAGGCGGAGTCGTCGACCATGCCGTACAGGTGCAGCGCCTCCTCCGTGTTGTAGCCGTCGGCCCCCCATACCGGCACCGCCCCGCCACCCCGCGCGGCATCCCGCTCCCAGCGCCCCCAGGCCGCCACCGCGGACGGACGGGCCGCCGCGGCCGCGATCGCCGGGGCCGCACGCCGCGCCAGCTCCCCGATGTCCTCCGCGCCGAGCGCCCCCACCGCCCAGAAACTGGACATTCCCATGATCCGGTCCCCCGTTTACACACTGTGCCGACTCGGTATGGGACATCGTCCCGCACCGCACTGACACTCAGCGGTGGTCGAAGGAGATCCAGACGTCGGGCGGCAGATCCGGCCGCCGCGGCACCGGCCTGCGCTCCTCGGCCCACCCGTCCCCGGCGATCTCCGTGGCGACGCGCCGCCAGAAACGCACCGCGCCCGCGTTCGCGTCCTGGAAGGCGACCTCCCACCGGCCCGGATGCCTGGCCACCACCTGCCGGACCGCCCGCAGACCAACCCCCGCCCGGCGCGCACCGCGCACGACGAAGAAAGTGTTGAGCACCCGCGTCGAACCGCCCAGCCCCCGCACCAGCGCGAGCCCCGCCGGGCGCGCGCCGACCGTCAAGAGGTACGCCGCCCAGTCGGCGTCGCCGAGGACGGTCCGGGGCCGGTCGGCGTGGAACGTCCCGTCGGCATCCGGCAGCACCTCGTCGAACTCCGACAGGTCATGACGGAACATCAGCCACAGCCGCTCCACCACCGCCCGGTCGGCGATGGTCGCGGGACGCACGGAAACATGAGACACAAGGCTCCTTCCCAGGGCGGGACAGCCGCCGCGTATGTGCGTTCACTAGCAGACTGTGGCCATGACTGCCGCCTCTTCGACGACGCACCACGTGCCCTACTACTCGCAGTGGGAGTCCGCGGACCTCGTACCCGAGTTCGTGACGGGCGCTCGCGCGTCGGCCGATGATCCGCTGTGGCAGAAGAGCCGGAGGAGTACGGGTCCGCAGGAGACTGCGCACGAGGTCGAGTTAGCTCGATCGTGTGATGGTCGGCTCGTGGGCTTGCGGCGCCGTGGGGCGGGTGGGTTAGCGTGCTTGTGCGATCTGGGACGCCGGTACGGCGCCAGTGTGCGGGGCCTTCGCTCCACCAGTGGATGGTTTGAGGCCTCCCCGTCGCCTCTGGCCGTACCACTGGCCAGGTCGCGCAGGGAACTGGCCTCCCGGACCCGGACCACGCACAGGATGCGTGTCGCCGCCCCGGGGTTGAGTACGCCGGGGACCAGTGCGCCCACAACCGTTCGGGGCGTGCGGCTGATCGGGCTCACTCCTGCTCAGTCTTCAGGAACGGTTCCCGGGGCGTTCGCAGCAGTACCACCAGGTGCCCTGGGCGGACCTCGGACGGTTCTTCGTCGGCCGGGGTGTCGTCCTGGGGAACCGGGTGCGCTGACACCGCGGCCCGCTAGCCGCTGCCCGGGGTCACCAGGCCGGACTCGTACGCGAAGATCACCGCTTGGGCGCGGTCGCGGAGGCCTAGTTTGGCCAGGACGCGGCCTATGTGGGTTTTGACGGTCTGTTCGGCGAGGATCAGCGACTCCGCTATCTCCTGGTTGGACAGGCCGCGGGCGATCAGTTCCAGGACCTCCGTCTCGCGTGGGGTGAGGCCGCTGCGGCGCAGGAGGGAGGTGTTGCGGCGGGGGGTGGGGCGCTGGCGGGCGAATTCGGCTATCAGGCGGCGGGTGACGGAGGGGGCGAGGAGCGCTTCGCCCGCGGCGACGACGCGGACCGCGGAGATCAGGTCGGCCGGTGGGGCGTCCTTGAGGAGGAAGCCGCTGGCGCCGGCGCGCAGGGCCTCGTAGACGTAGTCGTCCACGTCGAAGGTGGTGAGCATGAGCACCTTCGGGCGGTGGGTGACACCGCGGGGTGGTTCGAGGAGCTGGCGGGCGGCCTCCAGGCCGTCCATCTCGGGCATGCGGACGTCCATGAGGACGACGTCCGGGTGGGTGTGGCGGCTGACGTCCACGCCCTGGCGGCCGTCCGGGGCCTCGCCGACCACGTCGATGTCGCTCTGCGCCGCGAGCAGCGCGGCGAAGCCCGCGCGGACCATGGCCTGGTCGTCGACGATGATCACGCGGATGGTCATGAGGCCGTCTCTTCCAGGTCTGGGAGGGGGAGCCGGGCTGCCACCCGGAAGCCGCCGTCCGGCAGCGGGCCGGTGTCGAGCATGCCCTCGACGAGGCGGACGCGCTCGACCATGCCCACCAGGCCGTGGCCGGTGCCGCTGGTCTCTAGAGGTCTGGAGGGGGCC
This sequence comes from Streptomyces sp. NPDC005962, assembly GCF_040629205.1. Lineage (NCBI taxonomy): Bacteria > Bacillati > Actinomycetota > Actinomycetes > Kitasatosporales > Streptomycetaceae > Streptomyces > Streptomyces sp. NPDC005962. Next base: position 23,323 of record NZ_JBEXVE010000027.1, on the reverse strand, counting down.
TCGGCCGGGGGGCCGTTGACGATGAGGAGGGTCAGCCCGGAGCCGCCCTCGGCCACCGAGACCGAGACGCGGGTGGCGGCGCCGGGGGCGTGGCGCACGACGTTGGCCAGCGCCTCCTGCACGATCCGGTACGCGGACAGATCCACCGCCTGCGGCAGCGCGCCGAGCCCGGCCACCTCGTCGCCGATGGAGAGCTCGGTGGGTATCCCGGCCCGGACCGTCGCCTCGACCAGCTGCGGCACCTGGCGCAGCCCCGGCTGCGGGGTGCGCTCGCCGCGCGTCTCCTCGCTGCGCAGCACGCCCAGCAGCCGCCGCATCTCGGAGAGGGACTCGCGGGCGGTGGCGGCGATCGTGCCGAACTCCCGCTCCGCCTCGGGCGGCAGCCCGCCGATCCGGTACGGGGCGCTGTCCGCCTGCACCGTGATCACCGACATGTGGTGGGCGACGACGTCGTGCAGCTCGCGGGCGATACGGGCGCGCTCCTCCAGCAGCGTGCGGTGCGCCCGCTCGGCCTCGCTGATGGTCTCCTGCTCGGCCAGCCGCCGCTGGACGTCGCCGCGCTCCCGCAGCGCGCCGCCGACCAGCAGCACCACGCCGCTGAGCACGAACAGCAGCACATTGCTGCCGTCGCTCCTGGTCTGGAACGCCATCCCGAGGAGGAGCCCGGAGCCCCCGGTGACCAGCCACACCGCCACCAGGGTGCGGCGCGGTTCGCGCAGCGCGAGGGCGAGGAGTAGGAAGAGGTAGCCGACGATGGCGGGCGGCTGCCAGGGCCAGATGCGGTGCTGGAGGCCGGAGGTGCCCAGCACCACCAGCGCGGTCGTCACATCGGCGAGGAAGACGATCCACCACGCCTGGAGGGGACGGGTGACCGCCAGCAGCAGCGGCGTGGCCTGGGCGATCCCCAGCAGGGTGGCGAGACCGCCGCTCACTCCGTAGTCGTGGGAGAGGAGCTGGGCGGTGACCGGGACCAGGACGGTGGTGAGGATCATCGCGACGGCGTACGGCACCTTCCGCCGCCAGGGCCGGGAGGCCCCCGCGAGCAGCGGGGTCGCCGGATAGCTCGGGGTCACCAGGGCCCGGGCGAGCCCGCCCGCCTGCCGCCGGGCGGCCGCGGACAGGCTCTCGTGCGCGGTGGACGCCGTGGTCGGGGAGGCGGCGGTGGAGGGTGAGGACATGGTCGCTTCAGCGTAGGGTCGGCGCCCCTGACGCACGTCATACCTGGGAGCCCACTTATGGCTCATACCTGGGTAGGGGCTCGACGCCCTGGTTCCCCCTTCACAGCGCCCGCCTACAGCTCCGCCAGCAGCTCGGCCTTCTTCGCGCTGAACTCCTCGTCGGTCAGCAGCCCTGCCGTGTGCAGCTCGCCGAGGTGGCGGATGCGGTCGGCGATGTCGGCCGGGTCGCGGCGCGCCGGGGCCGTGGCGCGGGCCGGTGCGGGGGAGCCCTCGGCACACGGCGCGGGGGCGGACGCCCGTACGGCCTCCAGTACGGCGGCGGCGAACGGCAGGGACTCGTGGACGAGCCCGTACCCCATCCCGAACACCACGGCCGCGGGGTCCTGGTCGGGGCGGCCCGCGGGCTGGTCCTCGGCGCCGCGCGGCACCAGCCGCAGATGGCCGTGGCCGCCGCTCTTGGGGGCCGAGCCCCAGGAACCGGAGCCCTTCGTACCGGAGCTCCGGGAACCGGAGCCCTTGGCACCGGAACTCCTGCCTCCGGTGCTCTTCCCCGCGGCCGTGCCGTGGCTCACCGGACCCTGCGCGTCCGCTCCCCGCGCATCCGGGTCCTCCACCGGCGCCGTGGCCGCCGCCTTCGCGGCCGCGCCGCCCGAGCCCCGGTTCTCGGGCGAGCGCCACTCCACCCCGGCCAGCTCGTCGATCCGGAACCGCTGGTCCCCGGCCTTCCACTTCGCCGAGGACGCGCCGGTCCAGAACCAGCGGAACGACACCGCCTTGCCGTCGAAGGACGCCTTGCCGTCGTACGCCTTGAAGGACAGCGGCGGCGGGGGCGCCGCCACCAGATGGGACTCGGAAGCGGTGCCCGCGCCGGGCCCGAGCGCACCGCGCAGCTCCTCGGCGTAGTACTCGGCGAGGGACGCGCGCTCGGCGGGCAGCACCAGGCGGTACGGGTCGTACCCCTCCTTGAGCTGCCCGTCGGCGACGTCCATCAGCGGATCGGCGCCGGGTCTGGGCACCGCGCGCAACACCACCGTTCCACGTTTACCAGGAGCGAGATCGACCGCGGACAACGCTTCGTAGGGGATGTGCCGTTCGCCGAGCGCCTGCAGCAGTTTCGGCGTGCGGATTCCCCGTTCGAAGCGGATGAGCACGGAGTCGGTGTCGAACTCCCAGACGGTCTGAAAACCGGCCAGCACATCACCCATGCGGCTCATCGTATGCGGCGGTGGCCCGCCCGTCCCCCCTTGAGCGCTACGCGCGTCAAACGTCTAGGGCGATGCCAGTACGCGCCGTCCCCGTCCCTGTCCGCGTGCCCACCGCCCGGCTGCCGTGCCCTCATCCGCGGGTCGGCTCGGTCATCCGCGGGTCAGCTCAGCCCGGCGGTGCACGCCGCACTGTCCCCGCAGCTCACGGTCTTGACCCGGCCGACCCCGATCCGGGCGAAGTTGTCCAGGCTGGTGGTGCCGGGGTCGAAGTACCCGGCGTGTCCCTGGGCCCCGGCGGCGGACAGGACGCGGGCCCCGAAACCGGAGGAGAGCGGATCGGCGCCGTGGCCGAGGCCGCCGACCTCCAGGTGCGGGATGTCCTGAATCCAGTCGCCGGAGTCCCGCATCGCCCACACCCGGCGCCCGGCGCCCAGCTCCGAGGCGCGGTCCGCGCGCATGCCGGGGCTGCCCGCCACCGCGATGTCGGTGACCCTGGGCGGCAGGTCGCGGGCGGCGACCCCGCACACCACCGAGCCGTAGCTGTGGCACATCAGCGAGACGCGGGCCGGTTCGGGCAGCGCGTTGACCAGCGCGCGCAGCCGCAGCGCTCCCTGCGCGGCGAGCTTGCCGGTGGCCGCGTCCATGCCGATACCGGCCGGTGAGGTGTAGTCGGCCCAGGCGATCACGGCGGTCCTGGTGTCCGGGGCCTGGGTGCGCTCGTTGTGATAGAGCGCACGGGCCATGCCGACGGTCGCCGTGTACGGGCGGTCGGACTTCTGGAAGGTCAGGATGTTGGTGTCCACACCGGGCACCACGACCGAGACCCGCTGGGCGTGGGCGAGGTCGCCGAAGACCTCGGCGGCCCGGCCGGCGCCCGAGGGATCGAACGACAGGATCTGCCGCTGCCCGCTCAGCAGGTCCTCGTACCGGTGCATCCGCCGCCCGGCGTCATGGCGCCCGAACGGGGTCAGCTCGCCGTTGTGCATCCGGCGCCGCTCGATGTCCCGGGCCTGGGTCAGCGCGATCCGGTTGGCGCGGTAGCGCAGCCGCGCCGGAGCGCCGTTGAGGTTGCCGACGACCAGCGGGTAGCGGTCGACGAGACGGTCGCGCTGGGCCTTGGTGAGCGAGTCCAGCCAGCGGCCGAGGAAGCGCGGCGAGGCGTACGGGTCGGGCAGGGCGTGACCGTCGAGGGTGCTGTGGCGCCAGGCGCCGACCGACGCGGAGAGCGGGTCCGAGGCTCCTCTGTGGCTCCGTATGGCCGTCCAGCCGGTGGTGGCGAGCAGGACGAACACCACCGCCAGGGCGAGCAGAGCGCGCCAGGCGGTGGAACCGGGGGAGGGAGAACCGAGCTCCGAGAAGGAAGTCACCGCGGGACACCCTAGGAGAAGCCCGCCCACCAGCGCCAAATACCGTGATCTACCTCACGTTTGAGAGCGCGATTTTGACGGAAACTTATGTCGGATTTGATGCCTTTGGTGCCTCTTGTCGGGTTTACCGCTCGGCGCGCCAGTTCTCGGCGAGGGCCGGGCCCACATGGTCCAGGTGAAACGCGGTGATGTCCCGCAGGGCGTCCGTGGAGTCGTCGTCGCCCTCGCCCCACAGCTTCCCCGCGATCTGGATCACGCCGCCGAACATCGCGGTCAGCAGCCGCGGCCGGGGGTCCAGGGAGACGTCGAGGCCCTCGCGGCGGGCGATCTCCGAGGCGATCCGCTCCTCCAGTTCCGCGGTGCGGCGCAGATGGACGGCGAGCAGCGCGGGCGTCGACTCGATCACCCGGTACATCCGCATGTGGAGTTCGGCCGGAACCAGCTCCTCCAGGGAGTCCCCGATGCTGCCCCAGGCCCCGAGGACGGCGTTGCGCAGGGCGGCCAGCGGGGCCTCGTGGGCGGGGCGGGCGCACAGTGCCGCGAAGAAGTGCGACTCCGCCGAGTCCTGGGTGGCGAAGGCCACTTGCTCCTTGTTGGCGAAGTAGCGGAAGAAGGTGCGCTGTGAGACGTCCACCGACTCCGCGATCTCGTCCACCGTCGTGTGGTCGTACCCCTGGCAGGTGAACAGATCCAGCGCCGAGCGCACCAGCGCGCCGCGGGTCCGCTGCTTCTTGCGTTCGCGCAGTCCGGTCGGTGGCGGTGCCACCGCCTCGTCCGCTGTCACCTCTCGTGCTCGCTTTCTGTCGCGTTTCGGCAGGCCACCATACCTGTGGCCAATACGACAGAGACCAGCTGATGAATCAGTTTGTCAATTGTCAGACGCTGACATTAGCCTCCGAGCATGACGTCTGAGACCACCGTCGCCGACTCGGCGCCGGAACCTCCTATAAAGGATTCCCCGAAGGGGCTGCGAGGGCACCCCTGGCTGACGCTCTTCACCGTCGCGATCGGTGTGACGATGGTCGCCCTCGACGGCACGATCGTCGCCATCGCGAACCCGGCCATCCAGAGGGACCTCGGCGCCTCGCTCGCCGATGTCCAATGGATCACCAACGGCTATCTGCTGGCCCTGGCGGTCGCGCTGATCACCGCGGGCAAGCTGGGTGACCGCTTCGGCCACCGGCAGACCTTCCTCGTCGGTGTCGTCGCCTTCGCCGCCGCGTCCGCCGCCATCGGCTTCTCCAGCGATGTGGCACTGGTCGTGGGCTTCCGGGTGCTGCAAGGCCTGGGCGGAGCGCTGCTGATGCCCGCGGCGCTCGGTCTGCTGCGCGCCACCTTCCCCGCCGAGAAACTCAACATCGCCCTCGGTATCTGGGGCGCCGTGATCGGCGCCTCCACCGCCGCCGGACCCATCGTCGGCGGACTGCTCGTCGAGCACGTCAGCTGGCAGTCCGTCTTCTTCATCAACCTGCCCGTGGGCATCCTCGCCGTCGTCCTCGGCGTGATCCTCCTCGTGGACCACCGGGCCGAGAACGCCCCGCGGTCCTTCGACCTCCCCGGCATCGTGCTGCTGTCCGGCGCCATGTTCTGCCTGATCTGGGCGCTCATCAAGGCCACGGCGTGGGGGTGGGGAAGCGCCAACACGCTGATGTTCCTCGGCGCCGCGGCCGCCCTCTTCATCGTCTTCGTGATCTGGGAGAACCAGACCCGCGAGCCGCTGCTGCCGATGTCCATCTTCCGCTCGCTGCCGCTGACCGCCGGGACCATCCTGATGGTGCTCATGGCCTTCGGATTCCTGGGCGGGCTGTTCTTCGTCACCTTCTACCTGCAGAACGTGCACGGCATGAGCCCGGTCGACAGCGGTCTGCACCTGCTGCCGCTGACCGCCACGATGATCGTCTCCTCGCCGATCGCCGGAGCGCTGATCACCCGGTTCGGGCCGCGGGGGCCGCTGGTGGTGTCCATGACGCTCACCACCGTCGCCATGTGGGGGCTCTCCGGCCTGGAGGTCGGCACCGGCACGGTCGAGATGTCCGTGTGGTTCGCCCTCCTCGGCTTCGGTCTCGGCCCCGTGATGGTCGGCGCCACCGAGGTCATCGTCGGCAACGCGCCGATCGAGCACGCCGGTGTCGCGGGCGGCCTCCAGCAGGCCGCCATGCAGGTCGGCGGCAGCCTCGGTACGGCCGTCCTCGGCGCGGTCATGGCGGGCAAGGTGGACGACACCCTGCCCGACAAGTGGGCCAAGGCCGGACTGCCGCCCCTGAGGGGGGAGCAGGCGTCCCAGGCGGCCGACGCGGTCGCGGTCGGCATCCCGCCGGCGGCCAAGAGCACCCCGCCGGAGATCTTGGGGAAGATCACGAGCGTCACGCATGACACGTTCGTGTCGGGGATGGGGCTCGCCTTCACCGTCTCCGCCGTGGTCGCCGCCGTCGCGGCGCTGGTCGCGGTGTTCACCAAGGGTGGTGAGAACGCGGACGCGGGCGGCGGGGGCGTGCATATCTGACCTCTCAGGGTCAAGCCCCCTATCCGGGTGGACCTTCACCAACCCCGTGGTGGGGACGGGAGTCGGCCGACAGGCTGGCTCCCGTTCGCATTTCCACACGGGGAGTGATCCATATGCGCAAGACCATCCTGGCCACGGCGGTCCTCGCCCTGGCCTGCACCCTGGCCCCCGCCTCCGCCCACGCCGCGGCGCCCGGGCCCCGGCTCGGCAGCTGTGCCACGGGGCAGCTGTGCCTCTGGCACAAGGCAGCCTTCACGGGCGCGCGCCAGGTCCATGAACTGGCCGACACCGACATCGAAAGCTGCGTACCCCTGCCCCGCGGCGCCTCGGCCGCGTCCCTGGCCAACCGCACGGGCCGCCCCGTGACGGCGTACCAGAGCGCGGAGTGCGCCGAAACAGGCGAATTCCGCACCCACCCCACCGGCTCCTGGTCCCCCGAAACGTCCTACCAGGTACGGGCCTTCAAGATCTGGGAGCGGTGACGCACGGGGCGGGGCCGGGGTCTTGTTCCCCACCCCGCCCCTTCCCGAACCAGGGGCCACCCCTGGACCCCGGGGGCCTCTGGGCCGTTGTTCGGCGGGGCGTTGTGCTCCCGGCGGCGGGCACACGAAAGCGCCGGGCGAGCTGGCACCCCAGCTCGCCCGGCGCTTCGCGCTGTCGCGCTCGCGTGACGGTTACGCGTCGCCGCCCGCGGGGCCCGGGTCGGCGGCTGCTACGTCCAGGAGCTGGTAGCGGTCGATGGCCTGCTTCAGGAGCGAGCGGTCGACCTTGCCGTCCCTCGCCAGCTCCGTCAGCACGCCCAGCACGATCGACTCGGCGTCGATGTGGAAGAAGCGCCGCGCCGCGCCGCGCGTGTCGGCGAAGCCGAAGCCGTCGGCGCCGAGCGACTGGTACGTGCCGGGGACCCAGCGGGCGATCTGGTCCGGGACGGCGCGCATCCAGTCGGAGACGGCGACCTTCGGGCCCTCCGCGTCGGCGAGCTTGCGGGTGACGTAGGGGACGTGCTGCTCCTCCTCCGGGTGGAGCAGGTTGTGCTCCTCGGTCTCCACCGCGTCGCGGCGCAGCTCGTTCCAGGAGGTGGCGGACCAGACGTCGGCGCGGACGTCCCAGTCCTCGGCCAGCATCCGCTGGGCCTCCAGGGCCCACGGGACCGCGACGCCGGAGGCGAGGATCTGGGCCGGGTGGGTGCCCGACTCGCCCTGCCGGAAGCGGTGCAGACCCTTGAGGATGCCCTCGATGTCGACGTTCTCGGGCTCGGCCGGGTGGCGGGTCGGCTCGTTGTAGACGGTGAGGTAGTAGAAGACGTCCTCACTGTTCTCGCCGTACATCCGGCGCAGACCGTCCCGCACGATGTGGGCGATCTCGAAGCCGAACGCCGGGTCGTACGCGACGACGGCCGGGTTGGTCGAGGCCAGCAGCTGGGAGTGGCCGTCCGCGTGCTGGAGGCCCTCACCGGTCAGGGTCGTACGCCCGGCGGTCGCACCCAGGACGAAGCCGCGCGCGAGCTGGTCGGCCATCTGCCAGAACTGGTCGCCCGTGCGCTGGAAGCCGAACATCGAGTAGAAGACGTAGACCGGGATCAGCGGCTCGCCGTGCGTGGCGTACGCCGAACCGGCCGCGATCAGCGAGGCCGTACAGCCCGCCTCGGAGATGCCGTCGTGCAGCATCTGCCCGGTCGGCGACTCCTTGTAGGCGAGCAGCAGCTCACGGTCGACGGACTCGTACTGCTGGCCCAGCGGGTTGTAGATCTTGGCCGACGGGAAGAGCGAGTCCATGCCGAAGGTGCGGTACTCGTCGGGGGCGATCGGCACGAACCGCTTGCCGATCTCCTTGTCCCGCATGAGGTCTTTCAGCAGCCGCACGAACGCCATGGTGGTGGCGATCTGCTGCTGGCCGGAGCCCTTCCTGACCGCCGCGTAGGCCTTGTCGCCGGGGAGCTGCAGCGGCTTCGCGCGCACGACGCGGGTCGGCGCGTAGCCGCCCAGCGACTTGCGGCGGTCGTGCATGTACTGGATCTCCTCGGACTCCGGGCCCGGGTGGTAGTACGGCGGAACGCCGGACTCCAGCTCCTTGTCCGGGATCGGCAGGTGCAGCCGGTCGCGGAAGCCCTTGAGGTCGTCGACCGTCAGCTTCTTCATCTGGTGGGTCGCGTTGCGGCCCTCGAAGTTCGGGCCGAGCGTCCAGCCCTTGACGGTCTGGGCGAGGATCACGGTCGGCTGGCCCTTGTGGGCCTTGGCCGCCGCGTACGCCGCGTAGATCTTCTTGTGGTCGTGACCGCCGCGGCCCAGGTGCAGGATCTGGTCGTCGGTCATGCCGTCGACCATCGTGCGCAGCCGCTGGTCGTCGCCGAAGAAGTGGTCGCGGATGTACGCACCGGTCTCGGTGGCGTACGTCTGGAACTGGCCGTCCGGCGTGGTGTTGAGCCGGTTGACCAGGAGACCGTCGCGGTCCTGGGCGAGCAGCGGGTCCCAGGTGCGGTCCCACACCAGCTTGATCACGTTCCAGCCGGCGCCGCGGAACTGCGACTCCAGCTCCTGGATGATCTTGCCGTTGCCGCGCACCGGGCCGTCGAGCCGCTGCAGGTTGCAGTTGACCACGAAGGTGAGGTTGTCCAGGCCCTCGCGGGCGGCCAGGGACAGCTGGCCCAGCGACTCGGGCTCGTCCATCTCGCCGTCGCCGAGGAACGCCCAGACGTGGGAGTTGGAGGTGTCGGCGATGCCGCGCGCCTCCATGTAGCGGTTCATCCGGGCCTGGAAGATGGCGCCGAGCGGGCCGAGGCCCATCGAGACGGTCGGGAACTCCCAGAAGTCCGGCATCGACCGCGGGTGCGGGTAGCTGGACAGCGCGTGACCGAGCTTGGACTTCTCCTGACGGAATCCGTCCAGGTGATTCTCGGACAGCCGGTCGAGCAGGAAGGCGCGGGCGTAGATACCGGGGGAGGCGTGCCCCTGGAAGAAGATCTGGTCGCCGCTGTCCTGGTCCTTGCCGCGGAAGAAGTGGTTGAAGCCCACGTCGTACAGCGAGGCGGACGAGGCGAAGGTGGCGATGTGGCCGCCGACCCCGATGCCCGGGCGCTGCGCACGGGAGACCATCACCGCCGCGTTCCAGCGGGTCGCGTTCAGGACCTTCCGCTCGATCTCCTCGTTGCCGGGGAAGAACGGCTCGTCCTTGGTGGCGATGGTGTTGACGTAGTCCGTGCTGCGCATCTCGGGCACGGCCACCCGCTTTTCGCGGGCGCGCTCGATCAGGCGAAGCATCAGGTAGCGGGCCCGTTCCCGGCCTCGCTCGTCGACGGCCGCGTCGAGCGAGTCGAGCCACTCCCGGGTCTCTTCGGGATCGAAGTCCGGGACCTGGCTGGGAAGGCCGCCAATGATGATCGGGTTGCGATCTGATCCGGAAGCCACGCTATTCCTTCGCTTTTCGGTCGTGCTGTGCACGGACATGGATACGTGCTCTGCTGCTGTCGCGCCGGTCTCCATCGTGTACCTCGGGTACGGGATACGTCACCTCTACCGAGTGGTAACCACCACCAGGCGAGACTGCCGCTCGCCGGGCCGGACGGTGCCGGTCGGCGTGTGGTCGGCGTCGCGACGGCCAAATCGCAACCTTACGCCCACGTCCGGGGGCACCTGCGTACGGCCGTTCGGCTCCGGGCGGCGTAGGGTGTCGATACACACACGTAAGCTGGGCATAACGGGGTAATCCGGGCAGCAGCATGCCGTTCCGTGCCGTTCCTCCCTGATGGGAGTTGCGGCGACACGTCAACGTTTGGGCGGGATCGCTGGCCGGGTACTTGCGCGATCCGCCCGGCCCGTGTGGACTACGCCCCAATGCTTCGCGTACGCGCGCGGGGCGCTGACAGACTCGAAGAGTGAACGAAAGATGACAGGAGGCAATCCGTGAGCGCGACCGCGGACCACGCGGAGGAGCGGACCAACCCTGCCGCGAGGCTGGGTTTCCAGCCCGAGCAGGTGGTCCAGGAGATCGGCTACGACGACGATGTCGACCAGGAGCTCCGCGAGTCCATCGAGGAGATCACCGGCCAGGAGCTCGTCGACGAGGAGTACGACGATGTGGCCGATGCCGTTGTGCTGTGGTTCCGAGAGGACGACGGTGATCTGACGGACGCGCTGGTGGACGCCATCCAGATGATCGACGACGGCGCACCGGTCTGGCTGCTGACGCCCAAGACCGGGCGTGACGGCTATGTCGAGCCGAGCGACATCAATGAGGCCGCGACCACCGCGGGCCTGTCCCAGACGAAGAGCTTCAACGCGGGCAAGGACTGGACCGGCAGCCGCCTGGTCACTCCGAAGGCCGCCCGTTCGGGCAAGCGCTGAGGCCGAAGGACCTACATAGCCGAGCCCCCCGCCGTTCCCTTTCGGTGGGGGGCTCGGCGCGTAGGGTGGGCGTGATCAGTCGAGACTTTGATGTGAAGGGATGGCTCCCATGGCCATAGAGGTCGGTACGAAGGCCCCGGACTTCGAGCTGAAGAATCAGCACGGTGAGTCGGTCCGGCTCTCCGACTTCCGCGGCGAGAAGAACGTCGTGCTGCTCTTCTACCCGTTCGCCTTCACCGGCGTGTGCACCGGCGAGCTGTGCGCGCTCCGCGACGAGCTGCCGACGTTCGTCAATGACGATGTGCAGCTGCTCGCGGTCTCCAACGACTCGCCCTTCAGCCTGCGGGTCTTCGCCGAGCAGGAGGGTCTGGAGTACCCGCTGCTGTCGGACTTCTGGCCGCACGGCGAGGCCAGCCGCGCCTACGGCGTCTTCGATGAGGAGAAGGGCTGCGCGGTGCGCGGCACCTTCGTCATCGACAAGGAGGGCGTGGTCCGCTGGACGATCGTCAACGGCCTGCCCGACGCCCGGGACCTGAACGACTACGCCAAGGCTCTCGAAAGCCTGTAACGGGCGGGAACCGCTCACCAGGATCGACGCGTTGATCCTGTTGGGAAACCTCATAGAGATAGGGGCACACCGTGCTCCTGACGAACCTTTTTGGGAGGACTCGTGGGAGTCAGCCTCAGCAAGGGCGGCAACGTCTCGCTGACCAAGGAAGCCCCCAACCTGACCGCGGTCGTCGTCGGTCTGGGCTGGGACGCCCGTACGACCACGGGCAGCGACTTCGACCTCGACGCCAGCGCCCTGCTGACCAACACCGAAGGCAAGGTCGCCAGCGACCAGAACTTCGTGTTCTTCAACAACCTCAAGAGCCCCGACGGCTCCGTCGAGCACACCGGTGACAACATCACCGGTGAGGGCGAGGGCGACGACGAGCAGATCAAGGTGAACCTGGCCGGTGTCCCGGCCGATGTCTCCAAGATCGTCTTCCCGGTGTCGATCTACGACGCCGAGACCCGTCAGCAGAGCTTCGGCCAGGTGCGCAACGCGTTCATCCGAGTGGTGAACCAGGCCGACGGCAACGAGCTGGCCCGCTACGACCTCTCCGAGGACGCCTCCACCGAGACCGCCATGGTCTTCGGCGAGCTGTACCGGAACGGGGCGGAGTGGAAGTTCCGCGCCATCGGTCAGGGGTACGCCTCGGGGCTGCGTGGCATCGCGCAGGACTTCGGCGTCAACGTCTGAACCGGCCCAGGCGCCCGGCCGGGCCATGAACCCTCGGCCGGGCGCGCCGGGCCGTCTCGTCCGGCGCCGCACCCCTGCACGCGACAGGCGGGAGTGCGGCGCCGGATGCGCGTCGTACCACGCACTACCCCGGGGAGGGACCAGGATCATGGGCGTCACACTCGCCAAGGGGGGCAATGTCTCCCTGTCCAAGGCCGCGCCGAATCTCACCCAGGTGCTCGTGGGCCTGGGCTGGGACGCGCGCTCCACCACCGGAGCACCGTTCGACCTCGACGCCAGCGCGCTGCTGTGCGAGGCGGGGCGGGTGCTCGGCGATGAGTACTTCGTCTTCTACAACAACCTCAAGAGCCCTGAGGGCTCCGTGGAGCACACCGGCGACAACCTCACCGGGGAGGGCGACGGCGACGATGAGTCGGTGCTGATCGACCTCAGCAAGGTCCCGGAGCGGGTCGACAAGATCGTCTTCCCGGTCTCGATCCATGACGCCGACGCCAGGCGCCAGACGTTCGGGCAGGTCAGCAACGCGTTCATCCGAGTGGTGAACCAGGCGGACGGCGTTGAGCTGGCCCGCTACGACCTCTCCGAGGACGCCTCAGGCGAGACCGCGATGATCTTCGGAGAAGTCTACCGGCACAACGGCGAGTGGAAGTTCCGTGCAGTGGGGCAGGGGTACGCGTCGGGGCTCCGGGGCATCGCTCTAGACTTCGGGGTCAACGTTTCGTAAAGCCGCGTAACAGGCGCGGGGGAGACCGTACGAAGAAGGATTGGGTTGCCAGTGCTCCTCAAAACCTTTGGTTGGTCGTTCGCCGTCACGGCGATCGGTCTGGCCTTGGCCGGCGTCCTCTGGGGGTGGAAGGGGCTCGCGATCGTCGGAATCCTCTCCATCCTCGAGATCTCGCTCTCGTTCGACAACGCGGTGATCAACGCGGGCATCCTGCGGAAGATGAATGCCTTCTGGCAGAAGATCTTCCTGACCATCGGCATTCTCATCGCAGTCTTCGGCATGCGCCTGGTCTTCCCGGTGGTCATCGTCGCCATCACGGCGAAGCTGGGACCGATCGAGGCCGTGAACCTCGCGATCAATGACAAGGAAAAGTACGAACACCTGGTCACGGGCGCCCACCCGGCGATCGCGGCCTTCGGTGGGATGTTCCTGCTGATGATCTTCCTCGACTTCATCTTCGAGGAGCGCGACATCCGCTGGCTGGGCTTCCTGGAGAAGCCGCTGTCCAAGCTCGGCAAGCTGGACACCTTCTCGGTCGTCATCGCCCTGGCCGTGCTGCTGGTCAGTGCCACCACCCTCGCCACCGACGTGGCGCACGGCGGCGGCGACAAGAGCGCGACCGTGCTGCTGTCCGGGGTCGCCGGTCTGATGACGTACTTGGTCGTCAACGGGGTCTCCGGATTCTTCGAGGACAAGCTCGAAGAGGACGACGAGGACGAAGGGGATGGCGACGGCGCGGAAGGCGCTGACGGCTCTGACGAGAAGAAGCCCGCGGAGAGCGGGCAGCGCGGCAGCAGCGGCGCCACGGTGGTCGGCATGGCGGGCAAGGCCGCGTTCTTCATGTTCCTCTACCTCGAGGTCATCGACGCCTCGTTCTCCTTCGACGGCGTGATCGGTGCCTTCGCGATCACCAACGACATCTTCGAGATGGCGCTGGGTCTGGGCATCGGCGCGATGTACATCCGTTCGCTGACCGTCTACCTGGTCCGCCAGGGCACCCTGGACGACTACGTCTACCTGGAGCACGGCGCGCACTACGCGATCGGTGCGCTGGCCGCCATTCTGCTGGTCACCATCAAGTTCGAGATCAACGAGGTCATCACCGGCCTGGTGGGCGTCCTCCTCATCGGCGCCTCGTACTGGTCCTCGGTCGTCCGCAACCGCCGGGAGGGGCATGGCGGCGGAGCCGATTCCGAGGAGAAAACGGAAGTGACGTCCGGAGTCTGAGCAGTCCGACTGCCGGAGTGTGACGCACCGGCGTTTGAGGAACGCTCTCAGCGGGGCGGCCGAGGTCTTTTGACCTCCCGGCCGCCCCGCTGCTCATGGAGCGGTGTTGAGGCAGTGGGAGCCACGAAGGGTGGGGGTGCGCACGATGGCGTTCTGGAGCAACTGGGGGCGGTCCGCGTGGCGCGAGTTCGAAAGCGGTGACGCGACCGGCGCGGTCGAGCTGACCAAGCGGAACTCGGCGATCTCGTTGACCAAACAGGGCGCCGCCAGCGGCAACCTGCGGATCAATCTGTCCTGGCAGATGCGCACCTCGGACTTCAACAGCCGGAGGCCCAGTCTGCTGCGTCACCCGCTGCAGATGTTCAAGCCGCAGGTGGTGCAGGCCCAGGGGCCCGCCATGGTCAACGTCGACCTGGACCTGGCCGTCATGTACGAGCTGAAGAGCGGCGCCAAGGGCGTGGTCCAGCCACTCGGCGACTTCTTCGGCAACCTCAACGAGGCGCCGTATGTGAAGCTCAGCGGGGATGACCGGTTCGGCTCCGGCATGGGCGAGACGATATACATCAATCTGGACCACAAGGACGACATCAAGCGTCTACTCGTCTTCGTCTACATCTACGACGGCACGCCCGCCTTCGACCGTACCCATGGCATGGTCACGCTCTTCCCCAGCAACGGCCCGCGGGTGGAGATCGCGCTCGACGAGCGGGCCCCGCAGGCCCGCTCCTGCGCCGTGGTCATGCTGGAGAACGTCAAGGGCGAGATCGTCGTCCGCCGCGAGGTGAAGTACGTCTACGGCTTCCAGGCCGAGCTGGACCGGCTCTACGGATGGGGCCTCCAGTGGGGCCGCGGCTACAAGTCCAAGGTGTAACCGCCGCCACCACCGGCGCTCGCGTCGGCTAGCGCTTCTGGAACTGCGGCCCCTGTGGCGGCAGGGCGAAGTTGGGGTCGGGGAACGGCATCGGCAGCGGCGGCGGGGGCGGCGGATCGGTCCGCTGCACCTGCTGCGGATAGCCGTATGCGGGCGGCTGCGGGTAGCCGTAGCTCGGCTGCTGGGGGTAGCCGTACGCGGGCTGTGCCGGGGGCTGGGCGGGCGGCTGCGGATAGGCCGGAGCCGGGGGCTGCTGCGGCGCCTGGGGCGGTCCGGGCGGCTGTGGCGGCAGGTAGTAGTCGCCGTCGCCCGTCGCGGCGCCCGTGACGCCCGCCGTGGCGTCCTGCGAGGGGGAGTACGGCTGGGTCGCCTGAGAGTCCCAGGGGTCGGGCTGCGGCAGGGGTCGAGGATGCGGCAGAGCGGCCGTCTCGGCCTGGCTGGAGGCCAGGCCCGGGCCCGGCGGGGACAGGGGCTCGGCCACGGCGGCCTCCGGCTCCTCGGCGCCCCGGTCCCGTTCCGCGGCCTCGCCGTCGTCCACCGAGATGCCGTACTCCGTGGCCAGCCCGACCAGCCCGGACTCATAGCCCTGCCCCAGCGCGCGGAACTTCCAGCTGTCCCCCCGCCGGTACAGCTCGCCGCAGACCAGCGCGATCTCCTTGCCGGTCTCCGGCAGCACCGCGAAGATCGCCAGCGGTTCCTCGGCGGCCGACGGCGACGCGTCGTACAGCAGCAGGCTCAGATCCCGTACCTGTCCGAAGGTGCCGCCGTCCGCCGACGCCGCGAGCACCACCCGGTTCACCTCCGGCTCCAGCGCGGTCAGATCGGCCTCGATGGTGTCCGTCAGCCCTTCGGGCGCCTGCTTCTTGGGCAGGTGCCGGACCAGGCCGGAGGGGTGCCGTGGCTGGTTGTAGAAGACGAAGTCCTCATCCGAGCGCACGCGGTCGTCCCTGTTCAGCAGGAGGGCCGAGGCGTCGACGTCCGGCACGTCCGTGCCGGGGGTCCAGCGCAGCACCGCGCGTATGGCCGTGGCCTCGAGCGGGATGTTCGATCCCTTCAGCATGGCGTGCGTCATGGCGGTAATCCTGCCCTCCCGCAGGGTGCCGGGACAACGCAGGGGGCGGGGAAGAGCTGGTGGGATGTGGCCGGACGGGCATGCCGGATACCTGAGCGACGCAGAGGAGTTACGTGATTTTCACGGCCTTGGGGAACTTTTGACCAGGGCTCGGACGTACGATAATCGGCCACCCGAGGATCGTGTGGCCCGGGTGGGGAACCGGCAGTGCGGGGAGATACATGCGGCATTTTGGACATCTGCCGGACGAGGTGCGGACGCGCCTCTTCCACCAGCAGCCCGTGGAATTCACGGTCGACTCACCGGCCCGGACCCTCGCCGTCGCTCTCGGCGCCACCCTCTACAGCCCCGCCACCCGGCCCGCCCTCGCCGAGGACATCACCAAACAGGCTGGTCAGGGCGTTGTCTCCATGGTGCTGTGCCTGGAGGACTCGATCCATGACGCCGAGGTGCCGAGCGCCGAGGAGAACCTCGTCCGGCAGTTCGCCGCCCTCGCCGAGCGCGGCGCGGACACCGATCTGCCGCTGCTCTTCATCCGGGTCCGCACCCCCGAGCAGATCGTCGACCTCGTCCGGCGGCTCGGACCGGCCGTGCGGCTGCTGTCCGGATTCGTACTGCCCAAGTTCACCGAGGAGCGCGGCGTTCCGTTCCTGGAGGCGCTGATAGCGGCCGAAAGCCGCGAGGTGGCCGAGGTGTTGGGGAAGCGGCGACTGTATGCGATGCCGGTCCTGGAGTCGCCCGAGCTGATGCACCGCGAAACCCGCACCGACACCCTCGCCGGGATCGGCCGGATCGTCGACAAATACCGGGAGCGGGTGCTGGCGCTGCGGCTCGGCGTGACCGACCTGTGCTCCGCGTACGCGCTGCGCCGGGCGCCCGACATGACCGCGTACGACGTCCAGCTCGTCGCCTCCGTCATCGGCGACGTAGTGAACATGCTGGGCCGGGCCGACGGCACCGGATTCACCGTCACCGGCCCGGTGTGGGAGTACTTCAAGCAGCACGAACGCATGTTCAAACCGCAGTTGCGGCTCAGCCCCTTCTCCGGGCGCGCCGAATCGCTGCGCGCCGCGCTCATCGAGCACGACATGGACGGACTGCTGCGCGAGATCGAACTCGACCGGGCCAACGGGCTCCAGGGCAAGACCTGCATCCACCCCACCCATGTCGCCCCGGTGCACGCCCTGTCCGTCGTCAGCCACGAGGAGTTCAGCGACGCGGTGGACATCCTCGAACCCGAGCGCGGCGGGGGCGGTGTGCTGCGTTCCGCGTACACCAACAAAATGAACGAGGTGAAACCGCACCGGGCCTGGGCCGAGAGGACCCTGCAGCGCGCCGAGGTCTTCGGCGTCGCCCGGGAGGACGTGAGCTTCGTGGAACTGCTGGCCGCCGGCCTGCGGACCGCGTGAGAGGAAACGAGGCAGACAGCGTGGTGTGGTCGGGACAGTGGGTCGCGGACCGGCTCGGCGTACGGCTCGACGGCGACGGGCGGCTGCCAGGGCTGCTCGGGCTCGCCCTGCGGCGCAACCCCAAGCGGGCGCATCTGCTCGTGTCGAACGTGCTCGGCAAACACGTCCCCCAGCGGCCCGCCGCCGTCCACGGCGCGGGCGTGAGCCTCGGGCAGGAGGTGCGCGCCCTGCTGGGCGACGAGGCGGCCGCCCGCGCCGTCGTCCTCGGCTACGCCGAGACCGCCACCGGCCTCGGCCACAGCGTCGCCGACGGCCTCTCCCTCGCCCCGTACCTGCACTCGACCCGCCGCCCGGTCGCGGGCGTGCCCACGGTGGGCGGCTTCGAGGAGGAGCACAGCCACGCCACGTCCCATCTGCTGCTCCCGGAAGACCCCCGGCTGCTCGCCACGGACGGCCCGCTGGTCCTGGTGGACGACGAGTTCTCCACCGGCCGCACGGTCCTCAACACCATCGCCGCCCTCCACCGCCGCTTCCCCCGCGACCGCTATGTGGTGGTCGCCCTGGTCGACATGCGCTCCCCCGGGGACCGCGCCCGCCTGGACGCCTTCGCGGCCGACCTGGGCGCCCGCGTGGACCTCGTCTCCGCCGCGGCAGGCACGGTCCACCTCCCGGACGACGTCCTGGAACGAGGCCGAACCCTGGTAGCCGCCCACACCCCGGCCCCGGCGGGGGAGGGGGCGACGGCGGAGAGCCTCGCGGCGGCGGTGCCGGATGCCGATGGCCCGGGTGGCCCGACGGTCGGAGCCACCCCGGTGGCTCTGGCGGCTCCGGCCGCCCCGGCGGCGTGGGGCGGTAGGCCGCCATCCGGGCCCGCGGCCGGTGGCGACGCGGGTAGCCCGGGGGCGGACCACGGGGCACGGTCCGTGCTGGGCGGCGCGTCGCCGTCCGGGCCCGCGGGCCCGGCTACCGGAGCCGCTCCGGCGACGAGCGGGGCCCAGGCCGCGCGGGAGGCAGACCCGCGGACGTCCGCCCCCGCCGCCCAGGCAGAGGCCGCGGCCCCCGCCGACGAGGCCGGGCCGCCCGGATCGGCAGGGGCGCGCCGGGCGGACGGCGCCCCGAGGGCCGCCCGGGTCGAGCTGGGCTGGCCGGAAGGCCTGCCGGACGGCGGGCGCCATGGGTTCACCCCCGCCCACCGCGCCCGCCTGGAGGCGGCGCTTCCGGCCATGGCATCACGCCTCGCCGAGGCCCTGACCGGAGCCCCCGGGACCCCGGCCGGGCCGGGCTCGCCCGCCCTGGCCGTGCCGCCCGCCGACGGGTCGGCGCACACCGGGCCGGAGCCCGCATCGGCCGGGGCGGTGGGCGCCGCCGATGTCCCCGGCCCGTCGGACCGGGCGGGTACCGGCCCGGCGCCGGTGCGTGGCGGGGCGCCCGGGTGGGGCGACGGCGCTGCGGCCGGGGCGGCGGGTGCCGCCGGTGCGGCCGGTTTGCCGGGCCGGAGCACCCCCGCCGCCGAGCCGCGCCGCGTACTCGTGCTCGGGTTCGAGGAGTTGATGTACGCGCCGCTGCGGCTCGCCGGGGCGCTGGACGGGGTGCTCGACGGGGCCGAAGTGCGGTATTCGACCACCACGCGGTCGCCCGTGCTCGCCGTGGACGACCCCGGCTACGCGATCCGCACCGCGCTCACCTTCCCCGCCCACGACGCCCCCGCCGACGGGCCCGGGCCGCGCTACGCGTACAACGTGGCGCCCGGCGCCGACCCCGCGCGCCGCTTCGACGCGGTCGTCGCCGTCGTCGACTCGGCCGCCGACACCCCCGCGCTGCACGCCCCCGACGGGCTGCTCGCGCGGCTGGCCGCGCACACCGACCGGCTGCTGCTGGCCGTCGTCCCCTCCTACGTACCGACCCCCACCGCTCCCGTCCCCGAACGGCAGGCCCCCTCCATGCACCACGCGCCGCCCGAACCCCTGCGCGGTCCCGCGTTCTCGTCGTACGCCCCCGACGACGTCGGCTGGCTGCTCCGGGACTTCTCCCACGTCACCCTCGAAGCCCCCACCGAGGAGCGCGAGGAGGCGATCCAGAGCGGCGGGGCGCACTACGCCGAGTCGCTGCCCGTCGAGTACCAGCCCAGCGAGGACTACCAGGAGCTGTTCCGGGCCGCGCTCGCGGCCTCCGCGGGCCGGATCGCGCGCGCGGTCGGCACCGTCACCGAGACCGTGCTCGCCGAGCGCTCCCCGCGCCCCGTCCTCGTCTCGCTCGCCCGGGCAGGTACGCCCGTCGGCGTGCTGATGCGCCGCTGGGCGCGCCACGCCCACGGGCTCGACCTGCCGCACTACGCGGTGTCCATCGTGCGCGGCCGTGGCATCGACACCGCCGCGCTGCGCTGGCTGGCCGACCACCACGACCCGGCCGATGTCGTCTTCGTCGACGGCTGGACGGGCAAGGGCGCGATCACCCGCGAGCTGTCGGACGCGCTCGCCCCGTACCCCGACTTCGACCCGCGGATCGCGGTCCTCGCCGACCCGGGCCGCTGTGTCGACACCTACGGCACCCGCGACGACTTCCTCGTCCCCTCCGCGTGCCTCAACTCGACCGTCTCCGGGCTGATATCGCGCACCGTGCTCCGCGCCGACCTCGTCGGACCGGACGACTTCCACGGCGCGAAGTTCTACCGCGAGCTGGCCGACGCGGACCTCTCCGGCGCCTTCCTCGACGCCATCACGGCCCGCTTCCCGGAGGTCGCCGACGACGTGGCGGCCGACGCGAAGGAGCTGGCCGCCGCCGACCGCACCCCGACCTGGGAGGGGTGGCGGGCCGTCGAGCGGATCAGCGAGGAGTACGGCATCCACGACGTCAACCTCGTCAAGCCGGGCGTCGGCGAGACGACGCGCGTGCTGCTGCGCCGCGTCCCGTGGAAGATCCTCGCCAAGCGGGGCGCGGGCGCGGACCTGGACCATGTCCGGCTGCTCGCCGAGCAGCGCGGGGTGCCGGTCGAAGAAGCGGACGGCCTGCCGTACACCTGCGTGGGGCTGATCCACCCGCGCTACACACGAGGCGCCACGGGCGCGGACGGCAAGGCGGTGGCGTCGAGATGAACGCGACGATGACCTACCCGGCGTACGGATACCCCGCGGAGGCGGCCCGATGACCGTTCTGGTGGCAAGTGATCTCGACCGTACGCTGATCTACTCGGCGGCGGCGCTCGGCCTGGACATGCCCGACAGCGAGGCGCCCCGGCTGCTGTGCGTCGAGGTGTACGAGGGCAAGCCGCTGTCGTACCTGACGGAGGCCGCGGCCGGGCTGATCGCGGAGCTGGCCCGCACCGCCGTCTTCGTACCGACGACCACCCGCACCCGCGAGCAGTACGGGCGCGTCCATCTCCCCGGCCCGGCCCCCCGCTTCGCGATCTGCGCGAACGGCGGCCATCTGCTGGTCGACGGCGAGTCCGACCCCGAGTGGCACGCGGGCGTGCGCAGCGCCCTGGCCGACGGCTGCGCCCCCCTGGAGGAGGTCCGCGCCCACCTGGCCGCCACCTCCGACCCGTCCTGGCTGCTCAAGGAGCGGGTCGCGGAGGGCCTGTTCGCGTACCTCGTCGTGGAGCGGAAGCTGCTGCCGGACGATTACGTCAAGGAGCTGGCGGTGTGGGCGGAGCCGCGCGGCTGGACCGTCTCGCTCCAGGGCCGCAAGATCTACGCCGTTCCGAAGCCGCTGACCAAGAGCGCGGCCGTCGCCGAGATCAAGCGCCGCACGGGCGCGGACGAGGTGCTCACCGCGGGCGACTCGCTCCTCGACGCCGACCTGCTGGAAGCCGCCGACCAGGCCTGGCGCCCCGGCCACGGCGAACTGGCCACCGCGGGCTGGACGGCGCCGCGGGTCACGGCGGTGGAGGAGCAGGGCGTCGCGGCGGGCGAGGCGATCGCCCGCGCCCTGTCCGAACACGCCGCCCTGCACCGGGCGAAGGCACGCCGCGAGGTCATTCGCGCGGTTTCCCGCGGCCGGGGCTGATCTACTGGCGGTGCGCGTTACAGTCGGGCCGGTTCCGGTTGATTCCGGTTGAGTACCGCACCGGTTCCCCACCGGATCGCACCGGAACGCGACCGCACCGGAACGCAATCGGGCCGGAACCCGACCGGACCGGATTCGGATCGACGAAGGGGCCCCGTGGCCGAGAGCAAGAGCACTCCGATCACCAGCGAGCTGTACGGCTACATGCTGGCCCACAACCCGCCGCTCGACCGCGTGCAGCGCGAACTGGTCGACGTGACCCACGCCCGGCTGGCGGAGTACGCCGGGATGCAGTCCGCCGAGGAGCAGGGCCCGCTGCTGGCGTTCCTGGTCCGGCTGACCGGCGCCCGTCACATCGTCGAGGTCGGCACCTTCACCGGCTTCTCCGCGCTGTCCATGGCGCAGGCCCTGCCCGCCGACGGCACGCTGATCGCGCTCGACGTGTCGGACGAGTGGACCGCGTACGGCCGGGAGGCGTGGGCCGAGGCGGGCGTCGCCGACCGTATCGACCTGCGGATCGCGCCCGCCCTGGACTCCTTGCGCGCGATGCCCGCCGAGCCGCACATCGACCTCGTCTACCTCGACGCGGACAAGGGCAACTACATCCCGTACTGGGAGGAGCTGGTGCCGCGGCTGAACCCGGGCGGGCTGATCGTCGCGGACAACGTCTTCTACGGCGGGTCCGTCGTCGACCCGGCGGCCAGTGGTGGCGGTGCCGCGATCAAGTCGTTCAACGACCATGTGGCGGCCGATGACCGCATGGAGGCGGTCATGCTCACGATCGCCGACGGCCTGACCCTGGCTCGTCGCCGCTGACCTGCCGTTCGCCACGGTGGCGGCGGCGCCGACGGGGGCGGCTCGTCTCGGCCGGGGTGGCCGTGTCGCCCGGCCCCCGGTCCAGCTTCCCCCACTTCCCGGGCGGCTGCCCGCCACCCGTCTCCGCCGCCCTTTCCTCCGCGCCGCCCGTTTCGGCGCCGTGCGCCTGCGTGCCGCCCGTTTCGGCGGCCTGCCGCCGTGCGGCCACGACCTCGCGCGCCCGGGCCTCGCGCTGGGCCTGCTCGGGGTGGCGGGCGATCCAGTACGGGTTGTCATGCGGCAGCTTGCTGCTGACCCTCCCGTACATCCCGAACCACATCAGCATCAGCCCCACCACAAAGCTGAACAGCACGTTCTGCAGCCGGAAGGCCAGGAAGTTGAAGCTGGTCTCCAGCAGCGCGAGATTGACGAAGCCGCTCAGCAGGAAGAGCAGCCCGAGCACCAGGTTGAGCGTCGAGGCGAAGTTGCCGCCGATGACCATGCCGATGAACAGCAGCACCCCGATGGCGATGGACAGCACGCTCAGCGCGCCGTTGGTGTTGAGCCCGGCGGCGGTCGCGCCACCGATGTCGAAGAACCCGATGTTGTCCGTCAGCCCGAGGATGCCGAAGGCGACGAGGACCAGCCCCATCAGCCCCGCGCCGATGCGGTAGACCCGGCTCAGCCGGTGGTCGACCGGCAGATGCTCGTCCAGCTTGGTGTGCCCGCCGATCCGCTCCGGAAAATGCCGCGCGGTGCCCGCGGGGTGCGGACCGATGGGGGAGGGGCGGCCAGTAGCCATGTCGGCCTCCTAACCGGCGAGGCCGTACCCGGTGGGTACGCGGGGGTACGTGCCGTTTTACGTACCCCCGATGACGTACCTCCCAGGATCAGCCGCAGCACCCGCCCCCGCAACATCCGCCCCCGCCACCGGCGGGCGCGGCCGGTGCCGAGGAGGAGGCGGAGCCGCCGGTGACGGCGACGGTCGACAGCAGCTTCACCGTGTCGCCATGCCCTTCCGGGCAGGACGCGGGCGCCGAGGACTCGGCCATGGGCCGGCTGAGCTCGAAGGTGGTCCCGCAGGCGCGGCAGCGGTATTCGTAGCGAGGCATGCCAGGAGCATAACCAGCCCGAACACCCCCAGAACCCCATTCCCGCCCCTTGACCCAGCCCCGGCCGAGCGCCCGGCCCTGGGGCTCAGCGTCCACCCCCGCACCGGCCCACGCGCCCAAGCACCAGGCCCAGCCCTCCGGCAGCATCTGCCCCCGGCCCCCGGCTCGGCCCTGCACCTAGGGCCTGTCGTTTGGATCAGGGCCGGGCTCGCGGGCCCTGGCACGCGCATCTGCGGCGTTGTCGTCACTCGCCGACGCTCCGCGTCGACTCC